>JALHOS010000097.1 GCA_022842905.1 Myxococcaceae bacterium | reverse complement strand
CCGGGGTCGCGGGGCTCGCCGCGATCCGCGCGGCGCGGGCGCTGGGCGCCGAGGTGCGCGCGTTCGACACGCGTTCGGCCGCGCGGGAGCAGGTCGAGAGCCTGGGCGCCAAGTTCCTCGAGGTGACGCTGCAGGAGTCCGGCGACGGCGGCGGCGGCTACGCCAAGGTGATGAGCCCCGAGTTCATCGCCGCGGAGATGGCGCTCTTCAAGGCGCAGGCGAAGGAAGTCGACGTCATCATCACCACCGCGCTCGTGCCGGGCACGAAGGCGCCGATCCTCCTGCCGACGGAAGTCGTCGAAGCGCTCAAGCCGGGCAGCGTGGTGGTGGACATGGCCGCGGAGCAGGGCGGCAACTGTGAGCTGTGCAAGCCGGGTGAGGTCGTGCTGCACCAGGGCGTGAAGATCCTGGGCCTGACTGACCTGCCCAGCCGCATCGCGCCGACGGCGAGCAAGTTCTTCGCGATCAACTTGGTGAACTTGGCGGGCGAGCTGGGCACCGGCGAGGCGCTCACGCTGAACCTCGAGAACGACGTGCTGCGCCCGGCGACGGTGCTGCACCTGGGTGAAAAGCTGCCGCCGCCGCCGGTGAAGGAGCCGAGCCCCGCAGGTGCCGCCAAGCCCGCCGCCGCGCCGGTGAAGATTGCCGCCGCGCCGCCGGCCGACGCGAAGCCCGCGCAGACGCAGATCATGAAGCCCACGCGCAGAGCCTGGGGCAGCACCGTCGGGAGCCTCGCGGTGGTCGCGCTCTTGTTCGGGCTGGGCCGCTTCGCGCCGCAGGACTTCCTGCAGCACAGCACCGTCTTCGTGCTGGCCTGCTTCATCGGCTGGCAGGTCATCTGGTCGGTCAGCCCCGCGCTGCACACGCCGCTCATGAGCGTCACCAACGCCATCTCCGGCATCATCATCATCGGCGGCATGCTGCAGGTCGGCTCGGGCTTCGACGTCGCGTCGGTGCTGGGCGCGGTGGCGGTGCTCTTCGCTGCCATCAACATCGCCGGCGGCTTCCTCGTCACCCAGCGCATGCTGAAGATGTTCCAGCGCGGTGACTCCAAGCCGGCCTCGAGCGGAGGTCACCGATGAGCGGCGTGGCGATCGTCGCGTACCTGTCCGCGGGCGTGCTCTTCATTCGCTCGCTGGGCGGCTTGTCGCGGCAGGAGACGGCGAAGGACGGCAACTGGTCGGGCATGGTCGGCATGGGCCTGGCCATCGTCGTGGCGGCGTGGACGTGGCTCACCGAGACGCCGGAGCTGCGCGTCAACGGGCTGACCATGCTCGTGGCGGCCATGGGCGTGGGCGCCCTCATCGGCGGCATGTTGGCGGCGCGCGTCGAGATGACCGGCATGCCGGAGCTGGTGGCCATGCTGCACAGCTTCGTGGGCTTGGCGGCGGTGCTGGTGGGCTTCTCGTCGTACCTGGGGCCGCGGGGCATCGACGTGAGCGATTCGGTGCGCCACGCGGTGCACCTCATCGAGGTGTGGGTCGGCGTCGCGGTCGGCGCCGTCACGCTGACCGGCTCCATCATCGCCTGGGGGAAGCTCAAGGGCTCCATCGGGGGCAAGCCGCTGCTGCTGCCGGGGCGCCACGCGCTCAACGGGGTGGTGGCGCTGGCGATCGTCGGGCTCGCGGTGCCGTACATGCAGGCGCCGGGGACGGACGGGGTGAGCTCCCTCATTCTCATGACGGTGCTGGCGAGCCTGCTCGGCGTGCACCTGGTCATGGCGATCGGCGGCGCGGACATGCCGGTCGTCGTGTCGCTGCTCAACAGCTACTCGGGCTGGGCGGCGGCGGCGGCGGGCTTCATGCTGGCGAACGATCTCCTCATCGTCACCGGGGCGCTCGTCGGCGCGTCGGGGACGATCCTCTCCATCATCATGTGCCGGGCCATGAACCGGTCGATCTTGAGCGTGGTGTTCGGCGGCTTCGGCACGGGCGACGGGGCCAAGCCGGCGCAGTCGGCGGACGGGCCACAGGGTGAAGCGAAGGAACTCAAGGCGGACGAGGTCGGCCAGCGCCTGCGCGAAGCCAAGAGCGTCGTCATCGTGCCGGGGTACGGCATGGCGGTGTCCCGCGCTCAAGGGGCGGTCAACGAGCTGACCCGGCTGCTCCGCGAGAAGGGCGTGAACGTGCGCTTCGCGATTCACCCCGTCGCCGGCCGGCTCCCCGGGCACATGAACGTGCTGCTCGCCGAAGCGGGCGTGCCGTACGACATCGTCCTGGAGATGGAGCACATCAACCAGGACTTCCCCAGCACCGACGTGGTGCTCGTCATCGGCGCGAACGACATCGTCAACCCGGCGGCGCTGACGGATCCGACCAGCTCCATCGCAGGCATGCCCGTGCTCGAAGTGTGGAAGTCGAAGCTGACGGTGGTGCTCAAGCGCGGCATGGCCGCCGGCTACGCGGGCGTCGAGAACCCGCTCTTCTTCTTGGACGGCACGCGCATGTTGTTCGGCGACGCGAAGAAGAGCATCGACGCGCTCGTGGCCGCGGTGCGGTGACGCGCGGTGAGGCGGGCGGGTTGCGCGCGGAGGCCTACGCGACGCTCCTGGAGCAGGCCGCCGCGCCGAAGCCTTCGCCGATGACGCAGTGGCTCGAGGCCACCGCACGGCTCAAGGCGACGCACGATCTGGCGATCGAGCTGCCCGCCCGCCGCGGTGGCTCGCGCAAGGCTCCGACGTTCGACTGAAGCGGCCGCCTCTCGCAGGCCTCGCTTTAGACGCGCTCGAGCCAGCCGAACTTGTCCGGCTTGGTGCCCCGCTGAATGCCGGTGATCGTCTCGTACAAGTCCAACCCGACCGGCCCCGGCTGCCCGCCGTTGATGACCAGCTTCTGCGTGCGGGTGGTCAGCTCGCCGACGGGGCTGATGACCGCTGCCGTGCCCGTGCCCAGCACTTCCTTGAGCGTGCCGGCCTTGTTCGCGGCGAGCAGCTCCGTCATCGAGATCGGCCGCTCTTCGATGGTGAGGCCCTTGTCCTTGGCCAGCGTCAGCACCGAGTCCCGCGTGACGCCCGCCAGAATGCTGTCCGACAGCGGCGGCGTCACCAGGCTGTTCCCCAGGACGACGAACAGGTTCATCGTGCCGACCTCTTCGACGAGCTCGTGGTCCCGTCCGTCGAGCCAGAGCACCTGGTCGTACCCGTCCTTCTTCGCTCGCATCGCCGCGGCCAGCGACGCGGCGTAGTTCGCGCCCGCCTTGGCAGCGCCCAACCCGCCGCGCGGCGCGCGCACGTGCTCCGTCTCGACCCAGATGCGGACCGGCTTGAGGCCCTTGCCGTAGTAGCTGGCGACGGGCGAGGCGATGATGAAGAACAGGTAGTCGTTCGCCGGCCGCACGCCCAAGAAGCCTTCCGTCGCGATGAGCGTTGGCCGCAGGTACAGCGCGGTGGCCTCTTTTGTCGGCACCCACGCCAGGTCCGCCTTCACCAGCGCCTTGCAGGCCGCGACGAAGTCTTCTTCCGGGAAGGTCGGCATGCACAGCCGGGGCGCGCTCGCGTTGAGCCGCTTGGCGTGCATGTGCGGGCGGAACAGCACCGTGCCGCCGTCGACGTGGTGGAAGGCCTTGGATCCTTCGAACATGGCCTGGCCGTAGTGGAACACGCCGGCGGCGGGGTCCAGAGCCAGCGGGCCGTACGGCTGAATGCGGGCGTTCTTCCAGCCGCCGTCCGCCGAGTAGTCCGCGGCGTACAGGTGGTCGGTGAAGAATTTCCCGAAGCCCAGCTGCTCGTCGAGCGGAGGCTTCGTCTTCGGCGTCCGGGTCAGGGTCGTGGTGACTGGCAGGGACATGGCGACCTCGGGAGCTGCGGTGACCGGTGAGAACTTCGCACAGCCCCCTAACCCAGCGCCCAGGACAGATCGAGCGCTTCGACGGGGGCACAGCACCTCGCTTCTCGAAGGGTTGTCGATACGATCGCGTCGACTTGGGCTCGGAGCCGCTCCACTTCTTGGACCACGAAGTCCCGTGCGCGTGGCGCGACCGCCTCGGCGCACCCGTCCGTGCGTGCGCCGCGTGCTTCGTGGTCGTCTCGCTCGTTGGCGCGCTCGGCGCGTTCGCGCAGCCCGCCCAGCCCGACGCCGGTGCTCCGCCCGTCATGGCTGCCGCCGCCGACGCCGGCCCCCCCGTCGACGCAGTCGCTGCCGCGCCGTCCGTGGCCGAGCACACGCAGTTCGCCGTGCGGATCCCGACGGACGGGCCGGATGCGGGCGTGGAGCTCAAGGGGAAGCTGGGCGAAGGGCTGACGGTGAAGGCGGGAGAGCTGACCGTCAACCTCCGCGGGCGCGTGCAAGTGCAGGGCGCGGCCGTGGTCCCCGGTCCGGGGACCACCACGACGCTGCGGAGCAACCAGGTCTTCGTGCGGCGCGCGCGCCTGCAGCTGAAGACCGACGTCGGCCACCACCTGTCGCTGAACCTGCAGCTTGCCTTCGCGCCGCTCGACCAAGAGCCGGATCTGCCCAACGTGCTCCGCGACTACTACGTGGAGTGGCACCGCTTTCGCGACGTCTCCGTCCGCCTCGGGCAGCTGAAGGTGCCCTTCGACGTGCAGCGCGTCGTGTCCTCGAGCTCGTTGCAGTTCGTCGATCGCACCCTCGTCACCGGCGAGTTCAACCTGGACCGCGACATGGGGCTGGTCCTGTACTCGGACGACCTCTTTGGTTGGGGCAAGCGGCTGCGCTACTGGCTGGGCGTGTTCGGTGGAGACGGACGCAACCGCGTCGCCGCCAACGTGGGACTCCTGTACTCGGCGCGGGTCGCCGTCGGGCCCTTCGGCTTCCTCGACGACAAGGTGGAGGGCGACGTGGACCGCGAGTCGAAGTTCCGGCTCGTGGCCGGTGTCGGCCTCGCGCACAACCAGGACACCGTCCGCCAGCGCTCGACGATCGGCGGCGTCTACCGGCTGGGCGGCTTCACCTACGACCACCTCACGGCCGACCTGCACGTCAAGGTCCTGGGCTTCAGCCTGCTGTCGGAGATCTACTGGCGGCAAGCGAACCTCGACTCCAAGAGCGGCACGGTGGCCGGCGCGCAGCTCACCGAGTACTCGCGCTCCGGCATGGGCTTCTTCGTTCAAGCCGGCCAGTACCTGCTCCCGTGGCTCGAGCTGGGGGTGCGCTACGGGCACCAGTTCCCCACGGCCAGCACCGACCCGAGCTTCCACCAGACGCGGGAGGTCGGCGGCGTCGTGGGTCTCTTCCTGGCCAAGCACGCCGCGAAGCTGCAGACCGACTACCACTACGTCGACGACGGGAAGGGCGGCCAGCCCAGGCACACGGTGCGGCTGCAAGCGCAGCTGTTCTTCTGACCCGCCCTCAGCACTCGATGATGTTGACCGCCAGCCCGCCGCGCGCCGTCTCCTTGTACTTCGTCGACATGTCCGCCCCCGTCTGCCGCATGGTGGCGATCACCTTGTCGAGCGACACCTTGTGCTTGCCGTCGCCGGACAGCGCCAGCCGCGCCGCGTTGATCGCCTTGACGCTGCCCATGGCGTTGCGCTCGATGCAGGGCACCTGCACCAACCCGCCGATGGGGTCGCAGGTGAGCCCCAGGTTGTGCTCCATGCCGATCTCCGCGGCGTTCTCGACCTGCTCCGGCGTCCCGCCCATGACTTCGGTCAGCGCGCCCGCCGCCATGCTGCACGCGACGCCCACTTCACCCTGGCAGCCGACCTCCGCCCCGCTGATGGACGCGTTCTTCTTGTAGAGAATGCCGATGGCCGCCGCCGTGAGCAGGAAGCGGCGCACGCCGTCGTCGTCCGCGTTGGGCACGTAGCGCCGGTAGTACTCCATGACCGCGGGAATGATGCCCGCCGCCCCGTTGGTCGGCGCCGTCACCACGCGCCCCTGCGCCGCGTTCTCTTCGTTGACCGCCAGCGCCCACAGGTTGACCCAGTCGATGATGACCAGCGGATCCGCCGCGCCGTGGCCCGCCGCGCGCAGCCGTCGGTACAGGCTCGCCGCCCGGCGCTTCACCTTGAGGCCTCCCGGCAAAATGCCCTCGCGCTCACACCCGCGGCGAATGCAGGCCTCCATGGCCTGGGCGATGCGAGACAGCCCGCCGCGAACCTCGGCCTCCGGCCGCTGCGCACACTCGTTGGCCCACATGAGCGTGCTGATCGACAGGCCGTGCGTGGTGCACTGCACGAGCAGCTCTTCGCCGGTGTTGAACGGGTAGGGCGCGGGCCGGCTCTGCGGCCGCTCCACGCCGGCGTCGGGGTGGCCCTGGTCGTTCACCACGAAGCCGCCGCCGACCGAGTAGTACACGCGCTGGCAGAGCTGCGCTCCGCTGCTGTCCAGCGCCGTGAAGCGCATGCCGTTGGAGTGGAGCGGGAGCTTTTCCCTGCGGTGAAAGACGATCGCCTCCGTCGGGAACGCCACCGGCCGCTCACCCAACAGCCGCAGCTGCGCGTTCGCCGTCACGCTCGCCACGCGCGTGGGAATGACGTCGGGGTCGATGAGGTCGGGCAGCTCGCCCTCCAAGCCCAGAATGACGGCCAGGTCGCTGCCGTGGCCCTTGCCGGTGAAGCCCAGCGAGCCGAACAGCTCCACGCGGACCTGCGCCACCCGGTCGAAGAAGCCATCTTCTTTGAGCCGCTCCGCGAATCTGCGGGCGGCGCGCATGGGGCCGACCGTGTGAGAGCTGGACGGCCCGATGCCGATCTTGAACATGTCGAAGACGCTGATCTCCACGGTCGCCTCTCTTACGGATTTGCTTCGAGCCGGTAGAAGACCAGCGCCGCCGACCGCGCCGCGAAGAGCCCCGCGCCGATCTGCCGGAAGTGCGGCTCCAACGCCTCGCGGTACGAACGCTCCGGCCGCCGCTGCACGCGCGTGTCGGTGAGCGTGACGTCCACCGCGCCGTCCAGGTCCTCGGACGTGATGGCCTCGAGGTACAGCAGGCCCCCGCAGACCTTCGCCAGGCTCTTCGCAGCGGCGGACAGCCCTTCGTCGTCCAGGTACGGCAGCACGCCCTGACACACCACCAGGTCGAACTGCTCCTTGAAGTCCAGCGCGCGCACGTCGGCCTGGCGGTGGCCGTACTTCGCGCAGATGTGCGCGTCGAACTCGGTGGACACGTAGCGCACGTCTGGCCGGTGCCTGGCGAGCCACTTGCCCCACCAACCCACGCCGGCGCCCACGTCCAGCACGGTGTCTACGCGCTGCATGAACCACTCGGCGAGGTTGACGACGCCGGCGACGAGCTTGGCGTGGTGCGCCTGCGGGTAGATGCGCGTCGTCGGGTCTTCGTAGAAGCGGAAGTAGTACTCCGCGTCGAAGTGCACCGGCCCGCTCACGGCGTCGGCCCAGCGTCGACCGCTGCGGGTGCAGGCTCCGGGGGCGGCTCTGGAGCGGGAGGCGGCGCGGGGATCGCCGCCTTGGCGAGCCCCTCGAGGCGCCCCAGGCTGGCCTCCAGCGTCGGCCCGACCGTGCGGTCGAAGTCCATCACCAGCGCGCGCGCCTTCTCACCCAGGCCGCGCGTCGCCTCGTGTTTGAGCGTCACCTTCGTGCCGTCGTTCTTTGGCTCGAGCGTGAAGACGAGCTGCACCGGCGACGCGCTCGGCTGGACGTACGTCAAGGCGTAGCGGACCAAAGTCGGCGCCTGGGCGGCCGTGCGCTCCGCGTGGCCTTCGCCGCTCAGCGCGCTGCCCTGCCAGTCCACTCCCGCTGCGCCCGCGGCTTTGATCTGGGCCTGCGGGTCCAGCGCGAGCACGCCCATGGTGTTGGGGAGCTTGAGCGGGTCGTTCAGCACCGCGAACACCACGTCCGGCGGCGCGGCGAGCACCTGCGAACGTTCCACCGCGATGCTGCTCGATCGAGACCCCACGATCAGCCCGAACAAGAGCGTCACGACACCCAGCGCCACCACGACCGTCTTCATGCGCAGCGGTGTACTAAAGGCCCGCTCGCGGCGCTGTGCGAAACTGTGGGGGCGCTTCGCCCACGGCTCTGGCGCTACGCTCTACTTCGAAATGCTGCGTGTCGTCGTGGTCGCTCGGACAGCGGACATGGTGCTCCCGGTGGTGGAGAGCCTTCGGCAGGCCGGCCTGCCCGTCGGCGGAGTGCACGCGCCGTCGCTCGACGCGCTGGGCAAGGAGCTGAGCCAGGGCGCCGACGTCGTCGTGGCCACGGATGAGCCGGAGCCCAAGCTGTTCGACGTGCTGGCGGCGGTGCGCGCGCGGCGCGAGCTGGTGCCCTTCATCGCGGTGCTGGGCCACGCCGACGAGCGCCACGCGGTCGAGCTGATGCGGGCCGGCGCGAATGACGTCGTGCCGCGGTACGACTTGTCCCGGCTCGGTCCGGTGGTGCGGCGTGAGCTGCGCGAGACGAGCACTCGGCGTGAACACCAGCGCGAGCTGCGGCTGATTGCCCAGACCCAGGCGCTGGCGCGGGTCGGCGGCTTCGAACACTGCTTGCGGACGCAGGCGGTGTTCTGGACCCAAGAGCTCTACCGCCTGACCGGCCGCAGCCCGGACCGCTTTCAACCGTCGTCGACCTCGCTCTACGACACCGCCGCTCCCGAATACGCGGTGCCGCTGCGCGACGCCGTGCAGCGCGCGTTCGCGACGGGGAACGACTTTCAGCTCGACTACGAGCTGCTGCTCCCGAACGCCGGGCGGCGCTGGGTGCGCGTCACCGGCGGCCTCGAGCGAGAGAGCGGCGTGCCCGTGCGCCTCGTCGGGGCGATCATGGACATCGCCGAGCGCAAGAACGTCGAGGCTGGGCTGCTGCTCAAGGACCGGCTGTCGTCGCTGGGCAGCCTCGCCGCGTCCGTCGCCCACGAGATCAACAACCCGCTGGCCTTCGTCGTGGCGAACCTGCCGGAGATCACCCAGCGGCTTCAGGCCGCGGCGCAGGGCTCTCCGGGCAGCGCGCAGGACGTCTGGCGGGAGCTCGAGCCCTTGCTCGCCGACTGCGCGGTGGGGACGGAGCGCATTCGCAGCATCGTGTCGGACCTGCGCGTCTTCTCCCGCGCCGAAGAGGTGGCCCCGCGTGGGGTGGACCTGCTGCCCGTGGTGCAGTCCGTCGTCCGCATGGCGTCGAACACGGCGCGCTTCCGGGCCAAGGTCGTCGTCGACGTGCCCCCGCTGCCGCCGGTGTTGGCGGTCGAGTCGCGCCTGGCGCAGGTGCTCACCAACCTGCTCGTCAACGCGCTCCAGTCCTTCGCGGCGGACCAGCCGGTGACGCAGAACACGGTGACGCTGAGCGCCCGCCCTGGCCCCGCCGGCTTCGTCACCGTCGAGGTGCGAGACAGCGGGCGCGGGATTCCGCCCGAGGTCTTGCCCCGCATCTTCGATCCGTTCTTCACCACCAAGCCCTTGGGTGAAGGCACGGGCTTGGGCCTGTCCGTCTGCCGGAGCGTCGTCGAGAGCGCCGGCGGGCGGCTCGAGGTGGACTCCGTCGTGGGGCAGGGCAGCACGTTCCGCCTGGTGTGGCCGCAGGCGCCGCAGTCCGAGCGGCTGGCGACGCCGCAGCCCATGCCGGCCATGCCTCGGCCGGAGCGTCGTCGGCTCTTGGTGGTGGACGACGAGCCGAAGCTCGGCCGCGCGATCGCCCGCATGCTCAAGGGCTTCGACGTGGACGTGGCGGTGGGCGGTGAAGAAGCGCTGTCGTTGGTGGCCCAGGCCAAGCCCTACGACGCCGTGCTGTGCGACGTGATGATGCCGGACATGACGGGCATGGAGCTGTTCGCGGCGCTCACGCAGCGGGCGCCGGCGCTGGCCAAGCGCTGCGTCTTCATGACCGGCGGCAGCTTCACGCCTGAGGCAAAGGCCTTCGTCGACGGGCTGCCGCGCTACCGCTGCGTCGAGAAGCCCTTCGCGCCAGACGTCGTGCACGCCGCGCTCGAGCGAGCGCTCGCGGCTAGCGCGCCTTGAGGGCGACGCGGGCCACGTCGGCCTCGACGAAGATCGTGAACAGATCTTTGTCGAGCTGCCCGCCCTCGGCTTCCTTCTTCAGAATGTCGAGCGCCAGCTCGTGCGGCACGGCCTTCTTGTAAGGCCGGTCGCTGGCCGTGAGCGCGTCGTAGATGTCGCTGATCGCCATCATCTTCGACTGCACGGGGATCTGCTGCGGGCCGATCGACCGCGGGTAGCCCTTGCCGTCGAGCTTCTCGTGGTGGGCGTAGGCGATCTCCGGCACGCGGCGCAGCGTGCGCGTCCAGGGGATCTGCGAGAGGAAGCGGAAGGTGTGGGTGACGTGCGACTCGATCTCCCGCCGCTCGGTGGTCGACAGCGAGCCGCGGGGAATCGACAGCACCTGGATCTCCTGCGGCGTCAGCAGCGGCTGCGGGCGATCGCGAGAGTCGTTGAAGGACAGCTCCCCCAAGCTCGTCAGCCGCTCGAAGCCGCCCTGCGCCAGCACCGTGGGCCGGTTGCACTGCAAGATGAAGTCGAGGATCTCGTCGAGCTCCTTGAGCGACTTCGCCAGCCGCTCGTTCTCTTCTTGCTCGATCGCGTCCAGATCCTTCTCGCCGCGCAGCTTCACCGCGTCGAGCTTGCGCTGGGCGGAGATCAGCAGCCGATCTTTGCGCGCCATGTCGAAGCGCTGCTTGAGCTGCTCCGTCTCCTGCGGGTACAGCTTCTCGGCCTTCACCAGCACCGCCTCGCGCACGCCGATCTTCCCGAAGTCGTGCAGCAGCGACGCGTAGCGCAGCTCCTGGATCTGCTCCGGCGTGAAGCTCGTGCCGCGGTAGGGCCCGGCCGGCACCAGCTCGGTCACCTTGGCCAAGCTCACCGTCAGGCTCGCCACGCGGCCCGAGTGCCCGGCGGTGGTCGGGTCTCTCGATTCGATCGCCATGACCGACGCCTGGACGAAGCCTTCGAACAGCCGGCTGATCTCCTCGTGGAGCATGGCGTTCTCGATCGCCTGCGCCGCCTGGCCACCCAGCGCCAGCAGCAGCTCCGTGTCTTCGGAGTCGAAGACGCCCTCTTCTTTGTTGAGCGCCTGAATGACGCCGGTCACCTCACCGCGGGTGTCCCGCATCGGCACGCAGAGCATGGACCGGGTGCGGTAGCCGTTCTTCACGTCCCACTCGCGGTTGAAGCGCGGGTCGTCGTACGCGTCGGCCAGGTTGACGACCTCGCCGGTGGACGCCACCGCGCCGGAGATGCCCTGGCCCAGCGGCAGGCGAATCTCCTGTGCCGTGCCCTGCGCCACGCGGCTCCACAGCTCGTTGCGCGCGCGATCGACGATGAAGAGGGAACAGCGGTCCGCGTCGACGACCCGCGCGGCTTCCCGAATGATGAGCGGGAGCAGGGTCTCGAGGTTGTGCTCGGCCGCCATCACCTTGGCGACTTCGAGGACCGCGTTGAGCTTGTCGACGCGGCGCAGCGCGGCCTGCATGGGCGACATGGACGGCTTGGTCTGCTCGTTCATGGCGCCGACCTTGGCGTTCCTCGCGCGCGCTGGCAACCGTCAGGCGCGGGGGCGACGGGGCCGCGGCGGGCTCACTTCAGCCGGCGCAGGAGCGTGTTGATGGTGTGGTGGTCGACGGCCTCGGGGTTGAACGCGCCGCCGATCCAGTCCGTCAAGTCGTCGTGCTCGGGGTGCTCGGGGTCGGCCATGACGTCGAGCATGCGCTCGAAGCCCTGCACGCCGCCGGAGTCTTCGATGGGCCCCGCCCGCTCGCCGCCCAGGCACTCACAGGTGGAAGGTCCGCTGGTCAGCAGCTTGGTGACCGCCACCTCCACGCGCCAGCCGTCGCCGAAGTCGTAGCGGTAGCTCAGCTTCTTGCCCTTCTTGAGGCCCAGGTCGTCCAGGTGGACCTTCTTCTCGTTCTCGGCTTCGGAGGTCTTGCTCGGCGGGCCGTAGACCGTCTTGCCGACGACGAACTCGTGGAGGTGGCTGTCGTTCCAGCCGAAGGCGACCTGGAGGACGCGGTGCAGCTTCTCGAGCGACAGCTGGGTCGGCACGCGCAGCTGCCGCCAAATGACGGGCTTGATGCCTTCGATCGTCGCCTTCAACTCCACTGCGGTCACAGCAGGTTGGGTCTTGGCCATGGCGCAGCTTCCTACCACGCCAGTCGCGCGCGTTCGTCGAGTTCAGGTAAACGCGCTCGCCCATGCCGAACGTTCGCGTCGCCCCGTCGATTCTGTCCGCCGACTTCGGTCGCCTGGCCGAGGAGGTGCGGGCCGTCGAGGCCGCCGGCGCCGAGCTCATTCACGTCGACGTCATGGACGGCCGCTTCGTGCCGAACATCACCATCGGGCCGCTCGTCGTCGAGGCGGTGCGCAAGGCGACGTCGCTGCCGCTGGACGTGCACCTGATGATCGTCGAGCCAGAGAAGTACGTGGCCGACTTCGCCCGGGCCGGCGCGAACGTCATCACCGTGCACCAGGAGGCCTGTCCCCACCTGCACCGCGTGCTGCAGCAGATCCGCGCGGCGGGGTGCACGCCGTCGGTGGTGCTCAACCCGTCCACGCCGCTGGTGACGATCGAAGAGGTGCTGGGTGACGTGGGGCAGGTGCTGCTCATGAGCGTCAACCCGGGGTTCGGTGGGCAGGCGTTCATTCCTTCGACGGTGGACAAGGTGCGCCGGCTGCGGGCGATGTTGAACGCGCGGGGGCTCGGGCACGTCGACATCGAGATCGACGGCGGCGTGAACGAGCAGACGGCGAAGGACGTGCGCGACGCGGGGGCGACGGTGCTGGTCGCCGGGAACGCGGTGTTCAAGGCGAAGGACTACGGGCAGGCGATTCGGGCGATCCGCGGCGCATGAGCGACGGGGCGGCGGGCCGGCCGTGGCTGGTGCAGGCGGTGGTGACCGGCGGCGTGCTGCCGGCCGCGCTGCTGGCGGCGGCGTGGGCGCAGGGAGAGCTCGGGGCCAACCCCGTCGGCACGGCGCTGAACCGGCTGGGGCTGCTGGGGCTCATCTGCCTGACGGCGTCGCTGTCGTGTACGCCGCTGGGGCTGCTCACCGGGGCGCAGTGGCCGGGCCGTGTGCGGCGGGCGCTGGGGCTCGTGGGGTTTGGGTACGTCACCGCGCACTTGCTGCTGTACGTGCTGGTGGATCAGGCCGCGTCGCTGACGAAGCTGCTGGAGGACGTCGTCAAGCGGCCGTTCATCACCGTGGGGACGCTGGCGTGGTTGACGCTGGTGCCGCTGGCGCTCACGTCGTCGACGGAGGCGGTGCGCCGGCTGGGGTACGAGCGGTGGAAGCGGCTGCACCGGCTGGCGTACGTGGCGGGCTCGCTGGGCGTGGTGCACTTCGTGTGGCGGGCGAAGAAGGACCGAACCGAGGCGCTGACGTACGGGGCGGTGCTGGGGCTGGGGTTGGCGCTGCGGGTGGTGGGGCGGTGGCGGGCGGCGCGGCAGGGGTAGCGAGCTAGGCTACCGTCCCCCGCGCATCCAAGACCGCTGGAGGCCTCAGCAGCAGGCCCTTCATTCTGTCGCGGTCGACATCGTCGCCGAGTCGCTTCAGCACGAGCACGAGGGTTGGCGTGGCCTCCTCGCTGAGCCGCGTTCTCTCTGCCCGAACCGACGGAGTGCGATGCCAGACGATCACTGCAATCCAGAACGCAGCCAGGAGACCGGCAAGCAGCGCCGATGGCGTGTTGAACCGGCCGTGGTTGGCATTGAGGATCAGCAGCACGATCGGCAGCAGAACGACCGTGCTCCAGCACCCCCACCCTGTGACCCGGTCAACGCCAAGAGACTGCTCGTCAGCCTCGTTCTCCTCAATCAAGTAGGCGTCGGCACCGTAGTCACCAGGCGGGACTCTCGCCGTCGTCCCAGACTTCCCCGGAGGCTTCGCGCCCTGGAGCGGCAGGTACTCGATCCCCGCACAACAGAGCGTTCCACCAGGCAGACGGAGGATGCGCCCACGTTCTTCGTGGAACGCACGCTTCAAGGTCGACGGGGGCTGCTTCCTCGACGTATGCCCGCATCTTGTAGTCCCCGTCCGACGGAGTCTGGAGCAGCACCAGGTTGCCGGCTTCAGCCTCTCGGTCAGCCGCGAGCTCCGAGAACTGGTCCCATTCGACGGACCTGAGGTGATCCAGCGCGGCAGGGTCGAACACGACGCAGGTGGCGGCGTCGGTGCCGGCAATGAGGTCAAGAACCATGTTTCTCCTATCTCGTGGGAGAGGGCGCCGTGACGGGCTGCCTGCATCGCTGTCGGCACGCGCAATGCCACTTACCGCTGGAACTTGGCGTACGCCTTCGCGGCGCGGGGGCGCGAGCATCGGTGGTGCCGCGGCTCGGCATTTCCGTGCTGATGAACGTCGGCGGCCACTCCCGAGCTCAGTTGATCGTCACCGGGCACGCCCACCGCACCTGGAACTCATGCAACACCGGCGTCGTCAACCCGTCCTGCGACCGCAGCTCGAACTCCGCCCGCAGGTACCGCGTCTTACTCAGCCCCAACGCCACCAAGTCCACCGGTGACGTCGTGAACGGCCCGAAGCGCTGCGCGGTGTTCAAGTCCGCCACCGAGTTGGCCACGCGCAAGTACGCCTGCACCGACGTGTTCGGCGGCCGCGTCGCGCGGAACGTCAAGCTGCGCCACTCCGTCATGTCCGAGCAGCCTTCGAACACCCTCCGGAACGTCCCCAGCGGCGCCGTGAAGACCCGCGCCGTGTAGCCCGTGAAGTCCGAGTACGTGTACAGCCCCGCCGGCTGGTTCTTGGTCGACGTGATCGCGCCGGTCGTGTTGTCCACCTTGATCGCGTTGCCCGACGAGTTGTTTGTCCACGGCTGGCCTTCCCCGTCCAAGCCCACGCCGATCGACGTCGACGTCGTCGGGCTCGTCGCGTCGACGAACTGGCCGCTGGGGTAGGGCACCACCGCGCCGGTCGTCGCGTTCAACCGGAGCAGCCCCGCGCGCGTCGTCGCCGCCATGCCGGCGTCGTTCGCTCCCAGGTACATGCTCAGGTACACCAAGCCGTCGGGGTAGCCCGGCGACGGCGCCGACACCGCCATGCCGCGCCCGTACCCCCACAGCCCGCCGTCCTGCCCTCGCAGGTGGCTGACCGCGAACGCGTCCCACGTGTTCGTGGTCGGGTCGTACCGACACACGTCGATCCCCGGCGCGCCGAAGTTCGGCATCCAGATGCGGTTCCGGTGGTCCACCGCGAAGCCGTACGACCGGCACTCCGTCATGCTCGGCGGCGGGCTGAACGTGCGGCCCCCGTCCGGCGCCAGCACGAGCTGCCCCGTCGACGTCTGCACCTGCGCGAGGACCGCCGCGCCCGGCTGAATCACCCACAGCCGCTGCTGGCGATCGACCAGCGCGCCGTACGCGCCGAACGGCAAGAGCACCTTGAGGCCTCCGTCCGGCGCCGCCGGCTGCGGCTGCCCGTTCCGCGGGTTGAGCTTGTACACGGACTGGTCGTGGTAGATGCCGGCCCACACGTCGCCGGCCGTTCCTTCCAGCCCCTGCGCGATCGCCAGCGCTCGCCCGGCGATGTTGCCGCGCGGCGTCGCCCCTCCGAGCGGCGTCGTGAACAAGACACACTCGTCGTACTTCGTTGGGTCCGCCGGATCCGATGGGATGATCATTTCCCCCGCGTCGGGGGCCATGGAAATTTCTCCGTCGTTGTTCAGATCGCGGCTGGTGTCGATTCGCCCGTTCGCGTTGCGGTCGATGCAGTCCGCTTCGTTGTTCGCGATCTTCGTCACCGAGCCGTACTGAAGCGGCCCCGTCCCGCCGTCGGCGAGCGCGGCGGTCGGCGCCCGGTTGGACACCCACATGTCGCCGAAGAGGTCGATCGCCGTCCGGCTCGGGCTGTTCGAATCGTTGTACTGAATGTTGTGCACCGCGCCGCCTGAGCACGGCGGCCCTGCGCTGTTCGCGCAGTCCTTGGGGATCACCGAGTAGTAGCGCCCCACCTCGTTGCCGTTGCGCGTGTCGTACTTCGACACCCAGCCGCGCGACGCGTTCGCGATCCACATGAAGTACAGCTCGGTGCGGCTCTGGTTCAGCGCCAACCCGCCGTCGGGGCCGGGGAGCACGCCGACGCCGCTCCCTTCGCCGCTCGAGCCGCCGTCCAGTCGGAAGCCGCCCGGGTCGATCCCCCCGACGATCGTGCCGTCTCCGCCGTCGACGCCCGTCAGCCCGCCCGCGCCGCCGCTCCCGCCGCTGCCCGCGCTACCTCCTTCCCCGCCCGAGCCCGCCCTGGCTCCCGCCCCTCCCGCTCCTCCTGCTCGGCCTCCGACCCCCGAGTCCCCGGAGATGATGATGCCGTCGTTGCACTCACAGCCCGCCACCACGGACGCTGCGATCAAGCCCGCCACTCGCTTCCAAGACATGGCGCGGGAGTCTGGGCGCTGCGACCGGGCCCGTCAACGCGGCGTCGGTTGGCCGTCGTGTGCGGGCGCGCAGCGGTGACTGTGACGCTTGATCTTCCGAAGAGGCGGCACGTCGACGAGGTGGCGAAGGCCGTCGCTCAGGCTCGCGCCAGCGGGAAAGAGGCTGCCTCTGGGAAGGCGCGACGTGTCTGACGACGCCCTTGCCCGCCGCCACCAGCTGCGTCGACTTCAGACCGTGGGTCCGTCGGAGTTTTGCCCCCACGCCTCCCCGTGTCCCGGTTTGCGCAAGTTGCGGGCTCGTCGCTCGACTGTCCTCCCGTCGAAACCGCTCGGCTCGCCTCCTTGGACTTTCCTCGCCGACCAACTCCGTGCGAGCGGGCTCGCTTCGGCTCGTGCCCCCTCCACCGCTTCGAGGACAGCTTCATGACCCTCCGGCGGCACTCCCGTCCGCTCGTGGTCCGCTTCTCACGGCGAGGTGCTCAGCGCCGGGTTCGCTTCGCCGGACGCCTTTTGGCCTTCGCCCCCGGCGCTTTGGCCGCAGGCCCTCGCTTTTTGCCTGCCGCCCCGCGCACCTTTTTCCCCAGCGTTCGCGCGTCGCGCTTGGCCGTCTTGACGACGGACTTCGCCACCTTGGTGGCGCGCTTCTGCGTGGCCTTGCTCTTCGCCTTGACCGACGCCACCGCCGACAGCGCCGCCTTCGCCTTGCGCTGCGTCGCTTCAATCGCCTGCGCCACGGAGTGTGTCGCTCGATCCAGCGCCTGGCTCACCCGCGCCCCGACGTCCTCGAGCGTCTGACCGGGAGGCGAGAAGAACCGCTGCATCGGCTCGAAGTAGTGCGCGTGCCAGCCCTCCTCGTACTCCTTGCCCATGCCGTCGGGGATGTTGCCGTGCCTCAGCGTCAGCTTGGTTCCATGCCCCTCGGGCTCGAACACCACTTCCAGCCGGGAATCCGGCGCGTCCGCCGCGAAGTCCGTCGTCCGCCAGCTCTGCACGATGCTCGCGTTGGGCACCGTCTTCAGCGTTCTCCCGGTGATGTAGCCGTCCCACGCCGAGAAGCGCCCGTCGGGCTCCGCCGTCGCGGTGGCGCCGATCATCTGCCCATGATCAGCCGGATCCAACCACGCTCGGTACAGGCGCTGCGGCGAGACGGCGAAGGACCGCGACACGGTGACGGCTTCAGGCATGGCGCTCTTCTCCTGGGTGAAAACGGCCACAGCACGTTCGGGGCGTACAAAACTCGCGTGCCCCCGTCGCTTCGTAGTGAAGTGCTGGCCGTGATGCGAACCCGTTGTGCCGTCGCGATCGTCCTTCTCGCCCAGTCCGCCGTCGCGCAGAACGCCTCCCCAGTTCCTCCTCCGGAACGCCAGGCCCTGGTCGACGCACTCGTCAGCGTGATCGATCGCAGCACGCTCAAGAACGCGCGCATCTCCGTCGACGTTCGCAGCCTCGAAGACGGCAGCGCCGTGTACTCGAAGGACGCCGACGAACTGCTCAACCCCGCCAGCAACGTGAAGCTCTTCACGTCCGCCGCCGCGCTGTCGGCTTTGGGCGTCGACTTCCGCTTCGACACCGATTTCCTCACCGACGCTGAGCTCGACAAGGACGGCAAGGCGAAGATCCTCTACGTCCGCGGCAAGGGCGACCCCAGCATCACCACCGAGCGCCTCTACGGCATCGTCGGTGATCTCCTCCACGCCGGGCTCAAGGAAGTGCAGGACGTCGTCGTCGACGACGGCTACTTCGACGCGCAGCGCGAAGCGCCCGGCTTCGATCAAGAGAGCGGCGACAAGGCGTACCTCGCCCCCACCGGCGCCGTGTCCCTCAACTGGAACAGCATCGGCGTGTACCTGCGGCCCGGCCTGCAGGTCGGTGACAAGGCCACCGCCGAGGTCGACCCGCCCAGCGACTACTTCGTCGTCGAGAGCGCGCTCACCACCGGCACCAAGACCCAGCGCCACTACACCGTCAAGGCGAGCCTCGAGAAGGACCGCATCCGCCAGAAGCTCAAGGTCGAAGGCGCCGTGCCCCAGGACAAGGGCATTTGGTCCGTGTGGAAGAAAGTGTACTCGCCGCCGCTCTACTTCGGCTTCACCCTCAAGGCGTTGCTCACCCAGCGCGGCGTGAAGGTGAAGGGCCGCGTCAAGGTCGGCGAGACGCCGCGCAGCGCCAGGACCCTCCACGTCGCCCAGAGCGAGACGCTCGACGTCATCCTCAAGCGGCTCAACAAGAACTCGTCGAACTTCGTCGCCGAGCAGCTGCTCAAGGTGATGGGCGCCGAGAAGAAAGGCCTGCCCGGCACCACCGTCGGCGGCATCGAGGTCGTCGAAGATCTACTCGCCCAGGAAGTCGGGCTCGCCCGCGGCACCTTCATCATGCGCAACGGCTCGGGGCTCAACGACACCAACCGCTTCTCGGCGCGCCAGACCACCAAGCTGCTCGAGTACATGTTCCGCCGCTTCCCCCTCGCCCCCGAGTTCTTGTCAGGCCTGCCGATCGGCGGGAAGGACGGCACGCTGAAGTACCGCTTCGAAGGCACCGAGGCCGTCGGCCGGCTGCGCGCCAAGACCGGCACCCTCGAGAACGTCTCCGCCCTGTCGGGCTACGTGCAGGCCGTCGGCGGCGAGCGCTTCGTCTTCTCCGTCATGGTGAATGACTTCGCCGGACGCGCCGGCGCTGTGGTGCAGCACATCGACGCATTGGGGGCGGCGGTGGCCGCGGTGGGCACCGCGCAGGGACCCATGGCGGCGGCGGCGGCGGTGACGGCGCCTCCCACGCTCGTCGGCTCGCTCGACGACGTGAAGGCTCGGCTGACCACGTACCGCGCCCTCGCCCTCAAGGCGGACAAGGCCAACGCTGCGTTCCTCCGCGCGGCCTGGCGCACCGAGCGCGACCCCGCCGTGCGCGCCATCATCGCCGACGCGAACTACCACTCCGATCCACGTGAGCCCTGGTCCACCCGCATGCTGCTCGACAGCGTCCAGCCCAGCGAAGAGGTCTGGGGACGGCTGCGCAAGGCCGCGCTCGAAGCGCAGGTCGACATGCCCGTGCTCGGCGCCCTGGCCGAAGTGGCCGCCGCCGGCAACGTCGAGGCCATTACCCGGCTCGTCGAGCTGCTGCGGCCTTCAGTCGCCGACGACGCCGCCGTGGGGCTGTTGGGTGAGCAGCTCGCCGTCGTCGCTCACGACGCGCCGAACGAGCTCATCGCCGCGCTCCGGGTGTCGCAGCCGCAGGATCGTGAGGCCGCCGTCGACGTGCTCAGCAAGGGCCTGTTGCGTACGCCCAACGCGCCGCTGCTGCCCGCGCTCAAGGTGGCGCAGACGTCGGCCGAACCTTCCATCGCCGCGTTCGCCAAGGAGCTCGAGAGCGCGCTTGCCCACCAGCTCGAGCAGCTCAAGGCCAGCCCGACGCCATCCACCTCGCCGGCGTCGGCCCCGTCCGCCCTGCCTGGCGGGTGACGTTGCGATCGTGTCAGCCCCCCGTGCTATGCGTCCGGCCTTCACCAACAACGACCCCGCGACGGGGTCGTTCTCGAAAGGACGAACACCATGGCTGGAGGCGTCAACCGCGTCATTCTGATCGGCAACCTGGGGGCGGACCCTGAAGTGCGCTTCACCCCGTCGGGGCAAGCCGTCGCCAACTTCCGCATCGCGACCAACGAGTCGTGGACGGACAAGAGCGGTCAGAAACAAGAACGCACCGAGTGGCACCGCATCGTGGTGTGGGGCAAGACCGCCGAGCTCTGCGGCGAGTACCTCAAGAAGGGCCGGCAGTGCTTCGTCGAAGGCCGGCTGCAGACCCGTGAGTGGACCGACAAGGAAGGCAAGAAGAACTACACGACAGAGGTCGTCGCCCAGAACGTTCAGTTCCTCGGCGGCGGCGCGGGTGGTGGTGGTGGTGGCGGGGGCGGTGGTGGCCGGTCCGGTGGCGGCGGCGGCAAGGACGACTTCGGTGGCGGTGGCGGCAGCGGCCCCATGGACGACGCCGGCAGCCCGCCTCCTCCGTCCGACGACATTCCGTTCTGATCCACGCCTCCGTTGGGCCCGCGGCCTCCTCGTCCGAGCAGTGTGCTTGGGCGGGGTGGCCTGCCGCGGGCGTTCGTTTCGGAGTACCGTCGCGCCCGCTTGAAGCGCAGCGAAGGGCCGGAATCGCTCCTAACGCTTGACGGAGCCGTGTCCTTTCTGTTTTGAGCCGCGCCCGCTGAAGGGCATTTCACCACACCCACCCCGTTGAGCCCGGTCTACGGGGCTTCGTCGCACCACGAGAAGAGGAGCAACACATGAAGATGCGAGTTCTCGCCTTGGGAGCCGTTCTTGGCTTCGCCATGGCGTACGTGCAGTCCTGCGGGGCTGCTCCGTGTAGCGCCGCCAACTGCAACGGCTGCTGCACCGCCGACAAGAAGTGCGTCGCCAAGCCGAACAACGGCAACAACAACACCTGCGGCAGCGCGGGCATGACCTGCAACGACTGCACGAAGTCGGCGCAGACGTGCAACACCGCGACGTTCACCTGCCAGGGCGCTGGCGGCACGGGCGGCACCGCGGGCACGGGCGGCACGGCGGGCACGGGCGGCACGGCCGGCAC
>JALHOS010000096.1 GCA_022842905.1 Myxococcaceae bacterium | reverse complement strand
TTCGCTGGCGGCGCGTCGGCGAGCGCCGGCGGGCTCGCGTCGGGTGGCGTGGGCGCGGCGTGGGTGTCGTCGTCTCGTGCCGGACCCCGGTTCGGCGGCGCCGACGGCATGACGCGCACGACGGTGGCTTCGTACGGAGCGAAGGCGGCGTCGTTCGACAGCCCTTGTGCCGGCTGCGGCGTGGCCGCCTTCAAGGCGGGCGACGACGGCGTCAGCACGCCGAGCGAAGGCGAAGACGGCACGACGGGCAGCTCGCCGGTGACCTGGTTGACCTGCGCGCCTTGCTCCCGCCGCACCCGCGTCAGCTCGGCGCGCGCGGTGGCCGCGTCCGGGTAGCGGCTGCTCGGCGCCTTCTCGAGCAGCTTGAGCACGAAGCGGTCGAGCGCCTCGGGAATCCACGGCTCGAGTGACGACGGCGCGGGTGCGGGGTCCTGCGCGTGCGCCAGCAACACCTCGACGATGTTTTCGTGCGGAAACGGCTTGCGCGACGTGAGCAGTTCGAACGCGATGACGCCCACCGCGTACAGGTCCATGGTGGGCGCGGCCGGTGCGTTGCGCGCTTGCTCCGGCGCCATGTACCAAGGCGTGCCCAACACCACGCCGGTGTTCGTCTGCGGCCCCGCTTTGGCGGTCGCCAGCTTGGCGATGCCGAAGTCCAACAGCTTGAGCCGCTTGGCTTCGTCCCCGTGCCCGGGGTTCACGAGGAAGATGTTGTTGGGCTTGAGGTCTCGGTGGACGACGCCGGCCTTGTGCGCCGCGCTGAGCGCCGCCAGCACCTCGTCGAGCAGCTCGAGCGACTCGGACAGCTGGTACCACTTTCGCTGCGCCCGCCGCAGGTCCATGTCGTCCGACAGCGCGAGGCCGTCGAGATACTCCATGACGATGCACTGGCGCCCGTCGGGCAGCGCGCCGAAGCCGAAGATGTCGACGATGCCGCGGTGGCGAATCGCGTTCGCCGCTCGCGCTTCGGCGACCAGCCGCTGGACGATTTCGGGGTTCTCCGCGACTTCGGGCCGCAGCACCTTCACGGCCGCGCGCCGCCCAATGTTGGGCTCCTCGGCTTCGTACACGGCGCCCATGCCACCGAGGCCGATTCGTCGACCGATGACGTAGCCCAGCACCGTCGCGCCAATCAGCGCGTCGTCGTCGGACGTCCCATCACGGTTGTTGTCGGTCCCAGGCGGAGACACAGAGGCGCGCGGAGCATAACGCCCTCCTCCAGCCCGCCGTTCCGTATTTTTCCAAGGGCCGTGTGGGTTGATCAGCCCTGGCGTGAACGCGCGTCAGTGAGCGGCGGCGCCGCACGCTCCACCCCGAGCGGCCCGACCGCTCGCCCAGTGGGTTGCATTGCACGGCGTTGGGTGGTGGAGCGTGCGCCCCATGAGAGTCGCCTTGGTCTGCGCCGCGCTCGCGCTCGCGCCCGTCAGCGCCCACGCCCAACGGGTGGAGCTGTTGTCCGACGTCCACCCCGCGTGCCAGAGCGCGAGCTGCGGCGGCGTGCAGCCCACCGACTTCGCCACGACCCAAAGTGGCTTCGCCGTCTTCCCCGCGAATGACGGCCGGCTGGGCACCGAGCTGTGGCGCACCGACGGAAGCCCGCAGGGCACGGCGCTGCTCAAGGACGTGCGCCTGGGCGGCGCGGGCAGCGCGCCCCGTGGCTTCTTCGCGCTCGGAGGACTCGTCTACTTCGGCGCAGACGACGGCCAGGCGGGCGTCGAGCTGTGGAAGACCGACGGCACGGCGGTGGGCACGTCGCTGGTCAAAGACGTCCTCGTCGGGCCTGGGCACGGCTTCATTCGCTTCGTCGGAGCGCTGGGCGGTCGCGTCGTCTTCGCGGCTGACGACGGCAGCGGCAGCGAGCCCTGGGTGTCCGACGGCACGGCGGCGGGCACGGTGAAGCTCGCCGACCTGACGCTCGTGGCGCAGGGCAGCAACCCCGAAGGCGGCATCGAGGTCGGCGGCACGCTCTACTTCATCGCCACCAACGCCGCCGGCGAGCGCGTCATCTTCCGCAGCACGGGCATGGGCGCGACGGAGACGGTGCGCCGGCTCACCTGCGACCCCACCCGCCTCTTCGCGGTGGGCAACACGAGCACGCCCTTCTACTTCAACACCACCTGCAACGAGCTGTGGCGCTTCGACGGCGTCGTGCCGCTCCTCGTCGGCGCGTACCGCCTCGACGAGCTGGTGCGCCTGGGCAACGACACGTTCTATCTGGGCACCGGGCCGTCCACCTACGGCCTGCACCGGCTGGACCCCATGCTCTTCGTGCCCGAGCGGCTCGACACCGACGACGGTTTCACGGGCCGGCCGTCCAACCTGCTCGTCGTCGGCAACCGCATGGTCTTCGTGAAGGTCGGGCTGGGCTCGTTTGGGCGCGTGTGGACGAGCGACGGCACGGTGCTGGGCACTTCGGCGGTGGCCACGTTCCCCAACGACGGGCTGACGGATTCGGCGGCGCAGGTCAGCCTGCTGGGCTCGACGCTGGTGTGGAACGGCGCGCTCGCCCCGGACCACCGCGTGCTGTACCGCTCCGACTTGACCGACGCCGGGACCTTCCCCGTCTGGGAAGCGCCGAACACCCGCTTCTCCCGCACCTCATCGCGGCTCGTCTTCGACGGCGGCGTCCTCGCGTTCTTGAGCGACGGCGTGCTGGGCCTCGAGCCGTGGGTGACGAACGCCACGCGCGCGGGCACGCGGCTGCTCGTCGACGTCAGCGCCGCCAACGAGAGCGGAGACCCCGCGGGCCTGACGCCGTCGCCCTTGGGCCTGCTGTTCTCGGCGAACGACGCGCTGCTGGGCCGCGAGCTCTTCGTCACCGACGGAAGCGACGGCGGTACCCGGCGTCTGGTGGATCTGCGACTGGGCGCCGCGAGCAGCAACCCGCAGCGCTTCCTGCCGACCGACGCGGGCAGCTACTTCTTCGCGCAGGAAGACGCGGGCTCGGCGCTGTACCTGCTGGAAGGCACCCTCACCCGCATCGCGGACCTGGCGCCGGACGCGTCGGTCGCCGTGCAGCGCGGGGCGCTCTTCACCGTGCAGCACACCCCCACCACCGGCTTCGAGCTGGGCGTGCTGCGCCGGGGTGAGCCCGTGCACGTGGTGGACCTGTCCCCCGGACCGCCGAGCAGCCAGCCGTCGAACTTCCTGGCGACGCGCGACGGCGTGTACTTCGCCGCCACCGGGCCGCGCGGCCGCGAGCTGTACCTGACGGACGGCACCGACGCCGGCACGCTGCTCGTCGAAGACATCTGCCCGCTCGCGTGCAACGCGGATCCACAGCCCTTGGTGGAAGCGCCCTTCGGCACGTTGGTCGCCGCGGCGTCCGCCGTCGAGGGCCGGGAGCTCTACCGGGCCAGCCCCAGCGGGCTTTCGCTCGTCGCCGACTGGGTGGCGGGGCCGGGCGGGTCGGATCCACTGAGCGCCGTCGTCGTCGGCAGCCGCGTCTTCTTCACCGCCACCCGTCCCCTCGACGGCCGCGAGCTGTACGTCACCGACGGCGTCACCATGAGCTTGGTGGAAGACCTGCGCACCGGAGCCAACAGCGGCGCGCCGGAGCAGCTGACGGCGCTCGACGACCGGCGCCTGGTCTTCACCGCGGACGACGGCGTGTTCGGCCGCGAGCTGTGGGTGTCCGACGGCACCAGCGCGGGCACCTTCGTGCTCCAAGACTTCCGCACGGGCGCGCCGAGCAGCAGCCCCCGCATCCTCGCGGTGCGCCGCGGCGTCGCGTTCTTCACCGTCGACGACGCCACGCGCGGTCGCGAGCTGTGGCGCACGAACGGCACGACGATGGGCACCCGCTTCGTCGCTGACCTGGTGGAAGGGGCCGCCGGGGCCGACCCCAGCGAAGCGGTGTGGAACGACGGCCGCCTGCTGATGGCCGGGGCCACGGCGCTGCAGGGCCGCGAGCTGTACCGCGTCACCGACGGCACGCCTCCGGAGGTGAACGGCTTCGTCATTGGCCAGCAGGGAGAGAACGGCTGGTACACGTCCGACGTCGAGGTCCGGTTCGACGTGGACGACGCCGAGTTCTTCGTCGAGTCGGCGACGGGCTGCGCCACGCAGCTCTTCCGCGCCGACACGCCCGACGCGTCGGTCACCTGCACGGCGAGCTCTCCTGGGGGGCTCCGCGAAGTCACCCTGCGCTTCCGCCGCGACGCGACTTCGCCCGCGCCCCCGCTCATTCTCTTCCCCGATGCGGGGCAGGACCTGACCGGCCAGCCGAGCGTGCTGGTGGGCGGCCGCGCCGAGGCCGGTTCCCGAGTCGCGCTCGTCGTCGAGCAAGGCGGCGTGGCCGGCGGGGCCTTGTGCACGACGCTCGCAGCCACGGACGGAGGCTGGAGCTGCGCGTTGCCCACGGCGCGCCTGGACGCGGGGACGTCGGTCCTCTTCGCCGAATCGAAGGACGAAGCCGGCAACACCGCGCGGAGTGCTGGCTGGGCATTTCGCTTCGAGCGGGCCGACACGCTGGCCCCCCTGGTCACCTGTCCGCGAGATCAATTCCGCACGGCCCGGGCCGACGGCACCGCCGCGCTCGACTGGAACGCGTCGGCCATGGACGACCGCGACCCCGCGCCGCGGCTCGAGTCCACGCCGCCCAAGGGCAGCGCGCTGCCGGTGGGCACGTCGACGGTGCGGCTGCGCGCCACGGACGCCGCGGGGAACGTGGGCGAGTGCAGCTTCCAGGTCGAAGTCGCGGCCGCCGCCAAGCCGCTCGAAGACGCGGGCTTCATGCCGGTCGTGGTGCCGCCGAAGAAGCCCTGCGGCTGCGCGGCGAGTGAAGGGCTGACGGTGGGCGCGGTGTTGCTCGCCTTGAGCTTGCGGCGGCGCAAGCCTCAGCGCGGCTGAAGTACCCAGTTCGCGGGGCCTGCTAGGAACGGCCCCGTGACGAAGGCCAGGCGGGCGGCGGCGTGGGCGGTGCTCGGCAGCGTCGTGCTGGGCCACGCGGTGTGCTTCGCGCTCGACGAAGAAGCGTGGCCGTTCCTCCTGTACCCCATGTTCTCGAGGCCGCCGCGCGCCGGCGAAGGGTCAGGGGTCTTCGTCCAGGGTCAGGACGCCGAAGGCCGGCCTTTCCTCTTCAAGGCGCCGCACAGCTGGCCGCTCTTCCGGTCGCGCTTGGCGGCGCGGTTGGCGACGCTCGCGAAGAGTCCTGACGCCGAGGCGCGGCTCGACGAAGCGTTCGTCGAGCTCGCCGCGCTGTATGAGCGCAACCGCAGCCGGCACGCGGGCCCGAGGCTGACGCAGCTGCGCATCGTCAGCTGCCGGTGGAGCACCGCGCCGGAAGCGCTCCACGAGCCCTGGCCAGACGCGTGTCGGGTGCTGCGCGAGTACGCGGTGCCGGCGGTGGCTCCTTGACGCTGCTCGCTCGTGTCGAAGCGCAGCTCTTCGCGCCGAGCTCGGCGCGCGCGCTCGGGGGCTTTCGCTTCCTCTCCGTCGGCGGGCTGTTCCTGCTCTACGCACTCTACGCGCCGCTGAGCGGCCACCCAGACGTCGCGGACCGCCGGGCCTGGGCGGACCTGCCCGCGATTCTCTACGAGCCGCTCTGGGCCTTCCGGTGGCTGGGCGTGGGCGTGCCGTCGTCGAGCTGGGTGGCGCCGCTGTGGTGGGTGTGGCTGCTGTCGCTCTTCACGGGCGCGGTGGGCTTGTGGACGCGACTGTCGCTCGTGACGGCCGCGGCTGCTGGCTTCGTGCTGGTGCAGCTGCCGCACAACTTCGGCCAGGTCACGCACACCGACGCCCACGTCGTGCTGCTGCTGGCGGTGCTGGCCTGCGCGCGCTGTGGCGACGGGCTGAGCGTGGACGCGGCGCTGCGCGCTCGGAAAGGTGCGCCTGAGCCCGCACCGTCGGGCGACTACACGTGGCCGGTGTGGGGCGCGCGGCTCGTCTTGGTGTGTGTGCTGTTCTTGGCCGGCCTGGCGAAGCTGCGCCACGCCGGGTTGAGCCACCTCACCACCGACATGACGCAGCGGCTGTTGGTGAACACGCTGCGCTATTTCCCCGGCGTGATGACGGGCCCTGGCGCCTTCATCGCCAGCTCGGACGGGTGGAGCCGGCTCGTCATGGGCGGCGTCATCGTGGTGGAGCTGGTGTACCCGCTGGCGCTCGTCTCTCGGAGAGCGCGCCCCTTCGTGGCGCTCAGCGGCGTCGTCATGTTGGTGCTCATCGACCGGTTCTTCGCGCTGCGCTTTGCGCAGTTGATTCTGGCGCACGTGGCGTGGCTGCCGTTCGTCGAGCGTTCGAAGGGCGACGAGGGTGAGCAGCCGCCGGCCGCGCGTTCGTGACGCGGGCACACGGCTCGCGCGAGCTGGAGATCGTCGAGGAGGGCTACCGAGGTTTGCTCGGCAGGTGACTCGGCGAGGCGGCGCTCACTTCGAGAAGAAGAAGCTGCCGACCAGGTCCGACGCTGTCGGGAATGCGCCGCCCACTCGAGAGCCGATACCAGCGCCGTCATGCCCGCGGCGGCCGATTGCGCGCGGCGAGCAGCGTTTCCTCCACGGCGCCTTCGAGAAACGGCCGACCGCGGAATTGCAGACACGAGTCGGCGCTACCAGCGACCGACCGACGCCTCGGCAGGCAGCAGCCACTGGGCCTGCGAGCACGCTTCGGCGGAGCGCTCACAGCTTTTCGTGCGGTAGCCCGCGGCCTCGGCGAATCGCTCCTTCGCGGCGTAGAAGGCAACCAGCTGGACACACGCGCCGGCCTGGCCGCGGCTGCAGTCGGCGTCGAGCTTGGTCACCAGACTCTCGGCGCCAGGCCCCGGGCTGAGCGCGGCGAGCTCAGCCGCGAGCGCCAGCTCCAGCGTCGGCGCGCAGATGGTGCTCAGGCGGACCTGCCGCGGCTTCCCGCCCACCGACATGCGCTCCAGGTGGGTCACCGAGAAGCCGCGCGGCGTCGTCGCCACGAGGAGCCGGCGCGTCGGCCAGCTCCTCTGCGTGTAGGTCATGACGCCGGCCGAGCTGTCCGTGCGCTGGAGGTTGAAGGTGATCTCGTTCCCGCGAAGGTCTCGCAGGACCGCATCGGCGGTGTGCAGCCCGCGGATCCACCAGGTCAGCTCCACGGCGGTCGAGTCCACGACTTCGACCGTCGGTGCTTCGGTCAGCTGCTCGCGCTGCCGAAAGTGGCAGCGCACTGTCCCGACTCGGGCCTCGTTCGCTGGGCCCTTGCCTACCCGTTCCTTCTCCAGTGACAGGAGCTCGACCAACGCCTCGACGGGGACCGCGAAGTTCAGATTCTGCGCGCGCTCGGTCGCGTCGCTGGCCGCGGTCAACCCAACCAGACGCCCGCGATCGTCGAACAGGCCGCCGCCGCTCGACCCGGGTGAGATCGGCGCGCTCGTCTGCACCATCCAGTTGCCGTCCACCCGCCGGACGCCGTTGAAGAGCCCGTTGGAGATCGTCAGCTCGTAGCCAGCCGGCGCGCCCACCGCGTAGACGACGGTGCCGATTCGCACGTCACGCGAAGGCCGGAGCGAAACGGCCCCGGCGTCGAGGCCAGCCACTCGGAGCAGCGCAAGGTCCCGCTGGAGATCGACCCGAACGAGCTCCGCCGACCAGCGCCGCTGCCCGCGCGAAACGTCGATGGACGCGGCCCCGTTGACGACGTGGGCGTTCGTGACCACCAGCCCCGGCCCAATGGTGACTCCGCTCCCCTGGCGTCCCGAGCCGGAGCGAATGACGAAGATGGCGGAGGCGGCACGCTCGTACACCTCGGTCGGCTCGAGCTGCGGGAGTTGTTCGACGGCCAGGCCGCCGCCCCCGGCCAGCGCACCGAGCGGGAGAAGGAGGAGCGGGAGAAGAAGGAGCGGGCAGAGAATCCGAAACATCGGCGTTTGCTGGGGCCCCATCCTCCCACGAACGGGTCAGGGGGAAACCGCCGACGTGAGCTCGTTCGCCGACGCGCGAGCACGCGCGGAGAGAAGCCGAGGAAACGCCGTGCGGCGCAGCCTGCCCGTCACGAGCACGCGGAGCGAGCAGCGCACCCCGACCGCTCAGCCACCCGCCTCGGCCTCCACGGCAGCCCGCGCCAACGTCACCACCCGCACCTCCAGGGCTCCCGCTTCCAGCAACGCCAACGCCGCGTGCCGAGCCGTGGCGCCGGTGGTGAAGACGTCGTCCACCAGCACCACCGCCTGCCCGCGCACCCGGCGGTCCGCGACGAAGGCGCCTCGGAGGTTCTCTTCCCGGGCCTCCGTACCCAACCCCACCTGCCGCTGCGTGGAGCGCGTGCGCGTCAGCGCCGTGTCCCAGACCGGCCGGTCCACCGCGCGGCCCAGCGCGACGGCCAGCAGCGTCGCCTGGTCGTACCCACGCTCGCGAAAGCGCTCGTCGTGGAGCGGCACCGGGACCAGCGCGCCGGGCCAGCGCTCGAGCGTCGCCTTGCCTCGCCACGCCAGCAGCGCCGCCAGCGGCCGCGCCAAGTCCGACTGCTGCTCGTACTTGAAGCGGTGCACCGCCCGCGCGACGGCGCCGTCGTGAAGGTACGCCGCGTACGCCGCCCTGAACGGAGGGGGTGAAGCGACACAGCGCGGACACCCCGCGCCGTGCCGCGGGCCCGGCTCTCCGCAGCGTGGGCACCCGTCGGCGCTCAGCTCCTGCGCGCCGAGCTCACACGACGGACAGAAGAAGCCGTGGCCGTCGAGCAGCTGGCCACAGGCCACGCAGGCGTCGGGGAAGACCACGCTGAGCAGGGCATCGGCAGGGCGCATGACGCTCTACTCGGGCGCGATGTGCTCCACGAAGCTGCGCACCGTGTCGAACTGGTGCTTGGCGACGAGCTTGTTCAGCTTCTTGAGGTCCGCCTCGGTGAACACCCAGCCCCACAGCTCGACGCGGCCGTTCCGCACGCAGGCCGTCACCGCGCGAAAGCCCTTCACTTCGGCGGCCACGCGCTTGCGCTGCGCGACCAGCGTGTCGTTGCGCCCTTCTTCGTCCTCGGCGCACACCATGACGTGCATGCGCGTGCGGTCCTTCTTCCACACCATGGTGGTCCGCAGCCCGCCGCAGTCCGCCTGCACCCAGAACGTTTCGAAGCCGTCCGTCGCGTCGACGCCCTCGCGCACGCAGCGCCCCGACGCGCCGGTCACCTCGTCCAGGTTCTTCACCCGGTACGCCTTGCGCTCGAGCGGCTCGAGGGTGACGGCGCGGTAGCGGTCGTCGCCCAGGTCCGGCGCGCCGGACAACACCAGCGCCGCGGCGGTCGCGAAGAAGAGGCTCACGGGTTCTGGCAGCTCCCGCCGTTGCAGACCTGCGTCACGGGACAGGTGACGCCGCACATGCCGCAGTTATTTCGATCGAACTGCGTGTTGACGCAGGTGTTGTTGCACGACGTCAGCCCCATCGCGCACTGGCACATGCCCGCCACGCAGCCCGCGGCCCCGGCCGTGCCGCTGCACACATTGCCGCAGGTGCCGCAGTTGAAGCGGTCGTTCTGCAGGTCTCGGCAGATGCCGTTGCAGTCGGACTGGCCCACCGGGCACTGGCAGCGCCCGGCGATGCACAGCTTGTTGAACGTGCAGGCGTTGTTGCACGCGCCGCAGTGCTGCCGGTCGGACTGGAGGTCTCGGCAAATGCCGCCGCACTGCGCGCGGCCCGCGGTGCACCAGCACGCCCCGCCAATGCACTGCTCGTTGGTGGCGCAGGTGTGCGCGCACGCGCCGCAGTTCTGCACGTCGGTCTGCAGCGACTTGCACACGCCGCTGCACGACGACTGGCCGGTGGGACACATGGAGACACAGGTGCCGTTGAGGCAAGCGTTGCCGGGTGCGCACACGCGGTTGCACGCGCCGCAGTTGTTCACGTCCTGCTGCAGCTGCACGCAGCGGTTGCCGCAGCGAGTCCACCCCGGAGCGTTGCAGGTACAGCTGCCGGAGCTGCAGAAGTTCCCCGGCGCCTGGCCACACGCGTTGCCACACGCGCCGCAGTTGTTGATGTCGAAGTTGATGTTGGTGCAGCTGCCGTTGCAGTTGGCCAGCGTGCCAGGACACATGGCGACGCACTGGTTGCCGACGCACGCCTGGCCCGGCGCACACGCGCGGCCGCAGGCGCCACAGTGGTTGGGGTTGTTGTTGACGTTCGTGCACACCCCGTTGCAGCGCTGCTGAATGCCGGGGCACGGCGCGCAGATGCTGTTGACACACTGGGTGCCGCCACAGCTGTTGCTGCAAGCGCCGCAGTTGAGCGAGTCGCTGGTGAGATTCACACAGAGGCTGCCGCACCGGGTGAAGCCCGGCGAGCACGTCATGCCGCCCTGGCAGCTGCCCGCTACGCAGGTCTGGGTGCTGCTGCAGGCTCGCCCGCAGGCGCCGCAGTTGGCGTTGTCGGTCTGCGTGTTGACACACTGGCCGCCGGCGCAGGCCGTCGTCCCGGGGGCACACGCGCAGCTGCCGAGCTGACAGGTGCGCCCGGGCCCGCACACGTTGCCGCAGGTGCCGCAGTTCGCGTTGTCGGACAGGAAGTTGCGGCACTGTCCGTTGCAGGCGCCGGTGCCAGGCGGGCACTCGCAGCGTCCCGCTGAGCAGATGGCGCCCGAAGGACAGCCGATGCCGCAGCCTCCGCAGTTGGAAACGTCGGCGTTGGTGTCCACGCAGCGGCCGTTGCACACGGACTGGCCCGTCGGGCAGCGGCACTGGCCGGCCTGACAGCTCTGCCCAGGCACGCTGCAGACGTTGCCGCAGGTGCCGCAGTTGCGGTTGTCCGTCTGCACGCTGGTGCACTGCCCGTTGCACAGCTGCTGACCGGGCAGGCAGGTGCAGGCGCCCATGGAGCACGCCTGGCCCGGTGCGCAGCTGCGGCCACACGCGCCGCAGTTGTTCGGGTCGAGGCCAATGTTGGTGCACACCCCGTTGCAGTTGATGGCGCCGGGCGGGCACTGGCACTGGCCGGTGACGCAGGCCGCGCCAGTCGGGCAGCGCAGGTTGCACGCGCCGCAGTTGTTGGTGTCGCTGGTGACGTTGACGCAGCGGCCGTTGCACAGCGCCGTCCCGACCGGGCAGCGGCAGACGCCGGACACACAGGACTGGCCCGGCCCGCAGGCGATGCCGCAGCCGTTGCAGTTGTTGGGGTCGTTGAAGCGATCCACGCAGGCTTGGCCGCACTGGAGCAGCGGCGCCGGGCACACCGTGGTGCAGGTGCCGTTGGCGCACACCTGGTTCGACGTACAAGCGCGGCCGCAGGCGCCGCAGTTCTGCGGGTCGGAGTTGAAGTTGCGGCACTGGCCGTTGCACGACGTGGTGGGCGGGACACAGCCCTGGCAGGTGCCTCCAATACAAATGGGGGACAGCGGGCAGACGTTGCTGCAGCTGCCGCAGTTGTTCGGGTCGCCTTGGGTGTCGGTGCAGCGCCCGTTGCACACCACGAGGGGCCGGCCACAGGTGGTGGTGCAGGCGCCCGCGACACACGCTTCGAGGGGGCCGCAGGTGACGCCGCAGCGCCCGCAGTTGCGCGGGTCACCCAACACGTCGGTGCAGGTGCCGTTGCAGAGCACCTGGCCGGGGCCGCAGCTGGTGGTGCAGGTGCCGTTGGTGCACTGCTGGTTCGCCGCGCACGCCCGGCCGCACGCGCCGCAGTTGGTGCCATCGGTCAGCACGTTGGTGCACACGCCGTTGCAGAGCACCTGGCCGGGGCCGCAGAGGGTCTGGCAGCTGCCCGAGACACACTGCTCGGTCGCGGCGCAGACGCGGCCGCACTGCCCGCAGTTGTTGCGGTCGTTCACCGGGTCGACGCAGGCGCCGTTGCAGAGAATCTGGTTGGCCGCGCAGCGGTTGATGCAGGCCCCGCCCACGCACGCCTCGGACGTTCGACACTGGCGACCGCAGGCGCCGCAGTTGAGGACGTCGGTGCCCACGTTGACGCAGCCGCCGTTGCAGTCCGTCAGACCCGAGCCGCACATGCGCACGCAGGTGCCTCCTTGGCAGGACAGCCCCGCGCCACAGGGGCGGTTGCACGCGCCACAGTTGAGCGGATCCGACGTGAGCGACGTGCACAGCCCGTTGCACCGCGTCTGCCCCGTTCGGCAGTTGCAGGAGCCGGCGATGCAGGAGTCCCCGGCCGCGCAGGCCGTCGCGCAGCGCCCACAGTTCTGTGGATCGACCGACAAATTGACGCAGACGCCGTTGCAGTTCGTCTCGCCCATCGGACAGCCGCCGCCGGGACGGCAGACGCCCTGCTGGCAGGTGAAGCCCTGGCCGCAGATCGCGCCGCAGGCTCCGCAGTTGGTGGAGTCCGTCTGGGTGTTGACGCAGGCGTTGCCGCAGCGCGTTTCCCCCGGGTTGCAGGTCGCTCCGCCGCCCGCGCCACCTGCCCCAACTCCGCCGCCGACGCCCCCGCCCCCGCCCACACCACCGCCGCCGTCCGTCGTCCCTCCGGTGCCGTCGTCGGGCACACAGCGGTTGTTCCGGCAGGTCAGACCCTGGGGACAGGGCCCATCGGTCGGCCCACCGCAGATGAAGAGCTCGGTGCGCGAGCAGGCGCCCAACAGGAGCAGCGTGCTCAGGGCACTGACGTGGCGAAGGTTCATGGTTGTGTACTCGGCGAAGAGTCGGCCCGAAACGAAGAGACAGCCTAGCGCTGGCCCACCCCGGGCACCATTCTGGGGACACATTCAGCGCCCCGTGTGCGGCGCACAGGCAAAGCGATCACTTGTGGTACGGCTCGCCCTTCAAAATCGTGAAGGCCCGGTAGAGCTGCTCGACGAGCACCAGCCGCGCCAGCCGGTGCGGCAACGTCATGGCGGACAGCGACAGCACCAGCCCAGCGCGCTCGCGCACGGCCGCCGCCAAGCCTTCGTCGCCGCCGATGACACACAGCACGTCGCGGCTCTCGTCGCGCTGGCGGCCCAGCCAGGTGGCGAAGGCGACGCTGGTCAGCGCCTTGCCTCGTTCGTCGAGCGCCACCAGCACGTCCTTGGGGCCGAGCAGCCCGAGCAGGGCTTCGGCTTCGGCGGCCTTGGCCTGTTCCCCCGAGCGCTTGGACTCGGGCAGCTCGATCAACTCGAACTTGACCACCTTGCTCAGCCGCTGCGCGTACTCCTGCACGCCCGGCGCGAAGAGCCCCTGCCGGTCCTTGCCGATGGAAGCGACCTTCAGCTTCACGGCGTCACGGCTGCGGCTGCGGCTCCGCCAGCGGCAGCGGCGGCAGCTCGTCGGTCAGCGGCACCCGCGCCGAGTCCGTCCACATGCCTTCGATGTCGGTCAGCCCCCGACGCTCTGGCAGGAAGAAGTGCGCGACGACGTCGCCGAAGTCCATGGCCACCCAGTCGGGGGACACCTCGACGCCCAGGGCGCGCTTGCCGTGGGGCTTGAGCGCGTCGCGAGCGGCGTCGGCGATCGCGGTCAGCTGGCGGTCCGAGTCGCCGCTGGCCAGCACGATGTAGTCGTAGCCGACCGCGGACGAGCGAGCCCCCGTCTCGAGAATGACGACGTCCGCCGCCTTCTTCTCGAGCGCCACCCGCGCCAGGCGCTGCGCCACGGCGTGGCCCAGCGGGTTGGTGATGCCGTGGACGGCCGGCTGCTTGGCCTTCTTCGGCTGCTTGGGCAGCTTCGCGCGCGACGGCTTGGGCGACGGGCGCTTCGCCTTGCGGACGACGCGCTTGGGCTTGGCGCGCGCCGCGGGCTTGCTGCCAGCCTTCTTCTTCGAAGCCGTCGCCAGCCGCGCTTTCTTCGCCGGAGCCTTCCCGCGCGCGCGCGCTGTTGCGGGCTTGGCCTTCGACTTCACCTTCTTCGTCGTGGGCTTCTTCTTCTTCACGGTCATCGCCAGGAGGCTTGTAGCGAAGCTGGGCTCAAATGCATGCGCTTTGCTCGGTGTCCTCGCGCAGCGGACAGCCGGCGGAGGCCTGGAGCGGACGGGCGCGCGCCCCTGTCCTGCGTGGCAGGACACCGGCCGACTTCAAGGCCGCGCATTCGCAACGCCGGGCGCCTCGAGCGCACACGGCACCACCTTTGCTCAGGGAAGGCGCGTCGCACACTCCCCACACCCGAAAGACCCCTCGCCATGGAAACCATCACCAGCCTTCAGAGCCGCCTCACCGCCGCACAGCAGCAAATCTACGGAGCCCTGCGCCAGGGCCGCCTGGACCGCCAGGAAGCAGACGTGCTGACCGCGCAGGTGGCGCAGCTGCAGAAGAGCGTCGACGGCGACTCCTTCGACGGAAACGGGCTGACGCACGGCCAGGTGTTCGGCTGGGCGATGGACTTCGTCAACGGCGCGCTCCAGCAGAAGGTGAGCGACAGCAACCAGGACTTCGGCAAGCGCTTCGCGTCGATGGAGCAGCGCATCACGGCCAGCCACAACCGCGGCTCGCTGACGGACAGCGAGCGCAACGCCATGCTCGGCCTGGTGCGCGCCGCCCGGGTGGACCTGGCGAACTCCCGCGTGAAGCCCGGCGGCGTGACGGCCGCCGACCTGCAGCGCCTGTCCCAGACGCTCGACGGCATCGACGTGCGCCTGTCGATGGAAGTGTCGGACGACGGCATGAGCTTCGCGAAGCGCACCGCGTCGATGCGGCGGCAAATCCAGAACAACACCTCGGGCAAGCTGACGGACGGCGAGCAGCGCCAGCTGCTGAACCGCCTCGACCGCTTCGACCGACTGCTGGCGGACGCGCAGAAGCTCGCCAAGGCGAAGGGTCGGCCGCTCGAGGCGCACCAGCGCGAAGCGCTCGCGCAGGAGCTGGTGGCCATCGAGCAGGCGCTGTCGGCGAAGGCGCTCAACCCCGTCATGGACACGGCGGAGCGGGTGGCGTCCCTCAACGAGCTCATCACCGACAGCCACCGCAAGGGGCTGCTGCTGCCGGCGAAGACCGTCGAGCTGCGGCGCGAGCTCCAGACCATCAACGCCACCTTCGGGCGGAGCGTCGACCCGGACGCCGCGAGCGCCTACGGCAGCCGCCTGCAGGCCTTCGAGGCCAAGGTGCGCGCCGAGCTGTTCTGGTCGTAAGGCCCAGAACTCAGCGCCCTGGGCGTTCGGCGCTTCACGCTCGGGCTTGCTCAGCGTCTCAGCCCAGCTGCTGGCGAAGCCACGAGGGCGAAGGGTTCCCCAGGGCGCTCAACACGTCCTCGGCCGCTCGCACGCCGTGCCAGTTGGCCTCTTCGAACAACGCCAGCCCACCCAAGTCGGCGTGGGCGAAGTGCAGGCTGCCGTCGACGGCGGCCTGCGCCGCGAGCCGGTCCGGGCCCCACAGGAAGCCCGGCACCGGGCGGACCATGGCGTGGCCCCAGCGCAGCACTTCCATCTTCTCCACGAGGCGCTCGAAGCCTTGGTGCGCCGGCCTGAGGTCCGCGAGCACCAAGTCGCGCCAGTCGTCGGCGGTCGTCCCGAGCAGCCGCTCGCGTTCGGCGCGCACGTCCGCGCCCACCAGCGGGTAGTACCAGGTCAGCACCGTCGGGCCGGTGGCGTGCCCGCGCAGGCGCTGATGCGTGGCGACCACGTAGCCCAGGCTCTGGCTGCCGTAGAGCACGTTGTCCCAGGCGAGCGGAAAGCCGCGGCTCCTCGGGAGCGCAGACAGCGTCAGGTTCGCCACCACCCACGGCCCTTGCGTGAAGGCCTGTCCGAAGCTGGGCGGGGCCGCGCGCCAGGACTCGACGAGCTTGCACGCAACGAAGCGCGGAGCGGCGACCACGACTTGCCGCGCCCACGTGCGACTCGGCACCCCCGCGACGTCGACGGCGTGCACGTGCCACCCTCCAGCGTCCGCTTTGGCGACGGTGTGCACCACGGTCCCGCGGCGAAGCGCCGAAGGTTCGAGCGACTTGGCGAGCTGCGCGACGAGCTTCCCGTTGCCCTCGGGCCAGGACAGGTAGCCCTCGCTGCGCTCGTCGCCGGTGGTGCGCGCGGTGAAGTACCAGAGGCCCGCCCACGCCGAGACGCCCTCGGCCGTCGCGCCGTAGTCGTCGCGGCAGGCGTAGTCGACCAGCCAGCGCAGCCGAGGCGACGTGTAGCCTTCGCGCTCGAGCCACTGCGCCATGGTGAGTCGGTCGAGCTGGGTGAACTCGGCGTCGTCGCTCCCCAGCTCGATGGGCACGGCGAAGGCCTTGCGACCCTTGCCGTCCACCGCGCGCGCCAGCGCCGCCGTCTGCCGTTCGAAGCGCGCCAGCTGGGTGAGGTCGTCCTCGCTGGCGCCGGCACGCAGGTACAGGCCTTCGTACCAGCGGCCTCGGTAGAACAGCCGCTCGTCGGGGTCGTGAATGAGCGACGCCTCGTCGTAGGCCGGGCGGCCGTCGTCGCCCACGCCCGTCAGCACGCCGAGCTCGCGCAGCAGCCGCGGCACCGGCCCCACGGCCGACAACGGCGCCGGCAGGTAGTGCGCGCCCCAGGGGAAGCGGGACACGGCGTTCTGACCCGAGCGCGCGGTGCCACCGACGACGTCGTCGAGTTCGAACACCGTGGCGCGCACACCGGCGCCAGCCAGCCGCCACACGGCGCTCAGGCCGGCGACACCCGCGCCGACGATCGCCACGTCCACCCGCGCGTCGTCGACCGTGCGGCGCGGCAGCGGTGGCCCTCGCAGTCGGTGGCCCCGCTCGAGGAACGAGTCGACGAGCGTCGTGGGAATCGGCGCGGGTGCGCGCTTGCACGCAGGGAGCGCCGCCAGGCCGAGGAAGGACACCAGGACGTCACGCCGCGTGGACACGAGGTGGCTTCTTCGCCCCAATGCCGTCGAGGCGCCAGGGTTCGAGGGGCTTCGGGCGCTCGGGCTGAGGCATGCTGCCAGGGCCATGTCCCGCTCCCGTCACGTCCTTCGCTGCCCCGGCTGCGCGGCGCCCGTCGCCGATTCGCTCCGCCAGTGCCCGTACTGCAGCCGCCCCGTGCGCCCAGACGCGCTGGGTGCGGGCGTCACCCTGACGGGCCCGGGCCAGGTGGTGGTGCACGACGCGCACGTGGTGGTGGGCGCCGACGCGGGTGAAGCCCGCGCCTGCCCGTTCTGCGGCGCGACGACGCCGGCGGCTGACAAGCGCTGCGCTCACTGCGGCGCCAAGCTCGTCATCGAGACCATGTACCTGCGCCGACTCGTCATCGAGAAAGGCGGAAGCATGACGATCCACGCCGGCGCCAAGGTCATCATCGGCCGGCCAGGCCCTGCGCCGAAGCTGACCCAAGCCGCGAAGGCGGGTGACCTCCAGAAGGTCAAGGAGCGACTCGACGCGGGAGACGAGCTCGACGCGACGGACCTCGCACTGAAGACCCCGCTCCTCCTCTCGCTCGAAGCCGGGGCCGTCGAGGTCGCCCGCTACCTCCTCGCCATGGGCGCCAACGTGGCAGACGCGAGCGCCGAAGGCCTGACCCCACTGCACGTCGCGGCCGCTCGTGGGCTCGACGCGGTGGTCGACGCGCTGCTCGCCGAAGGCGCCGACGCCAACGCGAAGACGAAGGACCGACGAACTCCCGCCGACGACGCGGAGCGCGCCGGACACGCGGCCCTGGCCGAACGGCTGCGGGCGCGGACGAAGGGCAAGCGCCGGAGCTGAGTGCTCAGAGGCTCGCAGCGCGGCTCCTGGCTTCCGTGTTGCGGTGACGCACCCGCTGCGCCGACACTCCTCTCCTCATGTCGAAGTCCGTCCGCATCGTCGCCATGGCCGACACCCACGGCGAGCACGCTGCCCTCCACCTTCCCGAAGGCGACGTCCTCATTCACGCAGGCGATCTCACGCAGCGCGGCACCGCGAGCGAGCTCAAGGCCGTCGCCGACTTTCTCCGCGCGCAGCCCCACCCGCACAAGGTCGTCGTCGCCGGCAACCACGACTTCCTCCTCCAGGACTCCCCGGCGGAGGCCCGCGCGCTCTTCGAAGGCCTCACCTACCTCGAAGACGCCGAGGCCACCGTCGCAGGGCTGCGAGTGTGGGGGAGCCCCTGGCAGCCCTGGTTCCACGACTGGGCCTTCAACCTGCGCCGCGGCCGCGACATCGACGCGAAGTGGCAGCTCATTCCGCAGGGCATCGACGTGCTCGTCACCCATGGCCCGCCCGAAGGCCTGGGAGACCGCTGCTGGGACGGGCGCCGCGTGGGCTGCGCGGATCTGCTGCGCCACCTCCACCGCGTGCGGCCGCAGGTCCACCTCTTCGGCCACATCCACGAGGACCGCGGGCAGTTCCAGCTGGGCGACTGCCGCGTGATCAACTGCAGCACGGCGGAAGGCGCCGCGTCGGTCGTCGTCCTCGACGTCACCCCGCGCTGAAGCTGCCTGAACTACAACGTCGGGTCCCATGCCCCCGACCCAGTCCGCACCTCGCGCCGTCGCCCTCGCCGTGGCCGTGCTCCTCGCCGCGCCCGCGCACGCAGCGGTCCTGGACCCGGCCTTCACCGAGACGACGTTCTTCACGCCCAGCAGCTTCCTGACGGCCACCGGCATGGCGTGGGCGCCGGACGGCTCGGGCCGGCTCTTCATCACGCGGCAGGCGGGCACGGTCTCCATCCTCAGCGGAGGGACGCTGACCACCTTCGCCACGATGAGCCCCATCTACACGAACAGCGAGTGCGGCCTCATCGGCCTGGCGTTCGACCACGACTTCGTCACCAACGGCTACGTGTACTTCTTCGTCACCGCGTCTTCGACGGAGCAGCAGATTCTCCGGTACACGGCGGTGGGCAACGTGGGCATGGCGCGGACGGTGCTCGTGCCCGGCCTCGACACCATCGGCGCCAACCATGACGGCGGCGGCGTCGTGCTCGGCCCCGACGGCAAGCTGTACTTCGCCATTGGCGACAACGGGAACCGCCGCGGCGTCAACGCGGACCTCACGCGCACCGCGGCGAAGGTGAGCCGCGCGAACCTCAACGGCACGCCGGCGCAGGACAACCCCTTCTTCGACGGGCCGGGGCCGAACAACGACTTCGTCTGGGCGCGCGGCTTTCGCAACCCCTTCACCATGACGTTCCAACCGCGCACCGGCGCGCTGTGGGTCAACTCGGTGGGCACGAGCTTCGAACAGCTCTTCGTGGTTACCGCTGGCGCGCACGCCGGGTACGACCAGTACGAGGTGAATCAGCCCGCGGGCTTCCTGCGGCCGCTGGTGTGGTACCGGACGAACTCCACGCAGGCCCGCACGCTCGCAGCGATGGGCGCGGTGCGCGCCGCGGGCGTGAGCACCTTCACCACCACCGTCCCCCACCTCTTTCACCGAGGGCAGCGCGTCGTCATCAGCGGCGTGGCCGACTCGAGCTTCAACACCCTGGTGACGGGCCTGCCCATCGCGTCCGTCCCCACCCCGACGAGCTTCACGCTGGCGCAGGCCGGCGCCGCCACGACGAGCACCGGCGGGACGGCCACCACGCTGGCCATGGGCGGCGCCGTCGGCGGAGGGACGTTCCTCGAGACGTCCGGCGTGCCGGCGGGGTACCGCAGCGACTACGTCTTCGCCGACTACAACACCGGCCAGCTCCACCGCGTGCGGTTTGACGCGAGCGGGACGAACGTACTGAGCGTGGACCCGTTCGCGACGGGCACGGGCAACGCTATCGACCTCGACGTCGGGCCGGACGGCGCGCTGTATCAAATCTCCATCAACGGGACGGTGCGCCGGTACGCCGCCACCACACCACCGCCGCTGCTCGTCGCCCCGCTGATGCGGTGGATGAACGAGGGAGGCCAGGCCCGCTTCACCGTGCAGCTCGGCGCGGCGCCAGCGGCGAACGTGGTGGTGAACGTCGCCCGCAGCGCCGGCTCGAACACGGTGTCGGTCACCGCGGGAGCGTCGCTCACCTTCACGCCGACGAACTGGAACACGCCGCAGGCCGTGACCTTACGAGCGGCGCAAGACACCAACACGACGAATGAGTCGGCGAGCTTCGCCGTGAGCCGCATCGGCTCTCCGGACGAGACGGTGGACGTCCTCGTCATCGACGACGACGAGGTGACGCCGGTGGTGAGCACGGCCAACGTGACGTTCACCGAAGGGACGACGACGACGTTTACCGTGGCCTTGTCCGCCGCGCCGGCAGGCAGCGCGACGGTGACGGTGGCCCGGACCGCCGGAGACACCGACGTCACGGTGACGCAGGGCGCGAGCCTCACCTTCAACCCCGGCAACTTCGCGACGCCGCAGACGGTGACGCTGGCCGCCGCCCAAGACGCCGACACCGCCAACGACACCGCGACGCTGACCGTCAGCGGGCCTGGACTCACCAGCCGGACGGTGAGCGTCACCGTCATCGACGACGACGCGGTGGCCCCCACCATCACCAGCACTCCGGTGACGACCGCCATCGTCGGCGCCCCGTACACCTACGACGTGAACGCGTCGGGGACGCCGGCGCCCACGTTCGCGCTGACGTCGCAGCCGTCGGGCATGTCCATCATCCCCGCGACGGGGCTCATCACCTGGACGCCCGCGGCGGCGGGTCCGGCCAACGTGGTGGTGCGCGCCAGCAACGGCGTGCTGCCCGACGCGACGCAGAGCTTCACGGTGACGGTGGCCGCCGACCAACCGCCGACGGCGTCGCTGACGCGGCCGACGCCCGGTGAAGTGGTGTCGGGAGCGAACGCCGAGTTCTACGGCGACTGCACCGACGACGTGGGCTGCACGCGCGGCCAGTTCTTCGTCGACGGCATGCTGCGCTCGACGGACACCGCGGCGGGGAACCACTACCACTTCGGCGGCGCGCACAACCTGTGGGACACGACGGGGTTGAGCGATGGGCCACACACCGTGCGGCTCACCGTCACGGCGACCAACGGCGCCACCGCGTCCGCCGAGGTCATGGTGACGGTGCGGAACCAGGACGCCGGTGCGGGCGGTGCGGGCGGGAGCGCGGGCGCAGGCGGCTCCGCGGGCAGCGGTGGTGCTGGTGGCACGGCGGGCGATGCCGGGAGCGCGGGCGCAGGTGGCTCCGCGGGCAGCGGTGGTGCTGGTGGTACGG
>JALHOS010000095.1 GCA_022842905.1 Myxococcaceae bacterium | reverse complement strand
CTCTCCGGCACCTCGACAAGTACCTTCTTCTCTTTCGCCACGCGGGCCTCCTGCCCGCCTCATGCCTCATGTTGCCTCACCCGCACAAGCCCGGTGCTCAGGATGAGATCTCGACCCTCTTGACGAGAGACGTGCTCATCGGACGCATCCACACGGTCACGGTCTGCGCGATCACCTCCACTGGGCGCGGACTCCCCACCGAGGTGGTGCTGGGTGTCGAGCACGGCCTCAAGGGACCACGCTTCGCGAACGCGCTCCACCGTGCCTCATTGCGACCTCCGAACGTTCGTCGGTTCGCTCAGCCCAGCCGAACTGCGCGCCCTCTGCACCGCGACGGCGGTGGCCCTTGGCTGCGACTGAGGGCCGGCCAGCTCGCCGAGCGGCGTCCAAGTGCTCCGCAACGAGAAGAGCACCGCGGGCGGTGACGTCAGCACCTCGACCTCCGGGCGGCGGAGGGCAGCGGGATCGCGCGCGGAAGGTTGAGGTCAGCGGTTCGACTCCATCGACGCAGGAAGACGCTCCTGCCGCTTCGGCACGCGGAGTCGCGCCTTCAAGTCGGCGAGGTTGCCCTGGAACGCCTTGCGGAAGTCCGCGGACGAACGTTCTGGGAAGGTCCCGTGAGCGCGAAGGGCAGCTCGCGACGAGCCGCGCCCTCGAGCAACGCCACGGTGTCCGGACGTGCCGGCAGCTCGTACCACTCAACGGAGCGTCGGAAGCCCCCCATGATGCCGCCCCAACTGGTCGACGTTCGCGCGCCATACACCTTGCCGTCGATGCGCACCGCGTAGAGGCCTTCGCTCCAAGAGATGCCGTCACGCACCTCGGCGCCTTGGCCGCCGCGCACGCCGGCCAGCTCGACGAACTGCGCCTTGGCGGGGAGGACCAGCTTGCCTTCGACCTTCTTCGCTCCGGCGAGCAGCTTGGCGCAGGCGGCGTCGAAGCGTGTCTCGTCGGGCGTGCGTGGAGGCCTGAGGATTCGAGGAGACGGGTAGAAACTGGTGGATCGCAGCGACATAGGAGAGCTCCGTGGCAGTGCTGGTGGTCTGTCGAAGAGACGCCCCCACCCGCCGCGCCTTCCTCCGGTGCCGCTGTATCGGGTGTTGACAGGTTCTGGCGCCAACACGCGCGTCCCGCGAGGAGCGCTCGCGGCGGCGGCGCGCAGCGGTTGATTGAACCACCAGGGTTGGTGGTGGACGATCCTCACAACACCACGCGCCATTCGGGTGTCGCTCGACGAGGACCTGATCCGTAGGCGGGCGCTCACGGCGCATCCGCCGCGCGCTGGACTACGACCTCGAGGAGCCCGAGGTGCATCAGCACCCGGGCGCGCTCCGACAGTCAGCGGAGACAATCGCGGCGTCGGTGAAGCGCGGGCTCCAGGTCGTCGTGGCGACGCACAGCCTCGAGCTGATCGACGATCTGATCCTCGCGATGTCGAAGCTGAACATGCTGAGCGCGCTCAGCGTGCAGAACCTGCGGCTCACGAACGGTCACTTGGAGTCGTCGACGTTCTCCGGGTCCGAGGCCGACAAGATTCGCAACGTGATCAGCACGGAGCTGCGCTGATGAACTCGCTCGTCTTCTGCGAGGGGTATCAGGACAGGGCGTTCCTGAGCGCCTGGATCGACTACCTCGCTGAACGCGGCGACACGTTCTTCCAGCAGGTCTGGCGAAGACAGGACGTTCGCGAGCACCTGGAAGCGGACCTCAAGCCCGCCGAGTCAATCCTCCTCGGCCTGCTCTGAACGTCCGCGGCGGCTCCCGTCACTCGCCCAACAGGAACCGCGCCAGCGCGACCGCGCGCGGCACCAACGTCCCCACGTCGATGTGCTCGTCAGGCGTGTGGAAGCCCTGACCGCGCGGGCCCAGCGCGTCGATGGTCGGAATCCCCATGGCCGCGGCGGTGTTCCCGTCGCTCCCGCCGCCCTGCCGCGGCGCCTCGGCGCCCGACAGGCCGACCTTCACCGCGAGCGCGCCGTAGCGCTTCACCAGCTCGGCCGTTCCAGCGACCTTCTCCATGGGCAGCCGGCCGCCCTTCTCTTCGAGCTCGAGCCGCGTCCCCGGCACCGCCGCGTCCTGCATGGCCTTGGTGACGCCTTCGAGCAGCGCCGCCCGCGCCGCCGCCGTGGGAAAGCGCAGGTCCAAATCCGCGCTGGCCTGCGCCGGCACCGTGTTCTTCGACGTGCCGCCGGTGAACGTGCCCACATTCACCGTCACGCCCTGGCCCTTGTCGGACAGCTGCTGCACTCGGTCCACGAAGCGAGACAGCGCCCAGATGGCGTTCGCCCCGTCCCAGTAGTTATTCCCCGCGTGCGCCGGCTTCCCGTGCGCGCGACAGGTGACGCTGCCGGTGCCCTTGCGTTCCGTGACGAGCGCGTCGTTCGCGCGGCCCGACTCGAACACCAGGCACGCGCCGGCCCCAGCCAGCACTCGGCGAAGGAGCGGCGCGCCTTCGGGTGAGCCCACTTCCTCGTCCGCCACCACGACGACGCGCACCGGCGCCACCGCGTCGAGGCCCGCCACCTGCGCGACGGCCTTGAGCGCCCAGGCCACCGTCACCAGCCCGCCCTTCATGTCCAGCACGCCCGGCCCGCGCCGCTTGTCGCCGTCGACGCGGTAGCCTTCGAACACGCCCGGCGGGAACACCGTGTCGAGGTGTCCCACGAGCGCCACCGGCGCCGCGCCGTTCCCCGTCGACCGAAACACGTGGTGGTCGGCGAACTTCACGCTGGGCACCAGCTCGTGGACCAGGCCGGGCAACCGGAACAGCTCCACCAGCTGCTGCCCCACCGCGCGACCGCCGGCCGGGTTGTCCGTGTACGAGTTGACGTTCACCAGCGCCGCCAGCGCCTCTTCCATGGCCGGCAGCTGGGCTTCCAGCCACACCTGCGCCGCGTCACCGCTCGAGGCGCTCATGGGACGAGGACGGTCCCCACGCTGCCGGGCTCACGAATCGCCTTCACCAGCTCGCCGGGCTGCGGCTTGCCGACGATGACGACGGACTTGGCGCCGCCCTTGAGCACGTCGAAGGACTCCTGGAGCTTGGGGATCATCCCTCCGGAGATCGTGCCGTCGGCGCACAGCCGGTCGAACTCGGGCCGGGTGATGCGCCCAATGCGTGACGACGGGTCCTTCACGTCGCGCAGGACGCCCGGCGTGGAGGTGATGGTGAGCAGCGCGTCGGCCTCGAGCGCGCCGGCCAGCTGACTGGCCACCGTGTCCCCGTTGATGTTGAGCGCCTGGCCCGACGGATCGCACCCCAGGCACGCCAGCACCGGCACGTAGCCGAATCCGAACAGCTGCCCGAGCAGCTCCAGGTTGAACCCCGTCACGTCGCCCACCAGCCCCAGGTCCACCGGGTCCGGCCCCGCGCCCTGAAACACCTTGGGCGGGCGCTTCTTCGCCTGAATCATGTGGCCGCTGGCGCCGTGCAGGCCCAGCGCCTTGACGCCCTTGGCCATGAGCCGCGCGCACAGGTCGAAGTTGAGCTGCCCGCCGACGACGTACTTCATGACGTCGAGCGTGGCCGGGTCGGTGAAGCGCCGGCCGGCGATCATCTTCGTCTCGAGGCCCAGCGTCTTCTGCAGCGCGGTGGCCTGCGGGCCGCCGCCGTGGACGATGGCGATGTGTGCGCCGCCCTGCCCCAGCGCCGACAGCTCGCTGGCGATGACGTCGAGCTCCGGCGAGTGCACGACCTCGCCGCCCAGCTTGAGGACGAGGGTGCTCACGGCGGCCACGGCCCCGGGTCCGCGAGGGAAGCCTTCTCGTCCAGGCCCAAAACCAGGTTCATGTTCTCGATCGCCTGGCCGGCGCCGCCCTTGAGCAGGTTGTCGGTGGCCGAGAACAGCGTGACCGTGCGCTTGCCGGCGTACGCGGGGCCGACCTGCACGCCGACTTCCACGTAGTTGGACCCGCTCACCGCGGCCACTTCAGGCAGCCGCTTCTTCGGCACGCGGACGAAGGGCTCGCCAGCGTAGGTATCGCGGTAGAGCTGCTCGACCTTCTCCTGTGTCCAGCTGTCCGGCAGCTCCACGAAGGACGTGGCGAAGATGCCGCGGGCCAGCGGCGCCGACACGGGCACGAAGCGCAGCTGCAGGTCCTTCGCGCCGGCCTGCGTGAGGAGCTGGGTGATCTCCGGCACGTGCTGGTGCTCGAGCGGCTTGTACGTCTTCAGGTTGTTCGCGCGCACCGGGTGGTGAGTGCCCGCGCCTGGCGCCATGCCGGAGCCCGACGAGCCGGTGATGCCCTGCACGTGGACGACACCCTCGAGCAGCCCGGCCTTCGCCAGGGGCAAGAGCGCCAGCTCGATGGTGGTGGCGAAGCAGCCCGGCGAGGCGACGAAGCGAGCCTTCTTGATCTGCTCGCGGTTGAGCTCCGGCAGCCCGTACACGAAGTCCTTCAGGCGCTCGGGGCAGGGGTGCTTGTGCTTGTACCACTTCTCGTACGCGGCCACGTCCTGGAGCCGGAAGTCGCCGGACATGTCGACGATCTTCACGTTGGGCACCGCGGCGAGCTCGGGGATCTTCGACGCCGCCACGGTGTGCGGCAGCCCGAGCAGCACCACGTCCATGCCCGCCGCCGCTTCGGCCGCCGGCAGCTGCTGGAACGTCAGGTCCGTCAGCCCTTCGAGCGACGGCGTAGCCGCGGACAGCGGCTCGCCGATGAAGTCGACGGACGCGACGCGCACCAGCTCGACATCGGGGTGAATGAGCAGGCGGCGGATCATCTCCGCGCCGCCGTAGCCCGAGCCGCCGATGATGGCGGCCTTGAAGCGTTTGGTCGGTGCCATGGTGAAGCTCGCCTTAGTGCCTGCCCCTCACCTGTCAAGAGGGCCCCACGGCCCGCGCAGCGAGACCCGCGCCACTTGTCTTGGCCCAAGGGCGCGCTGATCCCGTACGGTGCGACGCCTTTGTCGTTCCACCGCGGTTCATCCTGTTGGAGGCAACACCATGGCGATTCCCCCTTCGAAGCCCAAGCAGCCCGCGTCCGCGTCGCAGCGCATCTCCGGTGGCGGCATGGTCCGCCCGATGTACGGCATCTTCATTCGTGACGAGCTGGCCAAGTTCCGCGCCGGCATCAGCACCACGCTGACCAACACGCAGCAGGCGATCGCCCAGGGCAACCCGACCGGTCCCGAAGTGTTCGGCGACGGCGTCCTCCAGGGCAATGAGCTGAAGAAGGCCAAGGCCGCGGTGAAGGACCTCGAGAAGGCGCTCAAGGCGCTCAAGCCGGTGTTCGCCGACCAGCCGCTCCCGGCGATCAACCCCATGCCCGGCGGCATGACCGGAGCGCGGCCCAGCTCGCCCGGTGGCATCGCGATCGCCATGTACGGCGTCGTCTTCCGCGACGATCTGTCCCGCTTCCGCGACGGCATCTCCTCGTCGATCCGCTCCATCGAGGCGGGCATCAAGGAAGGCTCGCTCAAGCCCAAGGAAGTCACCGAGGCGAAGAAGGCCGTGAAGTACCTCAAGGCCGCGCTGGCGGACCTCAACCGCACGAACTGGCCGGCGCCGCGCAAGAGCACGCCGCAGTGACGAGCGCTGCTGGCGGCCCTCCGGTTCGCTACGTGACGGCGGCAGACCTGACGGCCTGCCGGCCGGTCTACGCAGTCTGGGAGATCACGCTCAAGTGTGATCTCGCCTGCAACCACTGCGGCTCCCGCGCGGGCAAGGCGCGCCCCAAGGAGCTGTCCACCGAAGAGTGCCTGGACGTCGTCGCGCAGCTGGCGGCGCTGGGCTGCCGGGAAGTCACCGTCATCGGCGGTGAGGCGTACCTGCGCAAGGACTGGGTCGACATCATCCGCGCCATTCGCCAGGCGGGCATGGACGCGACCATGACCACCGGCGGGCGCAACCTGACCGAAGAGCGCGTGCAGGCGGCGGCCGAAGCCGGCCTGCAGGGCGTCAGCATCTCCCTCGACGGGCTGGAGACCACGCACGATCGCATCCGCGGGGTGAAGGGCAGCTTCCAAGCGGCGCTCGCGGCGATGAAGCGACTCAAGGCCCACGGCATCACCGTCGGTTCGAACTCGCAGATCAGCTCCCTGTCGCTGCCGGAGCTGCCCGCGCTGATGGACACCATCATCGAGCACGGCGCGTCGCACTGGCAGGTGCAGCTCACCGTCGCCATGGGCAACGCGATCGACCACGACGAGCTGCTGCTGCAGCCGTACCAGCTGCTCGAGCTCTACCCGGTGCTGGCCGAGCTGTACGCGAAGGGCCTCGACCGCGGGCTGCTCATGGTGCCGGGAAACAACATTGGCTACTTCGGCCCCTACGAGCACCTCTGGCGCGGCGGCCCGGACCGGACCGGCCACTGGATCGGCTGCAACGCGGGGCAGAACACCATCGGCATCGAGGCCGACGGCACCATCAAGGGCTGCCCGTCGCTCCCGACCAACGGCTACACCGGCGGCAACATTCGCGACCGCGCGCTGCTCGACATTTGGAGCAACACGCCGGAGCTGGCCTTCACGCGCGATCGCACCGTCAACGACCTCTGGGGCCGCTGCAAGGGCTGCTACTACGCCGACGTCTGCCGCGGCGGCTGCTCCTGGACGACGACCGTGCTGCTGGGCAAGCCGGGCAACAACCCGTTCTGCCACCACCGCACGCTCGAGCTGGCCAAAGAAGGCAAGCGCGAGCGCATTCGCAAGGTGAAGGAAGGCACCGGGCTCCCGTTCGACCAGGGCCTGTTCGAGCTCATCGAAGAGCCGCTGGACGCGCCGCTGCCCAAGCGTCGCCCGTCGACGCTGCCGGAGCCACGGGGCCGCGCCGTGCGAGAGGCGAGCAAGTGAGCGCCAAGCGCCCGCATACGCCCGCCTCCAAGCTGCCCAAGCTCAAGGGCCGCGTGCCGGATCAGCTGTACCGGTGCGGTGGGTGTGGGCGACACCTGTACTCGACGGAGCGCCGCTGTGCGTTCTGCGGCGTGGACTTGGCCAAGGTCGAGAAGCAGCAGGCCAAGGCACGGGCGCAGGCCGAGGCGGCTTTGGCGACGCTCGCGAAGCTGTTCGGGTAGCGCGCCCGCTTCTCGAGGACGGTGCGCTCCCGGGCGGCCCGATTGCGCTCGCGAGATCACGAGGCGCGCTTCATCGCGAACGGGCCACGCGGCGCGGCCGGCGCGCAACGTCGTCCGAGCGTCGTCGAAGCACCGTCGCGCCGCTGGACTCGCCCGGACCGCGAGCGCATGGTGCCCCGTCCGCAGCACGTGGGGGAGGCGCTCATGTTCGCAGTCATGCAGGTTGCTCATCGGGTCGGTGCCGCCACCGCGGAAGCGCTGCTCAAGCGCGGCCAGAAGGTGCGCGTGTTGGTGACCGAGGAAGCCGCCGGTGAGCGCTGGCTCGGCCGACACGCCGAGGTGCGCGTCGTCGACGCGGCGAACGAGACGTCGCTCGCGGCCGCGCTCGAAGGCATGAGCGGGGCGTTCCTCATGTTGCCGTCGGAGAAGGGCGCTGAAGACCCGCTGGCGGCGCAGGGCGTGGCGCTCAGCGCGCTGGTCCACGCAGTCAAGCAGGCGAAGCTCAAGCGGCTGGTCTTCCTGTCCGCCGTGGGCGCCCAGCACCCGAGCGGCACCGGCCCCCTCGTCGGCCTCCACCGCGCAGAGAAGGCGCTGAGCGCGGCGGCGCCGTCGGTCACGTTCCTGCGCGCGGCGCTGTTCCTCGAGCGCTGGGCTGATCAGCTGCTCGACGCGCTGGACACCGGTGAGCTGCGGCACGCCGGCCACGTCCACCTCAAGTACGCGCAGGTGGGCGCCCACGACGTGGGCGAAGCGGCGGCGCAGGCGCTCGAAGAAGGGACCAGCGGCACGCGCGTCGTGGAGGTCGCCGGCAAGGAGAACTGGTCCGCCGAAGACGTCGCGGCGGCGCTCAGCTCGTTGCTCGGCCAGCCGATCAAAGCCGTCGAGCGCAGCGCCGCGAGCCCCGAGCTGCCGCCGCTCGAGGCCGAGCTGTACCAGGGACTGGCCCGCGGGCTGTTGCAGTTCGCGCACGCACACGAGGTGCGGCGAGGCGGCACGTCGCTCTTCGACGCGCTGCGCCCGCTGGTGTAGCGACTGGCCTGCGGCCTTCGGTCCAGCCCAAGTTGCCTCGACGAGTGGGTTGATCTACGGACCGCCGCCCTTCATGCCCGCGACCACCATGCCCTCCGCCTCATCCAAGGACCTGCTGGGCCAACTGCTCTCGGTCGTCTGCGTCGTGCACTGCCTGGCGGCGCCCCTCGTCGTCTCGTCGCTGCCCGCGGCGGCGTCGTTCTTCGGTGGCTTTCACCCCCTCTTGTTGGTGGGCGTGATCGCCGTCGCGGCCTGGGCCTTCGTGCCGGGTGTGCGCCAGCACGGCGTGCGTGGCGTGCTCGTGGTCGCGCTGCTCGGCATCGGCTGCCTAGCCCTCGCAGCGCTCGCCTTCGAAGACGCCTGGGCGGTGGAGACGGCCGTCAGTGCGCTCGGCGCAGTGCTGATGGTGAGCGCCCACTGGTGGAACCGGCGCCTGCTGCTGACGTCGCGGACGGCCAGCGCACCGTGAAGCGCCCAGCGCCGTCCAAGCCCAAGCCTCGGGGGCTCGTCCTCCGCCGCAATCCGCAGCGCGTCTGGGGCCTGCACTACGACGCCGGCTTCCTCGGCGACGCGGACCGCGCGTCGATCGTCTCGTGGCTCGCGCAGCTCCACCCGCTGTGGGAATGGCGCTTCTCCACCAACCGGCCGCCCCCCGAAGGGGAGCAGCAGCGGCGGCTGTTGAGGCCGGTCTACTGGCTCGGCAACTGGCAGTTCGCGTGTCTGGACTACTTCCGGCCGCCGCATGGCGTCGTGGATCGCTGCGTCGCCGCGGAGCCGTTCCCGCCGGTGCTGGCCAAGCTCGTCGCGCTCATGGAAGAGCGCGCGCGGCGCATGTTCAAGGAGCCGCCGGATCTGCCCGAAGGCTGGCACCTGAACACCTGCCTGGTGAACTTCTACGGGAGCCGGCTCGACGGCGAGCGCTGGGTGGACTCGGCGCGGGTCGGCGAGCACAAGGACTTCGAGCCTGGCCCCGTGGCGTCCCTGTCGCTGGGGGAACGCGCGCTGATTCAGTTCGTCACCAGCTCGCGGCCGGGTGTGCGGGACGACATCGCCGCGCAGCAGTGGCTCGACGACGGCAGCCTGCAGCTGTTCGGCGGGGCCCGGTGGAAAGAGCAAACGTTTCACCGCGTGCAGCGCGTGGACACGAAGGGCGGCCACGACTTCCCGCCCGCCATCGACGGCTTTCGCACTCGCCGCGTCAACTTCACCTTCCGCTTCGTGCCGCCGCGCCACGTCGTGCCGTTTCGAGCGCTGAGCGCCGACGCGCAGGCAGACGTCGAGCCGTACGTGCGGGCGCTGGCCGAGCACTCGGCGTTCTTCAAGAGCCAACTGTGACGGCGCGTGGACGGCGCGCCGCTCGCGGACGCCGTGGGGCGAGCTAGCGTGCGGTCGGGCATGCACCTGCGCCCGGACAGACTCCCCCTGCGGTTGGCTCTTCGCCTCGCCCTCGCCGTTGCCTGCGGGGTCAGCGGCGCGGCCTTCGGGCAGGACGCAGGCGCCGACGGCGGGACCGACGCGGGGCCGGTGATCGTCTCGATGTGTCCCAGCGACTTTACGCAGGGCTGCGAGCCCTTCGACGAAGACGTCTGCGGGGCCCCGGGCGTGCGCGAGCCACTCAACATGCGCGACGTGAACGGCGCGCAGTGCTTCGGCTGCATGTTCTGCGACTTCCCGTGCCCGGTCCTGACCTGCACGCCGCTCCCCAATCCGTGCGACCTCGTCCTGAACACGACCTACCGGCTCAACGGAAAGACCTGCCCGGGCTGCCCCGTGTGCAAGCAGTGCCCAGCGCCGACGGGGTGCCAGACCATCATCCCCGAAGAGCTGTGGCTCGACGGAGGCGCCGACGCTGGCCCTGGGAGCGGCGCCGTCATCTGTCCGGCGGCCTCCATCGTGACCACGCAGTTCATCTCCGCGGACAACATCCTCTGCAACGGGTGCCGGGTCTGCCAACAGGTGTGCGGGAATGGCCGCCGAGAGCCGCCGGAGCTCTGCGACGAAGGCCCCGACGGCGGCGCCTGCTGCACGGCGAGCTGTGGCGTCGTCGACGCGGGCTCGACCTGCCGCGCAGCCGCCGGTCCGTGCGACGTGGCCGAGGCCTGCGACGGGTTCAGCGGACGGTGCCCGGCGAACCAACACGCCGCGGACGGGACGAGCTGCGGTGACGGGCTCGGGTGCAACGGCAGCGAGACGTGTGTTGCGGGCCTCTGCCAGGACGCGGCCGACGTGGCCTGTGACGACGGCAACGTCTGCACCCAGGAGGCCTGTGTCGAGCCGGGCATGTGCTCGGCCATGTCCGTCGCGGGGTGCTGTCGTTCAGACGCCGACTGCGTGGAAAGCGACAACCTCCCGTGCACACGGCCGACGTGCGTGCCGTCACTCAACCGCTGCAGCGAGGTCCTTCGGAGCTGTGATGACACGGACGCCTGCACCGCCGATTCGTGCCTCGCCGACGGCGGCTGCGGTCACACGCTGGTCGCCACCTGCGCCGATGCGGGAGCACCCGATGCTGGGACGAATGGCGACGCAGGCGCGACGAGCGATGCAGGCGTGACGGGCGACGCAGGCGTGATGGGCGACGCAGGCGCGACCGGCGACGCAGGCGTGACGGGCGATGCAGGCGTGACGGGCGATGCAGGCGTGACGGGCGACGCAGGCGTGACGGGCGATGCAGGCGTGACGGGCGATGCAGGCGTGACGGGCGATGCAGGCGTGACGGGCGATGCAGGCGCGATGGGCGATGCAGGCGCGATGGGCGATGCAGGCGCGACCGGCGATGCAGGCACCACGGTCGACGCGGGCACGATTCCCGAGGCTGGCGCGCCGCCTGACGCTGGGAGTCCGACCACGAGCGGCGGGGCCCGGGGTCGCGGCTGTGGCTGTGGCCACTCGACGCCGCTCATGGGCGCCGTCTTGCTCGGCCTCCTGTGGCGCCGGCGGCGCGCGACGGGCCATTCGCCACGCGAGCCCCGAGAGTGAGCTGAACGCTCGGAGCCTTCTGCTCACGGCAGGCTCAGAGAACTGCGGAGCCTCAGGCAGGCCCGAGCGCGTGGTGGAGGAATTGAGGAGCGCAGCGCCTGCGCCTCGAGCGCAAGGCTTACCTGCGCAGGCGCAAGCAGCGTGGGCGTCCGCCGAAGCCCGCCGCGATCGCGCCGGCGACGCGCGAAGTGTCCGGCGTAGGAGTGCAGGGCCCCGCTCGGCACCCGCGATGCAACGGGTCGCGTGGAGGAGGTTCGCCATGCGCTCGCTCTGCTCGGTCGCCGTGCTGCTGCTCGTCGTCGGCTGTGGGCCCGAAACGCTCGTCGTCGGAAACGGGGAACCTGCGACGGTGCAGCGCGCCGTGCCCGGGGCCACCGCGGTGCGGTTGGCGCTGCCGGCGGCGCTGACCGTCACGGTCGGGGAAGCCAGTGTGCTGACGCTGAAGGGTGACGCGAACCTCCTCCCGTTCATCGCCAGCGACGTGACCGCGGGGGAGCTGCTGCTGCACAGCGTGCCCGGCGCTTCGCTCAGGCCTTGGGTCCCGTTGCACTTCGAGCTGACCGTCCCGAAGCTGCAAGGACTGGCGACGTCGAGCTCCGGCAGCATTGCGGCGCAGACCGTCTCCGGGTCCGACGTGTGGCTCAAGGTCTCGAGCAGCGGCAGCATCGAGGTCAGCCGCGTCGAAGCCAGCACGCTCGTCACGCAGATCTCTTCGAGCGGCGACGTCCAGGTCCGCGAAGGGGACGTGAAGGTGCACCGCGTGTCCGTCTCGTCGAGCGGTAGCGTGCGCGCGACGGGCATGGCCAGTGAGTCGGCCGACGTGACGCTGACGAGCAGCGGGAGCGCGTGGCTCTGGGTGACGGACAAGCTCGACGCGACGCTGAGCAGCAGCGGCTCGCTCCACTACCTGGGCGCGCCGCGGGTCACCGCGCACACGAGCAGCAGCGGCACGGTGCGCCGCATCGCGCAGTGAGCCTGCGGGCGCTCCCCAGCGCTTCCAGGCCGAGGTGCGACGGGCCCGGGGGCGCACGCAGGTGGTCGGCGGTACGTCGAACGCTGGCCGCCGCCCCGCATCGTGAAGCGCGAGGGTCGGCAGATGAAGCCACGACCCCCTACGAGCGTCCGGCGCTGGCAGCGCTTGCCTCAACCACCGGGCAGCGCACCGCTCGTCGTCACGAAGGTCGAGGGCCGGCGAGCAGCACCCACCGCACCCGCTCGCAGAGCACGTCCTTGTCGGGCGGAACCGCCAGCAGCGTGAGCGAGGGCAACGCCCCCAGCGCCAGCGCCACCTGCTCGGTCGCGACCAACAGCACACCGTGAATCTCTCGGCTGAAGGTCCGAGCACGGCGAAGTAGCGCCAGCCCTTCTCCGTCGTCCAGCCGCTGAGCGGCGACGATGACGCGAGGCCGCTCCCCGCTCGAAAGGCGGTTCAGCGCCTCGGCCGCCGAGTGCGCGATGCCCACGGCACCGGGCAGGTCCTTCAGGCAACGCCGCCACGCTTCGGCGGCCTGCGCCGAGCTGTCCACGATCAACACCTGAGAAGCCTCGAGCTTCTGTGGCGGTGAGGGCCCCATGGGGTCGCGGACCGTAGCAGGCCTCCGCCCGGGCCGTTCGAGAACACGAACCCGAAGCCACCCCCGGCCAGCTACATGCACCCATATGGGTGAGCGGGCCCACCGGACCAAGGCAGATCCAGCCGCGGCGCGCGTGGGCCTCGCCGTGCGCCGGCTGCGCCAGGCGGCGGGCTTCACCTTCGACGCGTTCGTCGAAGAGGTCGGGCTGGGCCGAGGCTACATCTCCGAGCTCGAGCGCGGGCTCGTCGTCCCGTCGCTGACGGCGCTGCGGCGGTTGGCCGAGGTCCTGGGCGTGACGGCGGCGGACCTCGTGCTCGGCACCAGCGCGCGCGAACAGCTGTTCGAAGCCGCCCGCGGCCTGAGCGAGCCGGAGCTGTTGGGCCTGCTCGCCGAGGTGCGGACGCGGCTGTCACCGCCGGCGCGCACGGAGCTCAAGCGCGTCCCCACCGCACGCGCCAAGGCGCACGCCGGGCTGGTGCCGCTGGTCACGCTGGAAGTGCCGACAAGCGGCTGGAGCCGGCCGGGCAAGCTCGCCGTCGACAGCTACGTTCGACTGCCGCCGAAGACCCAGCCCAAGCGGGGCCTGTTCGTCGCGAGGGTCGCAGGTCAGGGGCTCGCCCCCGCGCTGCCCGACGGTGCGTACGCGCTGTTCGCCAAGCCCTGGCGCAGTCCGCTTCCCGGAGAAGTGGGGCTCTACGTGCAGGGAGACGGCGACGAAGGCCGCTTCATGCTGCGGGACTCGCCGCCGCCGGAGCTCGGTCCAGGCCGCGGCGGTGCCACGAAGCCAAGCCTGCTCACGCGGCCGTTCGCGCGCTTCGTCAGAGTCGTCGGGTAGCGCCCGCTCTCGGAGCGCCCGTCGAAGTCGCCGTAGCCCCTTGGCCTGGAGCACGGGGACGCCGAGCTTCTTCGCGGCCGTGGGGTGCGGGCGAAGCTGTCCCAGGCCTCGCCGGGAGTCGCCGCGACACACTCCCACAGCGAACGACGCGAGGCAGGTCCACGGGCGGGCGTGTGCGCCGGGAGCCGACGCGCCAGGCGCACGGCATCAGCCTCGGCCCCGCGCGAGCTTCCTGCTCAGCAGTCCCGCCACCACCGCGAGCGGCGCGAAGATCGCCAGCGCCAAGAAGCCAACCGCCCCCACGGGGTTGTCGTCTCCGGGGCTGTGCAGCACCGACCACCACACCCAAGCGCCGTAGCCCGCGACGGCCGCGGCGCACGCCGAGACCACCTCGAGGACGCGAGCCGTCGTGGACATGGGCGCCCGAACGCGCGGCGGCTCAGCGCCATTCCCCCGTTCGTCGCTCGACCGAATCTTCGAGCGGCGCCGCATTCGGCCGTACCCTCGGGCCTCCATGGCCGAACGCACCGTCGTCATCGCCGCGACCAACCTGCTGCGCCGTGGCTTTCAAGTCGTCTCCACGGACCGCCAGGCCCCCGACGGATCGCCGACGGGAGCGCTGTACGCCGTCGCGCGGGCCGTCGCGAAGGCGCTCGACAACAAGCCCCCACGCGGCGCCGTCGCCGTCCTCGAGGCGAGGCCGCCGGTCGGCTGGCCCGCCCTGCTGGAAGCGCAGCGGGCCCGCTTGCCCGAGCTGCTGCGGGCCTTCGGGCTCGAGGTCGTCGAGGCGCCGGGCGAGCTCCAGGTCGTCGCGACCTACACCCGCGGCGCGGAAAGGGACGGCCACGACGTGCTCGTGGTCGGCGTGGACAAGCGCCTGGCCCAGCTCGTCAGCGACCGTGTGGGTTGGTTCGACGCGAACAAGGACGTCCGGTACACCGTCGACGCCGTCAGGAAGCGCTTTACCGTGGCCCCGGAGCGCGTGGCCGCATGGCTCGCGCTGGTCGGCGACGAGGACGAGCTTCCGGGCGTCAAGGGCATCGGCGCGAAGAGCGCGACGGGCCTCGTCGAGACGCACCCCACACCAGCCGCGCTGCTCGGCGCGCTCGAGAACGTCGAAGGCCGCGTCGGCAAGTTGCTGAGGGAAGCGGTCGGCGAGCTCCCCGCGCGCTTCGCGCAGGCGAGCTTGGACGCGGAAGGCCCGCTGCCACGCGCGCTCGACGCCCTCGCGTACACGCCCCCGCAGGGCACCGCGCTCAACGCGACCTTGGCGGGCTTGGGCTTCACGGAGCTGCTGGTGAGCGCCGCGGCGCCCCAGCGCAGCGTCGCCGTGGTGACGACCGCCGCGCAGGCCGAGGAATCGCTTCGTCAGCTGGGCGCGGCGACCGTGGCGATCCACGTGCTCTACGACGAGCCGGGGCCTGGCCAGAGCGCGCTGGTGGGCGTCGCGCTGGCGCCGGGCGATGGACTGCCGCGCTACGTGCCCTTTGGCTCGGAGGCCTGGGCGCGCCTCGTCCCCTGGCTCGAAGACGCCGCCGCGCCCAAGTCCGGCCACGATCTGGTGGGGGCGCGGGTCGCGCTGCGTCGCGCGGGCGTGCACCTGGCCGGCGTCGTGGCCGACTCCGAATGCCAGTCGCACCTCACCCAACCCAGCAACTGGGCGCCGCATGAGCTCCCGCAGGTCGCGCGCCAGGTGTCGGGCCTGGCCCTGCAGACCGACGAGGAGCTGCTCGGCGCGGGGAAGAGCACCCGGCGCTGGGCCGACCTCGCGGCCGAGGACGCGGCGAGCGTGGCAGGCCAGCGCGCGCGAGCGTCGGCGGACATTTCGCGTGCGTTGGCCCCCGGCGTGGAGACGAAACAGCTAGCCGAGTACCTCGCGCTCCAGCCCGTGCTGGTGGACATGGAGCTGCTCGGCCTACGCGTCGACCTGACGGAGCTGGACCGCGCCGAGGCCGACTTCGTCGCCCTGGAGGCGAGCCTCGAGACGGACATCACCCGGCTGGCGGGCCATGCCTTCAACATCAACTCGTCCAAGCAGCTGGGGCAGGTGCTCTTCGAAGAGCTGAAGCTCCCGGTGGCGCTGCACACGAAGACGGGCTGGAGCACGGCCAACGAGGCGCTCGAGCGCATCGAACACGCGCACCCCATCGTCACGCTCGTCATGCGCTTCCGCGCGCTGCGGCGGCTGCGCGACAGCTGGGTGGCGGTGCTCCGCAAGGCGGTGGCGGCGGACGGTCGCGTGCACAGCCGCTTCCACCTGGCGCGCTCGTTCTCCGGCCACCTCGTCAACAGCAACCCGGACTTAGGCCGAGTCCCCGGTCGCACCCCGGAGATGGAGCGCATTCGCCGCGCCTTCATCGCGCCCCCCGGCCACGTGCTCATGTCCGTCGACTTCAGCCAGCTGGGCCTGTTCGTGCTCGCCCACCTGACGAAGGACCCCGCGCTCGTCGAGCCGTTGCGCTCGCGCGCGGACCTGCACCGGCTGACGGCTGCGGCCGTGCTGGAGAAGAGCGCGGAGCAGCTCAGCTACGACGAACGGCAGCTGGGCAAGGTGATCAACTTCGCGACCTTCGCGGGCCAGGGCGCGAGCGCGTTGGGCCTGCAGCTGGGCATCACCCCGGCGCAGGCCAAGGAGTACGTCGCGCGCTTCGACCGCCACTACGCCCAGGTGCGCGCGTTCCAGGACGAGCAGCTGCGGCTCGCGAAGGTGCAGGGCTACGTCGTGACGCTCGCGGGGCGGAAGTGGCCCATCGGCGGGCTCGAGTCGCTGGACCCCATGCTGCGCAGCTACGCGGAGCGGCTCGCGCGGCGGGCGACGCACGAAGGCAGCGTGTGCGACGTGGCGCGGCGGGCGCTGCTCGACGTGGACGTGGCGCTGCGGAAGGAAGGGCTGGCGACCCGGCCGTTGCTGCAAGTGCTCGATGAGATCCTCTTCGAGGTGCCCGAGGCGGAGCTGCCCCGCGCCGCCGCGCTGTGCGCCCAGACGATGCGGCAGGCCTTCACGCTGGAGGTGCCGCTGCGCGTGGGCGTCGAGGTCGGGCCGAGCTGGGCGCAGCTGCGACCGTTCGAACCAGTGGCCTGACCCCGGCTGACGACGGCCTCGGCGGCGGGCGTCGAGGTCGGGCCGAGCTGGGCGCAGCTGCGACCGTTCGAGCCTGTGGCCTGACCCACGTGAAAAGCGCCTCGAGTCTCGGTGTCGCCGCGACTGAAGCGAGACGACGAGCGTTCACGCCCAAGCTGGTGTGCGGCCGGGGCGGCGTGCTCGACGGCTCGGACCCCCGGCGCACTCCCCGGCAGTCGCTGGGCAAGCCGGCGCCAGCGCGCGCCTGCACCCCAGCGAAGAGCGGGCCCCGGTGCTGGGAGAGCTCGCGTCGGGGGCTCCGGACGAAGCCCGCCGCGCGGAGAGGACGCCCTCGCGGAGCACATCGACCGCGGCCGCTGCCGAGGGTGAGCTACCCTCTTCCAGGTGCGTTTTCTGACCTACGCAGACCTGAGCCCGGGCTCGCTGGCCCCTCAGCTCGAGCGCGTCGCCGCGGCGATCGAGCGTGATGACTTCCGCAGCGCCGACGTGAAGAAGCTGCAAGTCGGCGACTACTACCGCGCAAAGCTGGGTGACGCGGCGAGGCTCATCCTCAAGTTCGTCAGCCACGGTGGACAGAAGGCCTGCCTGGCGCTCGAGCTGTTGCCCACGCACGACTACGCACGGTCGCGCTTCCTCCGAGGCGCGCCGGTGGACGAGGCGAAGCTGCCGCCTGAAGAGCTGGCGCCGACCAGCGTGGCCGCCCCGCCAATCCGCTACCTCCACCCGAGCCGCGCCACGTTCGAGGTCCTGGACAAGCCGCTGTCCTTCGACGACGCGCAGGACGAAATCTCGCGGCGGCGGCCCCCGCTGGTGCTGGTCGGCTCGGCCGGGAGCGGCAAGACGGCGCTGCTGCTGCACCTGCTCCGGCGGCAGCCCGGGCGCGTGGCCTACGTCACCGAGTCCGCGTGGCTCGCCCAGTCGGCCCGTGGGCTCTACGTGGCGCACGACTGGGATCCCGGAGAGCAGGAGGTGGACTTCCTGTCGTACCGACAGCTGCTGGAGTCCGTCGAAGTGCCCCCGGGGCGCCCCGCGACGTTCCGCGACTTCGCGAGCTTCTTCGAGCACCATCGGCAGAAGCTCAAGTTCGCCGATGGGCACCAGTGCTTCGAAGAGCTCCGCGGCGTCCTGACCGCGGACCCGGGCGGCCCGCTCACCCTCGATCAGTACCAAGCGCTGGGCGTGCGCCAGTCGATCTTCCCGCCGGAGCAGCGAGCGGCGCTCCACGAGCTCTTGCCCGCGTGGGAAGCCCACATGGAGCGCAGCCAGCTCTACGAGCCGAACCTGGTCGCGCAACGGCTCTCGCCGAAGGTCGTGCCGCGCTACGACTTCGTCGCGGTGGACGAGGTGCAAGACCTCACGCTGGTGCAGCTGTCGCTGGTGCTGCGCACGCTCAAAGACGGCGCGGCGTTCATCGTTGCGGGGGACGCGAACCAGATCGTCCACCCCAACTTCTTCGCGTGGTCGAAGGTGAAGACGCTGTTCTGGCGCGGAGGCAGCTTCGACGACGAGCGGACCGTGGCGGTGCTGGACGTCAGCTACCGCAACAGCGAAGCGGCGACGCGAGTGGCCAATCGCGTGCTGGCGCTCAAGCACCAACGCTTCGGCTCAGTGGACCGGGAGTCCAACTCGTTGATGAGGGCGGTGCCCGGTGTCCCCGGCGCGGTGCGGGCGGTGAAGACGTCGGACGCCTTGGTGCGCACGTTGGACCAGCAGACCCGGCGGTCGACGAAGGCGGCGGTGCTCGTGCTGCGTGACGAGCACAAGGCCGAGGCCCGGCAGCGCTTCGGCACGCCGCTGGTCTTCTCCATCCTCGAGGCGAAGGGCCTCGAGTACGACACCATCATCCTCGATCGGTTCGTCTCGTCGGAGCGGCGGCTCTTCGCAGAGCTCGCCGAGGGGGTGGACGTCGCCGCGCTGGGCACCGACCAGCTCGAGTACCGGCGCGCCAAGGACAAGGGCGATCGCTCGCTCGAGGCGTACAAGTTCTTCGTCAACGCCCTCTACGTCGGGCTGACGCGCGCGGTGACCGACGTGTGGCTGGTGGAAGACGACCTGGACCACCCGCTGCTGCGCGCGCTCGACGTGCAGCTCGGCGGCGACGCGAAAGTGGAGGTCCGCCAAGGCAGCACGGAGGACTGGCAGCGGGAGGCCGTCCGGCTGGAGGCGCAGGGCAAGCTCGAGCAGGCCGAGGCCATTCGCAGCAACATCCTCAAGATCGACAAGGTGCCCTGGCACGTCATGGACGAAGCGCAGCTCCGCGCGACGGCCACCAAGGCGCTGGAGCCCGGGGGCGTGTCCCGCAAGGCCAAGGAGCAGCTGTTCGACTACGCGTGCTTCTTCGAGAGCACCACGCTCACGCGCCGCCTCGGCACCGAAGGGCGCTTCGAGCCGGCCAGCAACGCCCGAGACTTCGCTCCCGCCGTGGTGCGCCGCGTGCTCCAGCCATTCACCGCGAAGAACCTGCGCGACGTCCTCTGGAACACGGAGAAGTACGGCGTGGACTACCGCACGCAACAGAACCTCACGCCGCTCATGATGGCGGCCGTCGCGGGCAACCTGCCGCTCGTCGAGGCGCTGCTCGACCGTGGCGCGAGCCTGCAGGCGACCGACCACCTCGGCCACTCCGCGGTGCACTGGGTCGTGCGTCGGGCGCTGCGGGACCCGGAATACGCCCAGCAGTCGCTCGGCCCCCTGTACGACCTCCTCGCGCCACCGAGCTTCGACGTGCAGGTGGACGGCCGGCTGGTGCAGGTCGGTCGCGAGCTCGGTGAGTACTTCCTCTTCCTCGCCCTCTGCGCGCACTTCGACCGGAAGTACGCCTCGTACGGTCGCGCCGAGGGCTTCAACGCCGCCGAGCTGTGCGACGACGGCTTCACGCGCTTCCCCGACATCGTCGTGCGGGAGTCGCGGCGCAAGCGCACCTACGTGAACCACGTGCTCGCGCGGAGCGAAGCGAGCAGCAGCTACGCCACCTCTCGCCGCCTGTGGGTCCGTGAGCGGCAGGGCCACTACGTGCCGAACCCGGCGGTGTCCCTTCGCGTCCTGCTGGGCGCGGGCGAAGACCGCTGGGTGCCCCTCCTCGAGGTCCTCAACCTCAAGCTGGTCGAGGACCTCCTCGTTCACACGGACCGCGCCCCGCCGCTGGGCCTCGTGGCGACGCCCGCCCGCGCTACAGCAGCTCCAGCTCGTAGCGCTCGCCCTTGAGCCCTTCGCTGGCCTGCTGGAGCAGCATGCCGGTCAGCCCCGCCGAGTCCCCCGCCTCGAGCTGCGCGTGGCTCATGGTGGCGGACAGCGACGTGCTCGTCCCGTCGAAGGTGGCCGAGACGCCGCCGCGGAAGCTGAACTCGCCCAGGCCCGAGTCCACGGTGAAGCCGTGGCTGACGCCCAGGTACACGCCCTTGTCCGTGCGGAAGCCCACGTCCACCTGGAGCGCGCCGTTGTCGTACGTGGCGCCGAAGCTGGCCACGCCGTGCGTCGTGAACTTGGCCTGCACGCTCACCGCCCCGGCACCGGCCTTCACGCCGACGTAGCCGCCGTCGCGCTGGCTCCACCCCGCCTTGAGCGCGAGGTCCTTGGTGCCGAAGGACACGCCCGCGTCGAAGCCGCCGCGCTGGTACCAGCCCAAGCTCGCCTTGAGGCCCGCCGCGTCTCCGCCGAGCAGCGGGAAGCTCACCGCCGCGCCCCAGCCCGTGGCTGGCGACCACGCCACCGCCAGCGGCAGGCCCACGGTCTGCGCGACCCCGCTGACGAGCGCCGCGACCACGGCGTTGGGTTGGCCCGACGCGATCGCCTGCCCGACCGAGATGCCCGTGACCGCGCAGTTGAAGAGGATGAGGCTCACGCCGCCGGTGAGCGGAGCGAGCGCGGTGGCGATGACGCCGCCGATGATCATCCCTACCTGGAGCGGGGTCAGCCGCCCCACGAAGCGCGTCGCCGCCTTGACCCCTTCGTTGAACCAGCCGTGCCCCGACGGGTCGGTGTACCGAATGGGGTTGTCCTTCGCGTACGCGTAGCGGTTGAAGCCCAGGTGCGTCTGCGAGTCGGGCACGAGCGTGTCCGCCGTCGTGAAGCGACCCAGCGTCGGGTCGTAGTAGCGCGCGTTGAACGAGTAGAGCCGCGTCTCGGGGTCGAAGCGCTGGCCGCTGAAGCGCCGCGTCGCTTGCGGGCTCTCGCTGCTGGTGGGGTCCAGGTCGCCGTACGGCAGGTACTTGAGCCGCGCGGTGACGGCGCCCTCCCCGTCCGTCACCAGGGCCACCGAGCCCAGGTGGTCGGCGTGGAAGAAGTGCGTGCCAGCCGGGAGCTGCTCCGTCAGCCCTCCCGACGGTGCGGGCTGCGGCGTCGGCCGGGGCCCACACGCCCAGCCCACCAGCGCCAACACCAGCGGCGCCGCCACCAGGCGTCGTCCCAGGCCGCGACGCCGCCCGGCGACCCACAACGCGCGCGCGAGG
>JALHOS010000094.1 GCA_022842905.1 Myxococcaceae bacterium | reverse complement strand
GGTCCCGCCCGTGCCCGCGGCGCCCGCGTCCGTTGCACCAGCGCCGCCCCCGCCGTCCACCGCCCCGCTTCCCTGCCCGACGTAGCCGCGAGAGAAGTGCGTCACCTTGGCGCGCACCGTCGTCCCCTCCACCGTCGACGGCAGCTCCTGAAACTGCGTGGCGCTGCCGGGCTTCGTCCAGAAGATGACCGGGCGCAGCGCGCCGACCTCGGCCGTCAGCTCAATCGTCACGGGCTTGGCGAACGTCAGGCCCGCCGGTTCGAACTGAAACACCGCCGAGTACGCCTGCACGTCTGGGGGCGCCGGGTCTCGCAGCGACGTGACGGTAATCTCAGTGTCGGCGGCGACGGCTCCAGCCGGAATCGTCAGCGTGGCCGACTCGAGCTCGATGGTGCCTCCGGTCGCAGCGCTCACCTTGGACGTCGTCGTCCGCCCGCTGCCAGCCGGGTTCATCACGCCGCAGGCGGCGATGCTGGCGAGGCTCGCGGCGAGCACGAACCGCGCCGCGGTGCGACGAACTGCGCGTGACTGGTCTTTCATGAAGTCCCCTGAGTGCTGTTCAAGCCGCCGGCCGACGACTCGAGAAATCGCGCGGCACTGTGCAGGCCCCGCCGCGCGCGCGCAAGCGGCCCAGGCCCGCGCCTCGTCACGGCAGCGCATCGGCTCTTGTCAGCTCCCGCACCACCGGCTCTTCGCCGGCCTTCGGCGTGAGCGTGAAGCCCGCCTCGGGGAGCTCCACGTTGAGCTCGACCGTCGGCACGCGAATGGTGGCGATCACCTGCCCGTCGTCCTCCAGCGCTTGCGCGACGGGCACGCACAGCTTCAGCGCGGCGTCACACTTCTCTTCCGTCACCACCGTGCGGCTCGTGTTGGCGCCCGACTTGAGGCGCTTCTCGAGCAGGTCTCCGGACGGGTGACGCAACACGTACGTCACCACCAGCGCGTCGGCGGCGGTGACGCTCAGCTCCACGGCCTCGGGCCCCTTGGGGTGCGCCACCTTCACCGCCTCGACGCCTTTCGACGGCAACAGCGGCGTGCGGAAGCCCTCGGGCACGAAGGGGTTGAAGGTGTTGGTGAGGAACAGCGCCGCCTCCGGCGCGTCCAGCTTGAGCGTGTACGCCTCGAGCGGCGCGTTCTCCGACGCCTTGTACAAGCGCTGGCCGTCGAAGCTGAGCGTCAGCGGCCGGGGCTGCGCGACGTCGCCGCGGAACTTGTTGGGGCCGCGAAAGTAGAAGTGGTGCGACGCGGTGTGCTCGCCTTCGCGCGTCTCGACGACGAGGTGGTAGCTGTTCAGCCGCGCCTGCCGCTGCGTCAGCGTCGTCAGCGTCTCCGAGAGCAGCTGAGGGTCGTGGTTGGGCGAGCTGGGCCCAGGCGCGCAGCGTGAGCAGGCCGAGAGCGTGAGCAGGAGGACGGCGAAGGAGCGCAGCATGGCCGGCGGCGTCTAGCAGAAGGGCCGGCGCAGCGAGCGCTCGTCACATTCGCGCCCAGTCGTCTTGCATGAAGGCGAGCGCGCCGTTGACGACCCGACCAGCGATGCCCCGGGCCCCCGCGCGTACGACGCGATGCCTCCTGCGGTCGTTCCGTTGCACGGGCGCGACCAGGCCGGGTGCAAACACGACGCTGGAGTTCGACGACTTCGAGTGATCCGGATTCGAAGGCTGACCTCGGTGGTGGGTGACCGACTGCAGTCCCGCCATGCAACGGAGCGCGGGGGCCTGCTCTCCGGCCTGACGAACGTGCGCCCCGCTCGTGGACCGGTTCTTTCAGAACAAGCCCGAGGACTGTCGCGGAGCGAGCTGAGCGTCCAAGAGCTGCGGGGCGCGACCTGGGACGTCGAGCCTGACGGAGCGAACGAAGAGCCCTCGCAGCGCGCGGAACACCAGCCACGCCACCGCCGGCGCGACGACGTACGCCACGTGCATGCCCGTCGAGCCGTGGACGACGTCGGCGACGAGCGCCTGGCGGTCCGGGTGCCCCACCTCGCGAATGCCCAACAGCGCGTAGCCCGTGAACTCCACGGCGAGCAGGCACACCCCGTAGATGCCGTACGTCACCAGCCAGAAGCCCAGGCCACTGGCCACGCGCCGCGCGACGGCGAGCTCCCCCCGCAGCGTGATGAGCAGGGCCGTCGCCCAGCACAGCCACGCCCACCAGTTGACGCCCGCCGAGTTGAGCTGCGGCCAGGAATACGTGTACCCGTAGTGCCCCACCCAGAGGAACGAGAGCGCCACCGCCGTCAGCAGGCTCGCCGCCCACTCGCTGCGGTGGGGTGAAGGCCGGCTGGCCACGAAGAGCCGCCCGACGGACGCGCCGAACACCCCCACCCCCACGTCGGTGAGCTGGTCCTTGAGCGTCTCCGGGCGAAACGCGTGGAACGCGGCGTAGATGAAGGCCAGCTCGAGCACCTCGTACGCCAAGAGCCCCGCCACCAGCCAACGCCAGGCCCGCGCAAGCCCGAGCGCGCGCAGCCCCAAGAACAGCAAGAGCCCGCTACAGGCGTGGTTGAGCGACCAGAGGTCGAAGAAGAACACAGGCCCGTCGTAGAGATTCACGTACAGCCACTGGGTGCTCCCCAGAATCCACTGGCCCAGCGCGGTCAACATGGCGCCTCCGCTGGCCGCCGCAGCCGCGTGTGAAAGACGAGCAAATACACACCCAGCAGCGTGTACAGGTTTGCGAAGAGCACGCCGACAAAGCCCAGCCCAAACACCGTCACCAACGCGGCGCCGAGCAGCACCGCGTTCACCTTCAACGCCAGGAGCAAGGAGTCGAGCCGCAGGAGCGCCGTCCGCAGCGTCTCGTCCCGCTCACGGCTGAGCGCCACCAGGAACAGCCCGCCCAGCGTCGACAGCAGAATCACCTCGTCGGTCAGGTTCTTGGTGATGACGGTGAAGAACTTCGATTCGAAGTACGCGCTGGACATGGCGAACACCGGCAGCTCGAGCCAGCCGGGCTTCACGCCGAACCCCAGCCGCAGCACCCCCAGGCACAGCCCCAGCGCGAGCGCAGCGACGCCGACCTTCTTGCCCCACGGTGGAAACAGGCGCTCGCGCATGGCGCGTGAGTCCTCGAAGAGCCGCGCTCAGGTCTTCGACGCCGACGGGTACAGGCTGAGCGTCGAGCCGTCCTCGGCCACCACCTCCACGTAGACGATGCCGAAGCGGTGGTTGGCCCGGTACACGAACTTCTTGATGCCGGGGATGCGGCTGTCCTGCTCGACGGTGAGCGTCTTGATGTTGAAGAACCCGTACGGGAAGTCGTCTTGGTCCGAACGGGCGACCACCTTCCGGGTGATGGTGACGCCGTCACTCTTCGTCAGCGGCCAGCTCTCGCCGACCTGCGCGCCGTACTTGACGAGCGTGTGCTGCTTCTTGTCTTTGTTGAAGAAGTCCTGAATGCCTTCGGAGGTGACGCGGAACTTCACCTCCGCGTCGAGCTTGCCGCTCGCGTCCTTCGCCGACGCGGGAATCAAGTCGTTCCACTTCTTGAGCCGCGCGTCCTTCGACAGGTCGGCCACCACCTTGAACGTGGCCAAGCCGCCCTCGTTCTTCGTCATCGTCGCCGACGCGCCGACGTCGATGAAGTCGGCGCCGAGCTTCACGCCGCCCAGCGTCGTCACCACCTGCCCCATGGAGCCCAAGGGAACGTCAGTGGAGCCGCCCAGGTCTGGGTACGACGTCGGGCCAGCAGTGCCGCAGCCGAGCAGCAACGCAGCGAAGAGAAGCGTCAGGCGAGTCATGGCGGAGTCCTCCGTGGTGCGAGCCCCTGGACGCCGCTGCATCGTCCGTTCCGCCGCGCCGCCGTCGGAGGGAGTTTGCGGTGGATCAGCCCGCGCGACTCCGCCGTCCGCAGCGCTTGCGCATTCGAATCGCGCCGCGTGGGAAATTTGCAGTCTCAGTTGGTGGCGGACCAACCGGCCAGCGGCGTGCCGCAGGTGCGCATGCGGTGACCCTGGTACGGGTTGTCCACGCGCGCGTCGGCCTGCACCCAGAGCTGGTAGCCGTCCGTCATCGGACAGCGCACCAGCGTGCGGCCGCGTTGCAGCGTCGGGTCCGCCGCGACGAGGGCGACCACGCCCTTCATCAACTCCGCGAACGCGGCACGAGCGTTCTCCAGAGAAGGTGCAGGTCCCAGCGCCTCGAGCGCGCGCGCCCCTTCCTGCAAGTGCGCCCAACCCGGCGTGCCTTCGGGCAGCGCCGAGGCGTTCGAACGGAGCCGCTGCGCCGCGCGCACGAGGCCGTCGGTCCGGTCGTCAGCCAGCGCGGCCCGCACTTCTTCCGCGTCGGCGAGCAGCGCGCTCACGACGCCGTCGTTCGAAATCGAAGTCGAAGCCACGGCCTGGGCGTCCGTTCGGCGGGAAAAGACGTCGGCAGCCTCGAGCGTGAGCCCCAGCATCACCACGACCGCGGTGACCGCGACGAATGCCTGGCCCCAGCTTACGTACTGAATCGGCTGCTTCACCTTCACCTCACACGCGTCTCCCGGGCAGAGCACCGGCGGCGTCTTGGTGACCCAGCGGTACACGATGCAGCCCAGGCAGATGCCGAAGGCCGCTTCGAAGAACATGAGCGTCAGGCACAGCAGACAAATGGCCAACTTGACCGGCGTCATCACGCCGAGCACCACCACCAGCACGAACATGGGGATCGACAGGGCCAGCCCAATGCCCCACGCGAAGCGCTTCTGCGCCGCGCCCACGTACTCCGGCGTCTGCCCAGAGACCGCCCACCGCGCGAGGATGAGGCTCGGCGCGTAGCGCGGGCTCACCAACACCCGCAGCGCGAACTCCACCATGAAGTAGGTGATGAACAGCCGCGAGTAGCGGAAGTCCATGAAGTTGTACGAGTACATGAACATCGCCAAGCCCAGGGCGAATAGAATGCCGGCGCCGCCGCGGGCCTCGCGCTCATTGAGCACGGGCACCGCGTAGCCCGGGACCGTCTCGCCAAACTGAGGCCACGCGCTCCAGCGCCGGAGAGGCGTCAGGGCGCTTCGTGATGGGCCGCTGCTTGGGTCGTCTCGCATGGGACCTCTTCTCGGTCCCCCTAGGCGCGACGGAGCGCGACGTGACAAGCGGCAAGGCGAAGAGGTCTCAGAACCCCTTGGCGCGCAGCAGGGCGTCGACCTTCGGGCCTCGGCCGCGGAACGCCTTGAACGCGTCCGCCGGGTCCACCGTGTTGCCCACGCTCAGCACGCAATCGTGGAAGCGCTTGGCCACGGCCTCGTCGAACGCGCCCTTCCCTTCCGTGAACGCTTCGAACGCGTCGTGCTCCAGCACCTCGGCCCACAGGTAGCTGTAGTACCCGGCGGCGTACCCTTCACTCGAGAACACGTGCCCGAAGTGCGGCAGCCGGTGGCGCATGACGAGGGCGCGCGGCACGCCGAGCTCTTCGAGCAGCCCGCGCTCGAAGGCCCGCAGGTCCGTCGGCGGCTGGGGCAACAGGTGCAGCTTGAGGTCCGCCAGCGCGGCGAGCTGCGCTTCGGCCGTGGCGAAGGCCGCGTTGAACGTCTTGGCAGCCTCGAGCTTGTCGACGAGCGCCTGGGGAATTCGCTGGCCGTGGGCGTCGACGAAGAAGTGCAGCACTTCTTTCGTGGACAGGTAGTGCTCATGGAACTGGCTGGGCAGCTCGACGAAGTCGCGCAGCGTGTTGGTGCCGGACAGCGACGGGTACGTCACGTTCGAACACAGCCCGTGCAGCGCGTGGCCGAACTCGTGGAACATCGTCCGCGCGTCGTCCCAGGAAATGGTGACGGGCTGGCCGGGCGCGCCGAGCATGAAGTTGGAGTTGTTCGAGACGACGGTAGGCACGTCTCCGTCCAGCCGATGCTGGTCTCGGTACGCGCTCATCCACGCGCCGGACTGCTTGCCGTGCCGCGCGTAGGGGTCGAAGTACCAGGTGCCCACGTGGTGGTGGTTCTTGAGCACCCGGTAGACGCGCACCTCGGGGTGGAACGTGGACGCGTCGGCCAAGAGCGTGAAGTGCAGGCCGTAGAGCTTCTCGGCGACGAAGAACATGGCCTCGCGCACGTGCTCGAGCTGGAGGTACGGCGTCAGCGCCGCCGAGTCGAAGTCGTAGCGCGCCCGGCGCAGCTTCTCGGCGTAGTACCGGTAGTCCCACGGCTCGAGGGTGAAGGTGGCGCCTTCGCTCTTCGCGAGCGCCTGGCACGCGGCGAGGTCCTGTCCGAGCTGCCGCTTGGCCGCTTCCCACACCTGCGTCACCAGGCTCAGCGCGGCCTGCGGCGTCTTCGCCATGCTGTCCGACAGCTTCCAGTGGGCGTAGCTCTCGAAGCCCAGCAGCGTGGCCTTCTGCGCGCGCAGCTCGAGGATGCGGCGGCACAGCGCGTTGTTGTCGTAGGCGTCGCCGTGGTCGCCGCGGCTGGTCCACAGCTTGAAGGCGGCCTCTCGGGCGCCGCGGTCGGAGGCGAGCGTGAGGAAGGGCTCCATGGCGCTGCGCGTGTTGGCGACGGCCCAGGCGTCGGGCTTGCCCCGCCGCGCCGCTTCGGCCTGCGCTTCGGCCACCATGCCCTCGGGCAGCCCGGCCAGCTGCTCACGCTTCGTCAGCACCAGCGCGTCGGCTTCTTCGTCGTGCAGCACGTTCTGCCCGAAGCGCGTGAAGCTCTCGGCGAGCTGCTGGTGCACGCCGGCGAGCTGCGCCTTCTTGTCGGCCGGCAGCGCCGCGCCCTGCTTGACGAAGTAGGTGTACGTGGCCCAGGTCAGCCGCTGCTGCTCCGGGGTGAGGCCCAAGCTCGCGCGCGCCTCGTAGACAGCGCGGATGCGGGCGAAGAGCTTCTCGTTCTGCACGATGCGGTCGGCGAAGGCGGCGAGCTTGGGGGCCATGGCGGCCTCCACCTTCCGCACGTCGGGCGTCGACAGGCTGGACACGTGCAGCCAGAAGACGGCCTGCGCGCGGCCCAGCGGCTGCCCGGCGCGCTCGAGCGCGGCGATGGTGTTCTCGAACGTGGGCGCGGCCGCCGCGGTGGCGATGGCGTCGACTTCCTTGAGCTGCGCGGCCATGCCCAGCTCGAGGCCAGGCGCGAAGTCGTCGACGGCGACGGCGTCGAAGGGCGGCAGGCCGCCGTGAGGGCCGGGCCAGGGAGCGAGGAGCGGGTGGTGGAGGTCCATGGCGCAGACCTCTACTGCACAGCGAGCCAGGGCCCCAGCGACCTCCGCACTCGGCGCATGAGGCCAGCGACTGGCAGCCACACGTGTTGGGCACAAGAGCGGCGCTGCGAAGGGAGCGGCCAGACCCAGCATCCACTCGCTTTTCGCGACGCACGCGCGACGGGGTGGCTACAAGCGGCGCGCCATGTTCTCCACGCTCTTCACGCTGCTCGACGACGTCATCGCCGTCATGGACGACGTCGCGGCGCTCACCAAGGTGGCGACGAAGAAGACGGCCGGCGTGCTGGGCGACGACCTGGCGCTCAACGCCGAACAGGTCAGCGGGCTGAGCCCAGACCGAGAGACACCGGTGGTGCTCGCGGTGGCCTGGCGCTCGCTGGGCAACAAGGCGGTGCTCGTCCCCGTCGCGCTGGCGCTCTCCGCCTTCCTCCCCTGGGCCGTCGGTCCGCTGCTCCTCGTCGGCGGCCTGTACCTCTGCTTCGAAGGCGCCGAGAAGGTGCTGCACCGCCGCGGCCCTGAGCAGACCAGCACGCGCCCCGCCGCGAGCGAAGCCGAGCGCATCAAGGGCGCCGTGCGCACCGACTTCATCTTGTCCGCCGAACTCATCGTCATCGCGCTGGGGAGCGTGGCGAGCGCGCCTTGGCCGCAGCGCGTGCTCACACTGGTGGCCGTGTCGCTCTTGATGACGGTGGGCGTGTACGGGCTGGTCCTGGGCATCGTGAAGCTCGACGACCTGGGCTTGGCTCTGCGAAGGCGAGGACCGCCGTGGCTGGGCCTGGGCGACCTGCTCCTGCGCACCGCTCCGCTGCTGCTGCGCGTGCTCGCCTTCGCCGGAACCGTCGCCATGTTCTTGGTGGGAGGGGGCATCATCACCCACGCCTGGCCGGCGCTCGAAGCGCTCGGAGGCTCGTCGGTGCTGGCCCAAAGCGCCATCGACGGCCTGACGGGCTTCGTCTGCGGCGCGGTCCTGGTCGCAGTCGTCGCCGCCCTCCAGCGGCTCCGCGGCGTCGCGCCGGCGTGAATTTTCTGCGCGGTAACTCTCCGTTTTTCTTGTTGTTTTCGGAATCGTGCGACGGTTTTCCGGCTCGCGTGTCTCCTCTTTGAAGCGGATGACGCGATGGTCTTCTGGGGGCAGAGGCAACCGAAGCGAGTTCGCAGCAGTCCTTGAGAGGGTTCCTGACTGGGGGCAGTCAGGAACCCTTTCGCTTTTGGCGGTGGGCTTTCGCTAGAAAGCGGGCCCCATGACCCGCGCACCAGCCGTCGCCCGCAGCACCCCCGCCGCCACGACCGCCACCATCGCCCCGAAAGTGCTCGGCAAGGCGTGGGAGAAGAAGCTCGACGGCGAAGGCCGCCCGCCCGCCGCGTGGAAGCAGTCTCGGCCGAGCCTCCCCAAGGGCTCCGACGCGGCCAACCGTTTCGCGTCACTGAAGGCGGAAGACGGCCTGGCGCCCACCGAGGTCTTCAAGAACCCCGCAAACGGCAGCTTCGCGCTGCGCTCCCAAACCGACGGAGAGAGCGACGCGCGCCTCTACGTGTACGACGCGTCGGGCAAGGAGCTGTGGGCGGTGGACGTCGCCGACGACGGGACGCGGAGCGGCGGCCCGGCCACGCCCATCGTCCCTTTCACCAAGCCCACGGGCCCCACCGACAGCCTCGCGGGCAACGCCGCCGCCATCGCCCGCGTGAAGGCCGAGGTCGGCGCCAAGGTCTACCGGCAGGAAGACTGGGTCGACGTCCCCAAGACGAAGCTCAGCCAGACGTGGACGCCCGAAGAGTCGCGGCTGCTCCCCGACGCCGTCGTGAGCTTCTCGCGCAAGCTCAGCAAGCAGGCGGGCGACACGCACACGGTGCACAAGCTCCTGGTGGACAAGCACCCCATCTACGTCGTGCACGACGAGCGCGGCTGGGAGCGCGTCGGCAGCACCCAGGAGCTGACCTCGAAGCAGGTGGCCTGGGCCTTCGACGCGTCGGGCAACCTGCTCGCGTCCGGCAGCCGCCTCATCAGCACCAAGACGAGCCCCGACGTCCGCAACACGCGCAGCGCCTCGGGGGCCTACACCTGGGACGCGACGCCGCGCCTGCCGACCGCGCGCTGAGAGCTCCGGAGCGCTTCGCCTCTTCAACGCGCGGCGACGCCGGCCAGCGCGCTGACCAACTCTTCGGCCGTCGGCCGCGAACTGGCTCGCTCGTTCAAGCAGCGGTCGAGCAGTTCCCCCAGCGCCACCGGTACGCCCGGAAACGTCGACAGCGAGCGCGGCTTGGGCAGCGGCGCCCCCGACAACGCGCAGAAAATGGCCGGCGGGTTGAACGGCGGCGCCCCGGTGAGCAGCTGGTACGCGGTGACGCCGAACGCGAACACGTCTGCTTCAGGGCCCGGCGCGCGCGGCTGCTCGGGCGCCATGTACGCCGGCGTGCCAATGAAGGCGCCGGTGGCCGTCAGCTGCTGCGCCGCGCCCAGCGTGTGCGCTTCGCCGGACAGGTCCACCTCTTCGACGCGGGCGATGCCGAAGTCGGCGACCTTGGCCACCAGCCGGCCGTCTCGCTGCGCGAGCAGCACGTTCGCCGGCTTGAGGTCGCGGTGCGTCACCTTCGCCACGTGGAGCGCCGCCAGTCCGCGCGCGACGTCCGCGAGCAGCGGCAGGCAGTAGCCGACGTCGCCGAAGCGCTCGCGCTGGGCGTCCAGCGAGCCGCCGTCGACGTACTCGAGCACCAGGAACGGCCCGCCCGACGACGTGACGCCCACGTCGGTGACGGCGATGAGGTTGTCGTGGGACAGCCGCGCGGCCACCTGCGCTTCCCGCGCGAAGCGCGCCGCGTCCTGGGCCGAGCTGACCTGCAGCAGCACCTTGAGCGCGAAGCGCGCGCCGTCGGCCAGGCGGTTCACCTCGAAGACCGCGCCCATGGCGCCGCGCCCGAGCAGCCGACGGACCCGGTAGCGCTCGGCGACGACGTCTCCTTCGGCCGGCAGCCGCGCGCGGCCGTCGAGCGAGGCGTGCGACGGCAGCACCCGCGCCAGCTCTCGCGAGCGCTCGGCGACCTGGTAGCGCAGCTCGGCGTTCAGCGCGGACACCTCGACGTTCTTCGCCGCGAGCGCGGCCACCTGCGTCTCGAGCGCGCGCTGGCTGTCGAGCAGCGCGTCGTGTTTGGCCGCGTACTCACGCTGCAGCACGAGCCCCAGCGCGCCGACGAGCGTGAGGGTGCCCAAGTCGAGCACCGGCAGCCCACGCAGGCCCAAGCCCACCATCATTTCCAGCACGGCGCTCAAGGACAGCGCGCTGAAGCCGACCAAGAGAATGCGGGCGCGGCGATCGCCTCCGCGGGCGAGCGGCGCCACGGTGGCGAGGATGAGACCGAGGCCGACGAGCGACGTGAGGTTGGCCACGGCGCGAAGCCCGTAGGCCGTGAAGACGTTGAGGTGCTGGAGCGCGGCGGCTGGGAGCGCAGCGCCACCGAGCGCGAGCCCAAGCCGTCGGAGCAGCACCGCCCAGCGACCGCCGAACTGGAGGGCGACGAACAGCAGCAGCGTCGCCGGGGCCAGGTACACACTCGCGGTGTGGACGGCGATCATCCCGCGCGGCCAGGGGAACACCGCCGGGTACAGGTCCCACCCTTCGGAGCAGCGCATGAGGCCAATCGACAGCGCGAAGCCTCCGAACCACGCGAAGCCGCGGCCCAGCCGCGCGAAGGAAGCCAGCAGCGCCACGCCGCCCAGCACCATGAGCGCCAAGCCCAGCGAGAAGTGCAGCAGGTCGTCGTTGACGTCGGCGAGCAGCGCGGGCGCCGAGCCGACCTCCACCGCCGGGTTGCGCAGCGCCACCGCGTAGGTGACGCGCAGGGTCTGTCCGCGCGCCGAGGCGGGCAGCAGCACCACGCCGTAGCCCCCGTCCAGCGACAGCGGCTGGCCGCCGACCTGTGCACTTTCGAGCGCCCAGAGGCGCGGAATGCGCGCCGCCGGCTGCTCCACGTCCGGCACCGTCAGCTCCACCACGCCGGGACCTCCGGGCACGCAGCCCAGGCCCATGAGACAGAGGACGACGAGGACGAGACGCTGCGTCACGGGGCGGCGGGTGCAGCAGGCGCGGCGCCAGCAGCAGCGGCAGCGGCGGCCGCCTCGGCGTCAGCCTTCGCCTTGGCTTCGGCCAGCTTCTTCACTTCGGCCTGCGCGACGCCGTCGAGCGCGGCGAGCCCCTGTTCGAAGCTGGCGCCCACCAGCTTGTCCATGTTCATGAAGACGCCGAACAGCTTGCCGGCGAAGCATTGGTGCCGCTCATGGTCCACGTCACCTTCGTGCCTTCGGCGACGGGCGCGAACTCGAAGCGCGTCAGGTTCTTTGCCTCCATGGGCGCGGTGAAGTGCAGGTCGATGTCGAGGGACTTCGGCGCGTCGAAGGACGCGACGGTCATCTTCCCGGAGCCCATGTCCGAGTTGCCCTGCCACGCGTAGCTCGAGCCCACGGCGCCTGGCGTTCCTTCGAACGTCTTCTTCGCGGCGGGGTCCATCTTTTCCCAGGGGCTCCAGGCCGGCCACAGCTTGAAGTCCACCACCTGCGCGAAGACGACCTCGGGCGGCGCCTTGAGGACGGCGTTGCGAGTGATGACGAACGCACCGTCCTTCAGGGCCACAGCGCCCAGCGCCAGCCCGAGCACGGCAACCACCGCCAACGCGACTTTCTTGAGCACGTTCGCTTCCCCTCGAAGAGCACTGCGGGTGAGGCTCGGCGCTGTAGTCAAAGCCCAGGCCCGCACGCCAGAGATCCACGGACCACCCCGCGCAAGCCCTGCGAGATCTCAGAAGTCTGAGACGAAACCGGACGCCAACCAGCTGAATTAACTCGCTTCTCCCTTGGCCCGCGCCTCGCACAAAGGACCCTCGTCAGTTGGGCCGGATCCGCAAGGCAACTCGAACTTCACGCAGCGTCAACCGAAGAGACGAAGGAGCACCACATGACTTCACCAAGGCGATGGCGATGGATGGCGGCCCTGGGCGCGGCGGCGCTCGCGCCGGCCTGTGGCAATCAGATTCCCGCGCAGCCCGCCGTGCAGCAGGAGGCCGCGCTCACCCAGTTCCAAGGCAACACGGCCTGCCAGGACCTGGAGAAGTACATCGAAGACACGGCCGTGCTCCAAATGCGCACGCAGATTGAAGCGTCGCGCGACGGCGTGCCGTCCTGGGGCTGGTGGGGCGGCTTCCGCGGCGGCTTCGAAGGCGACGTGCTGGCCGGCACGCGGGACTCCGCGGCGGCGCCCAGCGCGCAGGGCTCGGCGAACAAGGCGACCCCGACGGACTACACCACCACCAACAACCAAGTCGCCGGCGTCGACGAAGCCGACTTCGTGAAGAACGACGGCACCCGCATCTTCGTGGTGTCCGGCAACAAGCTGTACGCGGCGCAGAGCTGGCCGGCCGCGGAGCTGGGCATTCGCGGGAAGATCGAGCTCGAAGGTTACCCGCAGGACATGTTCCTCGAAGGGACCAACCGCGCGGTCGTCTTCTCGTCCATCTACAAGTGGTACCCGCTGTCGAACGCCGCCGGCGACCGCTGCGACAGCCTGTCCTGCGGCTACTACAGCTCGAACACGGTGAAGGTGACGGTGCTCGACGTGTCCGACCTGTCCAACCTGCGCGTGCAGCAGGAGTACTACCTGCCCGGGCACTACACGAACGCGCGCAAGGTCGGCAGCTCGGTGCGGCTGGTTCTGTCCAACGACTTCAACTTCCCGTCGGGCTTCACCTGGTGGCCGAACACGCAGCCGGGGCTGTTCAACCCGTCGGGCAAGCCGCCCGCCGCGGAGTTCGACAAGATCATCGCCCAGAACGAAAGGCTGATCCGTCAGCAGACGCTGGCCGACTGGCTGCCGGCGGCGTCGGTGAAGGTCGCCGGCCAGACGCTCGCGGTCCCGCAGGGCTGCGCCGAGTTCAGCAAGGTCAACGCGCCCACGCGCATGGGCACCGTCACGGTGGCGACGCTCAACCTGTCGTCGAACACCATCACCCGCACGTCGATTCTGGCGGAGCCGGGTGAGGTGTACGCCTCGCCGACCAACCTCTACATCGCCACGCGGCACTGGTGGTGGTGGCCGCAGCCGGGGCAGACGGACACCACGTACCTGCACAAGTTCGACATCAGCAACCCGGACACGGCGATCTACGCGGCGTCGGGCAAGGTTGACGGCCACATCGTCGACCAGTTCAGCATGGACGAAGCGGCCAACGGCGCGTTCCGCGTGGTGACGACGGTGAACACCCGCGTGGCGGACCCGCAGAACCCGAGCAACTGGTGGGGCCGCATGGAGACCACCAACGGCCTGACCGTGTTGCAGCAGCGCAACGGCCGGCTGGTGAAGACGGGCGAAGTGACGGGCCTGGCGCCCGGTGAGCGCGTCATGTCCAGCCGCATCATCGGCGACCGCGGCTTCGTGGTGACGTTCCGCCAGGTGGACCCGCTCTTCACGTTCGACCTGTCGGACCCCAACAACCCGCGCAAGGTCGGCGAGCTCAAGATCCCCGGCTTCAGCACGTACATGCACCCGCTCGGCAGCAACCACCTCCTCACCATCGGCACGTACATGCCGGAGCCTGGCACCAACGGGCAGGTGGACTGGCGGCAGCGCGCGTTGCAGCTGGCCATCTTCGACGTGAGCGACCTGGCCAACCCGCGGCAGACCCACGTGCAGTTGGTCGGGACGAGCTCGAGCTACAGCGAGGCCCAATGGGAACACAAGGCGTTCAACTACTTCGACGCCAAGAAGCTGCTCGCGATCCCCTTCATCGACTGGAGCTACAACTACACGAGCGCGAATGACTACTGGTCGCACTTCGTGTCCGACCTGCGCGTGTACGGCGTGGACCCGGTGCTCGGCTTCACCCCAAAGGGCGCCATCAACATGAACGACGCGTACCAGGTGCACAGCTACTACGGCTGGAGCTGGTACTGGACCCCCTCCGTGCGCCGCAGCATCATGGCCGACGACTTCGTCTACGCCATCAGCGACGCGGGCCTGCGGGTGGCGAACGTGGCGAACCTCTCGCAGCCCATTCGCTCGGCCATGTTCGACCGCTACGTCGAGCGCTGAACACGGTCCGGCCGTAAACGGACCAACAGCTGAAGGGGAGCGCCGGGTGGGTTGGCGCTCCCCTTCGTCGTTTCGAAGAAGCGGTTGGGCGTGGAGAGTTACTTGTGCCCGCCGTGGTGGTCGTCCTTCTTGTCGTCCTTCTTCTTCTTCGGGTCTTCCTTCTTGTCGTGATGGTCGTCGTTGGTGAACGCGCCCGCGAAGGTGTTGAAGGCGAAGACGGACAGCGCGGCGATGAGCAGCTTCTTCATGGACTCTCCAGTGTGTGGTTGGACTGCAGGTTGAGTACGGCGAGACGGGCGCTTTGCGCCAAGCGTGCCGAGGGCCCTTCGCGCGCTAACGCCGTGGATCAGCTGGGCACCGGGGCTGGCTCCGCGGACCCACTGGGTCAGGGAACCCCGGGCCTGAGCGCGGTGTCGTGCCACGGGCATGACGCTGGACGACTGGTTCGACTCGGAAGCGAAGTGCCTACTCCACGGGGCAGTGGACGGCGTGGGGCCCTGCGCGCGCTGCGGCTCCTTCGCCTGCCCACGCTGCGTCGACGGCCACGGCCGGTGTGAGCCCTGCCAACGCCGCGAGGGCTTGGACGCCTGCGAGCGCACCGCCCGCGGCGTCGCCTGGAAGCTGTGTGTGGCGCCCACGGCCGCGCTCCTGGGCGCGTCGGTCGCCGCGAAGACCAACCCCACCGCCGCCCTGGCGCTGCTGCCGTGGCTCGTCCCGCTGGCGCTGGGCTTCGTCGTCTGGCGCCGCCCCAACCCCGCACTCGCCTGGCTCGGCACGCTGACGTGCTGCGGCCTGCTGGCCGTGCGGGTCCACGCGGCCTGGGGCGGCGCGGGGTGGGCGCTGGCCGACGTGTGGCTGCTGGCCATGCCGTCGGTGGCCGCGCTCGGCGGCTGTGTGGAACTCAGCCGGCAGCACCGGGCCCTGCGCTGGGTGCTGGCCGCCTGACGTCGGTCGGTGGCCGGCACCTCACCTCCCGTCCTTCCTGGCGCTAGGCTCCGTCGCCGGCTGCGCCCCATGCCAGAGACGACGCTCATCGACGTGCTGGGCCGGGTGTCGAAGGACGACCCGCCGCTGCTCCGGACGCGCGGACGGACGGTGGCGAACACGGCGCTGATGGGCACCGCGCTGTCCTTGCTGGGCACTGGAGTGTACGCGGCGCTCGGCGCTCCGGCGGACATCGGTGTGACGGCAGCGCTGAGCCTGGCGATCCCCGGGCTGCTGCTCGTCTGGCGGCGCACCCTCGACCCTGAGCTCACCGCCCTGTGGGTCGGCCTCACGCTGTCCGCCATCATGTCCGTGGGGCTGGTGGCGACGCGCTCGCCGGTGCAGCTCGGCTGGCTGGGCGTCGTCATGGCGTGTGTGTTCTTGATCGGCGGCACCGGGGTGGCGACGCGCTTCGCCGTCCTCGGGGGCGCGCTGGTGGTGGTGGGCTTCGGGTTCCTCGCGCTCACGCAGGGGCCCCCGCTGGACCCGACCCTCGAGCTGGTCCGCGGCGGGCTGTTGGCGCCGGCGATTGGCCTGCTCGCGTACCTCTACGAATCGGTCCGACAGAAGACGGCCACCGAGCTGTCGCGCTCGCTGGCCGCCGAGGCCGAGGCCAACCGCGCCAAGTCCGCCTTCCTGGCGAAGGTGAGCCATGAGCTGCGCACGCCGCTCAACGGCGTCGTGGGGCTGTCCGAAGCGCTGCTGACGAGCGGCGGGCGGCCTACCGACCGCGCCGACCTGGAGATGCTCCACGCCAGCGGAGTCAGCTTGCTGTCCTTGGTGAACGAGCTGCTCGAAATCACCCGCGCGCAGGCCGGAGAGTTCAAGCTGCTCAGCACGCCCCTCAACCTCAAGCAGGTGCTGGACTCCACGCTGGCGCTCTACCGGCAGAGCGCCGCGGCGAAGGGGCTGACGTTGCAGCGCGAGTGCACCGCGCCGGAGCGGCTGTGGCTGCTGGGCGATGCGGGACGGCTCAAGCAGGTGTTGGGGAACCTCGTGTCCAACGCGCTCAAGTTCACCCAGGCTGGCAGCGTGACGCTCCGCGCGTCGGCGGCGCGCAGCCCCAAGGGGTGGAAGGTACGCATCGAGGTGGTGGACACGGGCCCCGGCATTCCACCGGGCCAGCAGCACCGGCTCTTTCAGCCCTTCAGCCAGCTGTCGCCCAGCGACACGCACCAGGGCACGGGGCTGGGCCTGGCCATCTCCAAGGAGCTCATCGAGCGCATGGGGGGCACGGTCCAGTTCGAGCCGAGCGCGTCGAGCGGCGCGACCTTCGTGGTGCAGCTGGCCCTGCCCGAAACCGAAGCGCCGGCGGCCAACGCCATCATCAGCGACACGCCCCAGTTCGAAGGCACGGTGTTGGTGGTCGACGACAACGCGCTGAACCGGCGCGTCGCCGAAGCGCTGCTGGCGCGGCTGGGCTTCGCCGTCGAAGCGGTGGGCTCCGGTGCGGAGGGCGTCGAGCGCGTGACGCGTGGGAGCTTCGCGGCGGTGCTGCTCGACCTGCAGATGCCTCAGATGGACGGCTACGAGGCGGCCAAGCGCATGCTGGAGCTTCGTCCAGCACAGCTCGTGCTCGCACTGACGGCGAGCGCCGCGCCCGAAGTCGCCGAGGCCTGCCTGCGCGTCGGCATGCGCGGGTGCCTGAGCAAGCCGCTGTTGCTCGGTGAGCTGGCGCGCGCGCTGGAGCAACACCTCAGCCCTGCCATGCGCGCGTCGGCGTGAGCGGGGGTGCAACACGTCGCCGTCACGCACGTGTTCCGCGGCATCGGCGTGCACGGGGCCAACCTCGGCGCTTCCTCACCGCCCCTGGCTCCGCGGGAGTCAGCGCTTCGGGGCGAGCACCTTCTTCGCTTCGGCGTCCAGCTCTGGGTCGCCCTCCTTCATCTTCGCGACCGCGGCCTTCGCGTCGTCGTCGAAGCCGAGCAGCGCAAGCAGCTGCGCGCGGAACAGCCACTGCGCGTCGTCGGGGCCGTCGTTGAGCATGCCCTGCCGGCGCAGCCCCAGCTCCGCCGCGTCCGACACCCGCCCGCGCGCGAGCAACACCGTCGCCACCGTGTGCAGCTCCGCCTGGCGCACGTCGTTCTCCCCAGCCAGCGCCTGCGCTTCCCGCTCCGCGGCGTCGTCCAGCTTGCCGGCCAGCGTCTGCGCCCAGAGCAGGTTGTTGCGCACGTCCACCGCGTCACCCTTCTCTTGCTGGAGCTGCTTGAGCACCGCGTACGCGTCGGCCGCGCGGTTGGCGCGCAGCAGCACGGTGGCTTTGAGCTGCCGCCACTCGTCGTCGGTGGGGTTGTCCACCAGCGCCTGGTCGATGCGGGCCAGCGCGTCGCTCAGCTTGCCGGCCTGTGACGAGAGCGACGCATGCCAGCGCCACAGCCCAGGCTCGTTCTCCGCCTGCGCCAGCGGCGTCAGCGCCGCCAGCGCCTTGCCGTACTCGTGCCGCGCTTCGTACACGCTGGCCACCACCCCGTCGGCGCGCCGCTTGAGGGCCCCGGACAGCGCCGCGCGGCCGTGCTCCAGCGCGGTGAGGACGGCCGTCGGCGCCGACCGCGCCGTGTCGTTGAAGAGCACCTGCGCCAACGCCGCGGCGAACCGCTGCGCCTTGACGTCGTCGCGCTTCGACTGGCTCCACACGTCCTTGAGCAAGTTCGCCCGGCTCGCGCCACGCGCCACGCCTTCGTCCGCCGCCCAGTCGAGCCACACCGCCGCGTCGGCCGACCGGCCCTGCTCCACCGCGTCCCACGCGCGGCGCCCGAGCTGCCCCGGGCTGCCCATGGACTCCAGCTCGAAGCCCTTGCTCCCTTTCACCCAGTAGCTGGTGACGACGAACTTGCGGTTCTCCGGCGCCTCGCAGCGCACGCGGAACGTGGTCGCGCTGCCCGTCGTCACGCAGGCGCCGCGGTGGAACACCTGCACGAAGGGGAAGCGCACGGCCAGGTTGGGCAGCCGCGCGTACGTGAAGAAGCCCGCCGTCCCGTCCAGCTCCTTCTTCCCCGCGGCCGACGCCAGCGCCGCCAGCCGCCGGCCGATGTCCGTCGCGCTCGAGCCGTGCACCAGCTGAGAGACGACCGTCTTCGCGGCGGCTTCGGGGCTCGACACGTCCACTAGGTCCGGCACGGGCTTGGTGGCGTCGCGCATGAGCCGCAGCGGCTTGAGCTCGGCCTCCACCTGCGGCGAGCCCTTGAAGCGGTCGAGCACCACCCGCGCGTCGTCGAAGCGGCCGAGCTCCGCGAACGTCGAGAAGGCCATGACGAGCTGAGTGAGCTGCTCCTTGGGCGACTGCGCCCGCTCGATTCGCTGCAGCACCCCGTCCACGCCCAGCAGCAGCGTGTCGGCCACGGCCGCCTCGGTGGTGGACAGCTCCTTCGCGTTGCGCTCGCGCTCGAAGAGCTTCTTGAGGGCGTCGACCTTCCCGGCCCGCAGGTACATCTGGCTGAGCATCTCCACCGCCGAATCGGCTTCCTCGCCGCGCGCCACCAGCGCCTCGAGCAGCCCCACGGCCCGCTCGACGTCTGGGTTCCACCGCTCGAGCTCTCCCTTTTCGTTGCGGCGCAGCACGTCGGCGAGGACGAGCACGGGCCAGCTGTGCTCCGGCAGCTTCTCGTGGGCCTTGGACAGGCAGCCGACGGCCTTGGCGCGGTCGAAGGGAGGCTCGAAGGTGAGCCCCAGCCCGCTGCGCCGCGCGACGTCGCCACACACCATCAACACCAGCGGGTCGTCCGGGGCGTCAGCCAGCGCGCGGTCCACTTCCCGCTGCGCCACGTCCGTCAGCCCCAGGCCGGAGAGCATGCGGGCGTAGCGCGCGCGGGTGGGCGCGTCCTTCGGCGTCTCCTTGAGCCACTGCCGCGCGAGCGCCATGGCCTCGGCGGGCTTCTTTTCGTCCAGCAGGCGGAGCGGCGCGAAGAGCGCGCTGAGCACCAGCACGTTCTCGTCGAAGCGCTTCCACGTCGCGTCGCGGAACGCGGCCACGTCGTCCACGGTCCAGTCCACGGGCATGGATTCGAAGGCGAACTTCACCTCGACGGTGCGCGCGTCGGGCCGAGTGTACGTCTCGGTCCACGTGCCGGGCCCCAGCTGCAGCGTCCGGTCCTTGGGCAGCGGGCCCACCTCGAAGCGCGGCGGGAGCGTCACCCGGTACGTGCGGGACACCGCCAAGGCCGCGTCCATGGAGTACGCGCGCCGGTCCAGCTGCGCAGGCGTGTAGCCAGTCTCTTCCAGCGTCTCCTTCTCTTGCTGCGCCACCTGCTCGGGCGTGCGCTGCTCCGAGCCGGGCCGCTCACCGAAGAGCCACTCCGGCAGCGATTCGCTCAACAGCGCGAGCGCGGGCAGCTTCACCGCCGCCTCGCGGTCGCCGGTGTCCAGGTTCCCCTGCTCCACGACGGCCTTCACCACGAAGGGCCCCGGCTCGGACAGCTCACAGCCCGTCACCGTCGCCGTGAAGGGCACGTCGCCAAACAGCGCCTTCACCGGCCCGTCGGCGAGGCCCTTGGCCGCCTTGCCGTCGCACGCCTGGACGAAGCCGCGGGAATACCCTTCGGACGAGCCCTTGCGCACGTCGGTGTACGTGCCGCGCCCAGCGCCGAAGGGCGCCAGCACGAGTTCGAACGTCTCGTCGGACTGGAGAATCGTCTGCGCTCGGCTCGGCGTGGAGCTGAGCTTGTCCGTGCCTTGGGCGATGACGAGGGCCCGCTGCTCTCGCACCGATGGGGGCAGCGCGCCGACGGGGTAGTTGGGCGCCGTCGCGTCGGCCCACACCAGGCCGCCCTGCTTCTGCGGCGCGACGACAATCATGTGGTTGAAGGCCTCGAGGCCCGGCAGCCCGTCGGCCGGCACGAAGCCGCCGGAGTGCACCAGCGCCACGTCGGCGTCGACGCCGGCCTTGCGCAGCGCCAGCACCACCAGCACCGAGAGGTCCTTGCAGTCGCCGTAGCCGCGCTTGAGGGTGACGGACGGCTTGGTGGGGAGGATGGCGCCCTGCCCCAAGTGCACCGCGGTGTACCGCGCTCGGCCACCGACCCAGCGCACCGCTTCCTGCACCTTCTGCGCGACCGTCGGCTTCGTCGCCAGGCGAGACACGAGCGCCTCGAGGTCGGCGGCGTCGTCGAAGGTGGGCTCGATGAGGGCGCGGTAGCGCTGAGCGACGTCGGCCCAGGACGCAGCGGTGGACCAGCCGAAGCGCGGCGCCTGCGCGCGGTACTTCGGCAGCGGCAGCTCGAAGGGGCGGAACTGGAGCTCGGGCACGTCGACGACGAGGCGCTGCCGCCCGCCGGCCTTCACCACCTGCGGCCGCTCGACTCCCACGACCTCGTACCGAAGCGGGGCGCGCTCAGGCGCGTCGACGACGAAGCGCATGCGGCGCACCGGCGAGCGAGACCACAGGTCCCACGACTCCGTCATGCCCGCGCCGTCGAGCAGCGGCTTGGTCGCGGTGTACGTCACCTCGAGCTCGACGACGGCGCCCTTGCGCGCGTTGGGCAGCGGGAACGTCAGCCGCCGCACGTCGGACAGCTGCAGGTCGTCGTACGCCATGGAGCCTTCGACGATGGACGCGGGGTCGAGCCAGCTTTCCTGGCCGGCGGTGTCGACGACGCGGGCCTTGATGGTGGGACGGCTCTGGCGCCAAGGGGCCCAGGTGAAGCTCAACGTCTGGTCCGGCGTGTCGGTGAGGATGCGCCAGACGCTGTGACTGACTTCGACGGCCCCGCCGCGCTCGTCCAGCGTCACCGCGCGCTCGTACAGCAGCATCTCGCTGTCGTGGGTGGTGGGGACGACGCCACCCGACGCTTGGGCGAGGGCCGCGGCCGGCGCGGCGAAGGGCGCGGCGGCGTGGACCTGCGCGAGCGCGCC
>JALHOS010000093.1 GCA_022842905.1 Myxococcaceae bacterium | reverse complement strand
GACCTGCCGCCCGAGCAGTGGCTCGCGCCCGGCGCCGTGTCCCGGCCGTCGGCGATCCTCAGCGAAGACGACCTGGTCGCCGCCGAGCCCACCGTCATCAAGGAACACCCTGCCCCGCCGTCGGCGCCGCCGCCGCGACCTCCGGGCGACCTGACGCCGCCGGGCGCGTGGATCCCCCCGCCCAAGCCGGGTGACGACGTCGAAGAAGTCGAGATCCTCGAGATCGAGCAGACGCCGGCGACGCAGGCCCCTCCTCCCCCGCCCAAGCGCCGGTCCACCAACCTCGACGTGGTGCTCAACGACGGGTACGAGCCCGACGCGGCCACGCAGAAGTTCTGGTCGCACACCTTCGCGTCGTTGGACCTGCTGCCGGACCCCAAGGTGCAGCGGTCCGCCAAGCGCCTGCTGTCTGCCGACAGCCGCGGCGAGCGCAAGCGGCTCAACGAGTACCTCGAGAGCCTGCCCATGCACGCCCAGGTGCCCGAAGCGAACGCGTTTGGCTGCCTGGTGCGGCTGCTCATGGCCGGGCAGCTCAAGGAGAAGAGCCTCTTCGGCCAGAAGAACACGCGGCGCCTCGAAGCCTTCGGCCAGGCCTTCGCCCTGCTCGGCGGCACCCCGCAGGCGGCCGGCCACTCGGCCGTCTGGTTCATCTTGGACGGCGCGGAAACGGACGCGGCCCTGCAGCGCGGCCTCGACACGCTCGTCGAGTTCCTCGCGTACTGCCTGCGCGAAAAGCGCGACCCGCTCGACGGGCAGGCTCACAAGGACTTCCTGGGTCTGTAAGTAGCCGTTTCCGCTGGGGCCAGGCCGCGCCGTGAAACTTGGGGCGCGCTGGTGGGTTGGTGCTCCCGACGCAGCGCTCCACTCTTGGAAAACCGACCGTGAGCGACGAGGACCACCGCTTGATGGAACTGACGGCACGCGGCGATCGGGCGGCCTTCGCCCGGCTGTTCGATCGCCACCAGGCGGCGGTGGTGCGGTTCTGCACGCGCTTCTCGGGCAGCACGGCGCGCGCCGAAGAGCTGGCGCAAGACGTGTTCGTCAAGCTGTACCAGGCCGCGCCGCGCTACCGCCCCGACGCGCAGTTCAAGACGTTCCTCTTCCGCATCGCGGCGAACCACTGCCTGAACGAAGGCCGAAAAGACGCGCGGACCAAGGTGTCGGCGACGGGGGACTTGGCCGCGCAGCTCGACGGCGTGAGCACGACCGGGGCCCCTGACGGCGCACTCGAGGGCAAGGAGCTGGCGGCCTGCGTGCAACGGGCGCTCGAGGCCATGTCGGACCGTGAGCGCACCGCGTTCTCGCTCTGCCGCTTCGAAGGGCTGCCCTACAAAGAAATCGCTCAGGTGCTGGACGCGAGCGAGCCCGCGGTGAAGAGCCTGATCCACCGGGCGGGGTTGACGCTGGTAGCGCACCTCGAAGCGCACCACCGAGCGCCGCCGGCGCTGGAAGTGAGGACTGCATGAGCTCCACGGACGAAGTGAAGGTCGACCTCGAAGCCGAGCTGACGGCGTACCTCGACGGCGAGCTGTCCGCCGAGGCGCGGGCACGGGTGGAGCAGGCGCTGGCGAGCGACGCCTCGCTGCGCGCCCGCCTGTCCCAGCTCGAGGCGGCCTTCGGCGCGGTGAAGGCCCTCCCCGAGCCCGTCGTCTCGCCGCAGCTGCGCCGAGCGGTATTGGCCCACGTGGCTGAGCCGACCTGGCGCGAGCGGCTGGCCGCGCTGCTCTCACCTCGAAGGTTGGTGCCCGTCGGCGCTGTGGCCGCGGTCGCGCTCGCCGTCTGGGTGAATCGCCAGGGGCCGCCTGCGTCCGACGCGCAGGCCACGCCGGTCGTGGCCGACGACGAAGCGCTGGCCATGGCGACGAACCTCGAGCTGCTCGAAGACATGGAGCTGGCCGGCCTGGAACGCGCCGAGGACCTGGACGTCGTCACGCAGCTGCAGGAACTGGAGGCCACGCCATGAAGCGCCTCATCTCTTTGTCGGCCCCGCTCTGCGTGCTGCTCGCACTTCCCAGCGCCTGGGCGCAGGACCTCGCCGCGCCAGTGCCGAGCGCGCAGGAGCGGTTCGACGCCCTGCCCGAAGCCCAGAAGGAAGCGCTGCGGGCGCGGCTCAAGGCGTTCAAGGCGCTGCCCGCCGACGAACAAGCCCGGCTCAAGGCCAACTGGGACCGCTTCAAGGGCCTCTCGCCGGACGAGCAGGCGCGCATCAAGGAGAACTGGCAGCGGTACAAGGCGCTGTCCGACGACGAGAAGGCGGAGCTGCGCGCCCGTGTTCGGCAGCTCAAGGCGCTCGACCCAGAGCGGCGCGCCGAGCTGCGCGGCCGACTCAAGGCCTGGCTCAAGGAGAACCCCGAGCGGCGCGAGCGGCTCAAGGAGAACCTCCAGCGCTGGCGCGGGCTGTCCGACGAGCAGCGAGAGCGGCTGCGTGAGCGCCTGAAGGAACGGCGGCGCCCGTGAAGCCCTTCCTGGTGGCCTGGCTGCTCGCCGTCGACGGCGGCGTGGCGCCCAGCCCAAGCCCCCCTCCGACGCAGGCCGCGCCGAAGGCGGCAGCGCCGGCGCAGGATGACGCGGAGCTCGTTCGCCACCTCGAGCTGCTCGAAGGGCTGGACGGACTCGACGAGCTCGACCTGCTGGAGGCGCTCAGTGTCGACCGCTGAAGCCTCAGTCCACGGGCGCGAGGGCGACCTCGAGCAGCGCGCCTTCGTCGAGGCCCTGCGGGCGCTCGAGTTCGAACACGCCGCCTGGAGGCTGCCCCAGCAGCGCCTGGCCCAGCGGCGACTGCACCGACACCAGCCGCCGCAAGGGCTCGGCTTCGTCCGGCCCCACCAGCCGCGCCCACTTCGCCGGCCCGCGCAGCTGGTAGCGCACCCAGTGCCCGAAGCGCGCGGTGGACGTGTCGTGCGGCGTGAGGACGACCTCCACCGAGTCGAGCGTGAGCTGGGCCAGCGCCCAGGTGTGGTCCGCTTTGGCGTAGGCGTCGAGCTGGCCTTCGGCTTTGTGCTGCAGGCGCTGGGCGTTGAGCTCCTGCACCCGCGCGCTGAGCGCGGCGAAGCCTTCGGCGGTGATGGGGCGCTTGGGGCCGGCGGACTTGGGGAGCGCGCGGCCGAGCACCGGCGCGTCGGCGGTCTCTTCGCTGGTGAACGCCTTCGACACGGAGAAAGAAGTGTAGCCGCAGTGACCCACAGCCAAGGAGCCACGAAATGAAGCGCATGACGTTGGGTGCCGTGTTGGTGCTGTCCTTCGCCGCGCAGGCGCAGCCCGTGCGAAACGCCAAGGAGCGCGCGACGGACCGCAAGGAGCTGCGGCAGGACGCGCGGGAGCGCCGCGACGACTGGCGCGACAAGGCGGCGATGGCGACGGTGCTGGCCGACTTCGACGCCGCGCGGGCCGCCAACGACGCGGCGAAGCTCGGCGCGGTGGACGCCAAGGTGACGGCCATGCTCGCGGCGGAGCGCCGGGAGACGGGCGCGGAGCTGGCCAAGGACACCGCGGAGGTCGGGCGAGATCGCGCCGAGCTGCGCAGCGACCGCCGCGAACTGGGTCGAGATCGCGCCGCGGGCGCCGGCCCCGGAGTGCGCGCGGACGATCGTCACGACAAGCGGGACGACCGCCGGGACCTGCGCGACGACCAGCGGGATCGCGCGGTGGAGGCCGCGGGTGGAGCACGGCTGGGCGCCATCTCCGCCGAGTGGGCTGCGCTCGCCGGCAAGACGGACGCGGCGAGCCTGGACAAGAAGCGCGCGCTGCTGGCGGAGCTGAACCAGCTCGCCGGGGCGGAGGTCGTCCAGAACGCGGGCGAGCGGCGCGAAGACAAGAAAGAGTTGCGCGAAGACCGGCGGGAGACGCGCGAGGACCGCCGGCAGCGGCGCTGACGACCTGACGGAGTGCCGTCGAGCCGGTGCTCGGCCGTTCAACGCGGTGCAGGTGAGCGTCCTGCGCCGCGCCTCGCCGCGCTGTGAGGACGGGGTGCTCTTCGACCCCCCTTTCCGTCGACGGCCCTTCGCGGCGCTTGGTGCCGCGGAGCTTCGGCGTAGGCTGCGCCCATGCTGCACGCTGCGTTGTGGGTGGTGCTGGCCCTCAGCCCCGCCGAGGTCAAGCTGGCCGCGCCAGGGCTCTCGACGTCGGGCGGCCTCGACGAGAAGCTCGCCGCGCCGCTCACCGACCACCTGGCGCAGAACTTCGACGGCGTGTCCGTCGTCACGCAGCGAGACATCAGCGCGATGCTGGGGCTCGAGCGGCAGAAGCAGCTCTTGGGGTGCTCCGAAGCGGCGTCGAGCTGCATGGCGGAGCTCGGCGCGGCGCTCGGGGTGCACGGCATCGTGCTGGGTGACGTGGTGAAGATAGGGAAGACGGTGCAGGTGAACCTGCGCATCCTCGACCCGGTCAGCGGCAAGAAGCTCGCGACGGCCTCGGAGCGGCTGGACAGCGAAGACCTGCTCTTCGAAGCGCTCGCCCGCAGCGCCAAGAGCCTGCGCGCCCAGCTCTTCGTGGCCCTGGGCGTCGTCGGAGCCGAGCCGACGGCCACGACGTCTGCGCCGACCAGCGTCCGCCAGCCGGTGACGGGCGCGCGCCGGTTCTTCCCGATTCCGATCGTCGTCGGCGGCGTCAGCCTCGTCGCCGGAACGGTGTTCCTGGTCTTGTCCAACCTCAACCACGCGAAGCTGACCCAGGGCATGGCGGGCTCGGTGCCCGGGGCGGAAGCGCTGGCCTTGGCGGCGAGCGGAAAGACCCTGCAGACGCTGGGCGCGGTGGCGCTGGGGCTCGGCGCGACGGCGCTCCTGGCGACGGTGGGGCTGCTCGTCTTCGGCGGCGACCCCAGCGCGAGCCAGGCGTGGGTGGGCCTGACTGCCGGCGGGCTTGCGTTCGGTGGGGGCACACCGTGAACGCGCGCTCTCTTCATGCCGCGATCGTCGCCGGTGTGCTCGCCGCGCTCTCGGCTTGCCACGACTTCGATGCCGACCTCGCGCGCTGTTTCGACTCGGGCGTCTGTCTTCCGCTCGATGGGGGTGGCGGTGGCTCTGCGGGAGTCGGTGGTACGGCGGGAGTCGGTGGTACGGCGGGAGGCGGTGGTACGGCGGGAGGCGGTGGTACGGCGGGAGTCGGTGGTACGGCGGGAGTCGGTGGTACGGCGGGAGTCGGTGGTACGGCGGGAGGCGGTGGCACGGCGGGGGTCGGCGGCGCGGCGGGAGGCGGCGGCGCGGCGGGAGGCGGTGGCACAGCGGGAGTCGGTGGCGCAGCCGGAATCGGTGGGACTGGCGCTGGCGGCTCGGCGGGCGCAGGCGGAGGCTTTGCGGGAACGGGCGGCGCCGTCGACGCGGGCACGGGCTCGCTGTTCATCGTTGGCAACGAAGACCTCGCCAACCACGACGCAGGAATCGTCGACGCCGGCGTCAGCATCACGCTGCGGGTCGAGAACCGAGGCGACGGGCCGGCGCGCGCTTTCGAGTTTCGCGTCACGGGCGCGGGGGAGCTGAGCGCCGGTCCTCACACCTGCCCGAGCACGGTGCCCGCCGGGACCGACTGCGAAGTCACGGTGAACGTCGACGCCGCGGCGCTCGGGTTCTTCGAAGGCCAGGTCGAGGTGGGCTGGAACATGACCGAGCAGCGGTCGCTCACGCTGCGCGGCACCGCCGCCAAGGACGTCCGCCTCGGCACGGTCGCCAGCGCCCCCAGCCGTGTGACGTTCACGGACCAGAACGGGACGGCACTGCTGGCTGACGGCGGGTGCACCAGCGGGTGCACCTTGCGGCTGACTTCACCGCTCGACGTCGTCGCCAGCACCAGCGCTCCCTGCCAGCTGACGAACGCCCCCTGCCCGCCCGCGTCGTCGTGCTCCTTTCGAGCCACCGCCGACGTCACGGTGGGCACGCAGTGCCGCGACGTCGCCTTCATCACCTCGTCGACCTTCCCAGCCAACTTCGGCGGGAACGCAGACGGCATCTGCCGCGATCTGGCACGGGACGCCGGCCTGCCGTTCGCGAGCACGGCCCTCAACTGGCGCTACCAGCGACCGGCTTGGTTGGCGAGTGATGGCCCCTGGGTGCGGCCGGACGGGGTGTTCGTCGTGCACGGCCCCGAGTTCCTGGCCACCCCAGATCAGGTCACCGGGCTCGCGCTGGACGAGCACGGCAACGAAGTGAGCGACGCGTCGGTGTGGTTTGGCGACGCTGGCGCGGACTGTGCCGGCTTCAGCGTGACGACGAACACCATGGCAGCAGCGACTGGCGAGGGCGACGTCGCCAACGGGCGCGGCGTCACCAGCGGCGGCACGCTCCCCTGCGACTCCGAAGCGCGCCTCTACTGCCTCACCCGCGGCTTCGGGGCGTTGAACACCGTCGTCCGCGCAAGCCAGCCCGTGCCACGCGCCGCGTTCTTGAGCTCGATGAGCTGGGCGCCTGCCGACGGCCTGGTGGCCGCCGACATGCTGTGCTCCGCCGAAGGCCGAGCGATCAGCGCGCTGGGTCGACCGACCGCCAACTTCAAGGCGTTCCTCTACCCAACCGACGGTGGCTCTGCCGTGGCTCGGTTTGATGACACCACGAGCCCGTGGTTCACGCTGCGCGGCGACCGGGTCTTCCGGGACGAAACTGAGCGAGATCGCCCCGCCGCCTCGGTGGGCCTCAACGTCAGCTCCAACGGCGGCATTCAGAGCTCCGGCTCGGTGTGGGTCGGCGGCCTCGAAACGTCCTGCGACGGCGGGTGGAGCGCCGAGGGCTTTTCCACCGTCGGCGCGCTCAACGCGGTGGGCCCGCGCGCCTTCGCGTCGGAGCTGGCCAGCTGCGCCACCGCATACCCGCTCTACTGCTTCGAAGACTGAAGCGCGCATGTTCGTCGCGGTCGACGTCGACTACCGGCCGACCTCCTGCGTCGCCGCGGGAGTCTGGTTCGAGCGCTGGGAAGCCCAGGCTCCGACTGCGGTGACGCGGGTGACCAGTCCCCACGTCGATGCGTACGAGCCGGGCGCGTTCTGGAAGCGCGAGCTGCCCCCGCTGCTCGCCCTCCTCGGCGAGGCCCCCACCCGCCCGAGCCTGGTGCTGATCGACGGCTACGTGTGGCTTTCGGAAGACGGGCGCCGCGGCCTGGGCGCACACCTGTTCGAAGCGCTGGGCGGTCAGACCCCCGTCGTCGGCGTGGCCAAGACGGCGTTCCGTGGCAGCGCGTGGGCGACGAAGGTCCTGCGCGGCGCGAGCGTCAAGCCGCTGTTCGTCACGTCGGCGGGCCTCGACCAACGAATCGCCGCGGACTGCGTGCGCCGCATGCACGGGGAAGCTCGGCTGCCGACGCTGCTGCGAGCCGTCGACTCAGCCTGCCGCGCGCTCGACGCCGGCTCCTGAACTCCAGGACGACGCCCCGAGCTGCGTCGCGTGTCGGCCACGCTCGAGGCGCACGTGACGCCGCAGCTGGCCAGCGCGGCGGGCCTCGACCAACGAATCGCCGCGGACTGCGTGCGCCGCATGCACGGGGAACCTCGGCTGCCAACGTTGCTGCGAGCCGTCGACGCCGCTTGCCGAGCGCTCGACGCCGGCCGCTGACCCAGTCTCAGGCCGGCGCCGCGGGGCGCAGCGGGAGGCGATCGACGGCCGCGAGCAGCGCGTCGACGTCCTCCGCCGTATTGAAGACGTGCGTGGAAATGCGCAGGCCGCCCCCGCGCGGCGTGGTGACGACCTTCGCTTCTCGCACCAGCCGGCTCACCGCGTCCGCCGGCGCACCTTCGACCGGCACCACGCAGATGCCGGCCGCCGCCTCGTCGGGACAGTTGGGCGTGAAGCCCCGCGCGCGCAGCCCGACGCGAAGCCTCGCCTGGAGGCTCTGGTTATGCGCGCAGATGGTGTCGACACCGACACGGCCCAGCAGCCCCACCGCTTCGGCGAGGCCGGCGTACAGGTCCCACGTGGCGCCGCCGACCTCGAGCGCGGACGCCTCGCGCCGAAAAGACGCGCCGTCGACGTCCACCACACCGCGCCCCTCGGTCACCCGCGAGCCGGCGAAGGGCTGCCACAGCAGCTCCGGCGGCACCGACAGCCAGCCGCCCAGAGCCGGCTCTTCGTCACACCACGCCGCGCACAGCGCCAGCACCCCGGAGCCGTAGCCGCCCATCAGCCACTTGTGGCTGGGCGCGGCCAGCGCGTGCGCGCCCCAGCGCTCGAAGTGCACCGGCACCTGGCCCAAGCCCTGCGCGGCGTTGATGAGCAAGAACAGCCCGCGCGCGCGGCACAGCGCCGCCACGGCGTCCATGTCGACGCGGAAGCCGCTGGCGTACTGCACCAGGGACAGCGCGACGGCACCGGTCGCTGGGCTCAGCGCAGCTTCGAGGCGGTCCACCGTGTAGGCGCCGCGTGCGTCCGGCTGCACCGCGCGCAAGTGCAGGCCCGCGTGGAGCAGCGGCAGCGTGGTGCTGGGAAACTCCGTCTGCAGCGTCAGCACCTCGCGCACGCCGTGACGGACCAGGAGCCTGGCGGCCGCGCCGAACGCAAAGGACGTCGACGGCACGAAGGCGAGCTGCCGGCTGGGGACGCCGACGAAGCGGGCCAAGCTGCCGCGCGCCCGCTCCTTGTCGGACAGCCAGGTGGCGAAGCTGAGATCGCCCTGGGCTTCGGCCTGGGCGATGAGCTCCGTCCGCGCCTTCGCGACGGGCGTGGGCAACGGCGACGACGCCGCGGCGTTGAGCCAGGTGTAGCGGCCAAGGGCCGGGAGCAACGCTCGCACCCCGGCCGGTGTGAGCGAAGGTCCCCAGGGGGTGTCCATGGCGCCGCACGCTGGCCCAAAGCGCCGCGTGTCGTCACGTCAAACCAGCGGTCCCGAGCGGCCAGAGCTGCCGGCCGCCGGAACGAAAGGGTGTGTCAGTTTGTCTGTGGTGTCCGTGGCCCGCGTGCCGCGGTGGCAAGGGCTGTCGGGGAGCGCCCTCGTCACACCACCTGTGCACTCCTCGACGGCACGGCGGGCTTGAACCTTGCTTCACCTCCTCTTCATGCGACGAACGTGGGTCGTGGTGGTGCTGCTCCTCGCAGCCAGCGGCGTGGCGGCTGCGCCCAGACCAACCGATGACGAGCGGCTGTATTTCGCGGTCGAGCTGCGGCGCGACGGCTCGAAGCTGGCCGCCCCCCGGTTGATTGGACTGGCCGGCCACCACGTGCACGTCGAGCGACGCGGCGTGGGGCAGCGCGCGCCCGCGTACCGGCTCCTCCTCGCGACGAAGCCGAAGCCCGGCGCGTACGAGGTGACGTTCGACGTCGAGCTCGCTGGCCAGCGGTACGACCGGACCGTCACGCTGGAGCACGGTGAGGAGGCAGAGCTGCGGTGGAGGGACGGACTCCAGGCGACCCTGCTGCTCATGCGCGTCGACTCGGCGGAGTTCCGTGCGCTCATGCGCGGGCGGCCGCCGGCCACGTCGCTGTAGCAGACGCGTGCTGCTTGAGGGTGCGGTCGAGGGCCACCGCTGTGGGGCGACGCACGAATCGAGCGACCGACGCCGCTCCGTGCGGGTAGTCGCTGCGAGCGCGCCTGGTGCTCGGCTCGACGCTGACTGGACACATGTCGAGTGCTGCGCTGCGACCACGCCCACCACTGACGCGACGCAGACGGCCCGCGAAGTTCTCGTCAGGTGAGCCGTTCCAGCCAAACTCCTGACCTGCCCGCGCCCGTCGCGTGTACGTCACTCGAATCTGCGCTAGCTGCCGGCGTGTGCCGCCCTGCCCTCGCCCTCGCACCGCCGCTGGTCGTCGCCCACAGAGCGCTCCTGCGCCACGGGCCACGACGACCGCAGGGGTCTGGGTGTCCTTCGCGCTGAGCCTGCTGAGCAGTGCGTTGGTCGGCTGCGCGCCGATGGACTTCTGCCCTGACGGCGGGCGCTGCGTGTCCTTCGAAGAGTACTGCGCCGAGCTGGGTACGGCCGCGGGGTGCCGGCGCGCGCGCAGCTGCGGCGTGGTGCCGGCGAGCACCGACTGCGGCTCGGGCGTCAACGCCTGTAGCGCGACGCTGCGCGAGACGCTGGCGAGCGGGGCGCTGCGCTTCGACTCCCCCAAAGCGGGCGCGTGCCTGACGGGGACGGACTGCGCCGCCTGCGCCGCCGTCTTCAAGAGCACCACCGAGCAGGGCTGCCGCACCCACGAGGCCTGCGGCAGCGCCAGCTTCTGCGATCTGCGCGAGCGCTGCCCGGGCCGCTGCCTGCCGAAGCTCGGTGTCGGCAGCGACGTGTTGACGCTGCGAGGCTGCGCGAGTGGGGCGGCGGTCATGGCGGCGACGGACCGCTACCGGTGTGTGAGCCCGGCCAGCGAAGGCCAGCCGTGTGAGCCGAGCACGCTGGGCAACGCGTGCGCTCCGGGCACGGCCTGCGCCGCGGTGGACGGCGGCTTTCGCTGCGTCATGCAGGCGGCTCCAGGGGGGGCCTGTGCCGGGCCGGCCTCCTGCCCCGTCGATCATCACTGCGAGCTGGGGCGCTGTGTCCGGCAGGCGCTCGCCACCGAGCCGTGCGGTGACGGAGGCAGCGTCTGCGTGCCGAGCCTTTCGTGTGTAGCCGGGCGCTGCGCCGCGCTCGGGGTCGGGACCGCGTGCGATGTGGCCACGGCCGCCTGCGTTCCGTCGGCCTTCTGCGCGTCGCCCAGCCTCGTGTGCACCGCGCGCGTCGAGGTCGGCGTGGCCTGCAACGCGCCGCAGCAGTGTGTCGCCGGAGCGGCCTGCACGGCGGGCCTGTGCACGGCGCTGCGGCAGCCGAGCGAGTCCTGCGACGAGACGAAGCCCTGCGACGTCGGCCTGCGCTGTGAAGAAGGAAGCTGCCGGGCGCCTGGGTGCTGGGCCCCCTGACGGGACTTTGACGTGGCCCTCCGCGTGGGCCAGCGTGGGCCGCCGACGACCATGTCCGTGGGCCTCCGTATCAGCACCTGGCGCAGCGATCGCGGCGACACGCACCCGCACGCCGGGCTGGCCGTCGACATGGACTGGTGGCCCATGGCCACGGTGCTGAAGGCCGACGGCTGGGTGGTGTGCGCGCAAGGGCGCGGCGGAGGTTCCCAGCAGGCGCTGTTCCGCGCGGAGCTCGAGCCAGTGCTGGCCCGCGCGCGGACGAGCTGGGCGTCGACGGAGCGCGCGGGGAGCGCGGCCGGTGAGCGGCTGCACCACTTCCTCCAGACGATTCAGGCGCAGTTCGAAACGTGGGATCGCCCGACCTGGGCCAAGCAGTACCAAGCGTCTTGCGCCGCGCTCCTCCTCGCCCAGGGCCAGCTCGCCATCGCCAACACCGGCACGCAGCTGGTCGGGCGGTGGACGGGTGAGTCGTTCGAGTTGCTCTCGGCGCACCTGCCGATCGCCGGGGAGCTCGACCCGAGCATCCTCCCCGACACGCTCCAGTGGATGGCCGAGGTCGACGGGAGCTGGCTGGGGCGCGAGGCCAACCCCGAGGGGCTCCCCCGGTGGATGGTGAGCGAGCGCGCCGCGCAGCTCGGAGACATGTTCGTGCTCGGCACCGGCCTGCGCGATGCGGGCTTCGGCCCGAACGCGCTGACCACCGCGCTGACGGCCGCACAGGCCTCGCATGGTCCGCTCGGGGCTGACGAGCGCGCCGCCGAACACCTCGCCGCGGAGCTCGTCGCCCGGCGGGAAGCGACGGCGCAGGCAGAGCCCGGACAGCGCTGGGCGCTGCACTCGAAGGTCAGCCTGGCGGTCGTCACGGTGGTCGACAAAGCGCCGCTCCGGCAGCCGGCCAGCGTTAGCCGCGCCCTGTAAAGCCTGCGCACACGGCCCGGGCGCCCGTCCGTCGGGTGGCTGAGAAATCGCCGCGCGGCGCCGCCGATACTTCTTTCAGCAGGGACAAGCAGCGCGGGTGGCTCGACGGAGTCGCCAGTGACGGCTTGCAGCGCCGGAAGTCGTCACCGGTGCCTCGTTGGGTACACGCCGCGGGTGGTGGACGAGAACGCCGAGGGCCCTGCCTCGGTCGAACGCCCACGGCGACTCTTCTCGTCCCCTCTTCGCAGCACCCACCACGCAGCAACCACGAAAGGCACCACCATGAACGCCACGCCCACGCCCACGTCCTCCACCCGCCGCGCCGCCCCGAAGAAGCGCGGCCAAGGCATGACCGAGTACATCATCATCGTCGCGCTGATCGCGATCGGCACCATCGGGGTGGTGACGCTCTTCGGCGATCACGTCCGCATGCTCTTCTCGGCTTCCGCCGACGCGCTGGCCGGCGACACCAGCGTCCAGGTCGACACCAAGTCCAAGCGCGGCCGCCCGCTGCAGAAGAAGACGCTGGCCGACTTCGGCGAAAAGAACTCCTACGGTGAGTGAGGCGACGTTGGCGCGCCGCGACCGCCCGACTTTGCTAGGTCCTCGGCCCACCGTGAGCTCCGGCACCGACGAACGCGAGACGCTGCCGACCCGACCGACGCTGCCGCTGCGCGTGTACGTGGTCGAAGACCAGGTGAAGGTGCTCAAGCAGCAGCTCAAGCTGCTCGAAGCGGACCCCGCGGTGACGGTCGTGGGGACGGCGCTGTCGGGGGAGGCCGGCATTCCCGAGATCGAGAAGCTCGAGCCCGACGTGGTGCTGCTCGACTTGAGCCTCCCGGGCATGTCCGGCATCGAGATCACGCGAAAGCTCAAGGCCAGCCGGCCCAAGCTCGAGGTGCTGATCTTCACGACGTTCGACGAAGAGGCGCAGGTGCTCGAGGCGGTGCGCGCCGGGGCGTCGGGCTACCTGCTCAAGGGCACGCCCAAGGAAAAGCTGATCGAAGCCATGCAGGAGATCTGCACCGGGGGCACGGTGATTCAGCCGAGCCTCGCGCGGGCGCTGCTCAAGCAGTTCAAGGCGCCGAGCGAGCCTGCGCCGCACTCACCCGAGCCGAGCGCGCCGTTGCGCGAAGAGCCGGTGGGCAAGCAGCTGTCCGACCGCGAGCACGAGATCCTCACGCTGATCGCCAAAGGGGTGTCGAACCCCGAGGCCGCGCAGATGCTCGGCGTGTCCCGCGCGACGATCCGCACGCACCTCGAGCACATCTACAAGAAGCTGGACGTCACGAACCGCGTCGAAGCGGTGACCGAAGCGCTGCGCAAAGGCCTCATCCAGATGTGAGCGGGGCGAAGCGCGCGACCGAGTCGACAAGGCGCGCAATCACCCCGCCACCCGCCGCGTAATCCCTCGGTATTCCTTTGACCGCTCCCAGACGGTGGCATACGTCCGCCGCCTGTTTTCTTCGTGTCCGTGGAGAGCTTCGTGAAGCTACGCGTCCTGCTTTCAGTGTGTGCGCTCACCGCCGCCCAGGCTTGGGCGCAGGCCGACGGCGGACCGACCGCGACGCCGGTGACGATGCCAAGTGAAGCGCCGAGCGCAGGCCTGAGCGACACCGAAGCACTCAAGCGGGACTTCGAAGCCAAGCTCGACGCTGCGCGCCGGGAAGTGAAGGAGCTGCGGGAAGAGATGCGGGCGCAGGCAGCCACGCAGTCCGTCGCCCAGGGGTGGCAAGAAGACTGGGTCGACGAGAAGCGCAAGCTCGAGCTCGTGTCCCTCGACGGCTACCTGCGGGTGCGCCCGGACGTGCTGTGGCGGCTCGACCTGGGCCGCAGGCCGTTCGAGACGCTGCCCAGCCAAGCGCTGTGGCCCAGCTCTCCGCTGTCCTCGGGCGAGCGGACGAACGCCGGCATCAACATGCGCTTCCGCTTCGAGCCGACGATCAACGTGTCGGAAGAGGTCCGCATTCGCACGCAGGTGGACGTGCTGGACAACTTGGTGTGGGGCGGGACGCCGGACTACGCGTACTCGCGCAGCGGCCCGGGCTTCTGGAACGACCGCTACGACTTGTCGGTCTTCTCGCAGTCGCAGGTGCCGCCGCGCAGCGGGATCAACTCGCTCAACGACGCGGTGGCGCTCAAGCGGGTGTGGGGTGAAGTGTCGACGCCGGTCGGCATTCTGCGCTTCGGCCGCATGGGCTCCCACTGGGGCCTGGGCATGATGCACAACGACGGCAACGGGCTGGACAACGACTGGGGCGACACCGTCGACCGCGTCATGTTCACCGCCGAGCCGCTGGCCGGCTTCTACGTGACGCCGATGATCGACGTGAACGTGTCGGGGCTGACGTCGCTGCGGCTGCCCGAGGGTGGCCAGCCGTTCAACCTGTCCAACAGCGACGACGCGAACAGCTTCATCTTGGCCGTCGCCAAGCGCGACACCGAGACCGAAGCGAAGGCGAAGCTCGACTCGGACCAGACCGTGTTCAACACGGGCCTGCACTTCACCTACCGCACGCAGAAGAACAGCTCGAACACGCTGTGGTCGCCGCTGGTGAGCGACGGCCAGAGCCAGGCGGGCCCGGACAGCAACTTCATCCTCCGCGACGCCAACCTGTTCATGCCGGACATCTGGCTCAAGCTCGAGCGCAAGAAGTTCCGCATCGAAGCCGAGGTCGCGGCGATCCTCGGGTGGGCGAACGCGTATGCGGGGGGCAACAAGCGCGTGGAGTTCTGGCAGTTCGGCGCGGTGCTCCAGGGTGAGTACAAGTTCCTCAACGGGAACCTGGAGGTCGGCGGCGAGGTCGGCTTCGCGTCGGGTGATGACTCGGCGGGCTTCGGCAATTACCCGCGGCGCAAGGGCTCGGGCGCGAACGGCGAGACGAAGGCCGGCGACGTGGACGGGCCGCAGTGGGCGTGCTCGTCGGCGACCAGCTGCACCGACCCCGTGGTGCGCAACTTCCGCTTCAACCGCGACTACCGGGTGGACATGATCCTCTACCGAGAGCTGCTCGGCGGAGTGACGGACTCGTTCTACGTGAAGCCGCGCGTGAGCTACCGCATCACCCAGGGCATCAACGTGTGGGGCTCGGTGCTGTACGCGCGGGCGATCTACGGCCAGTCGGTGCCCAGCGCGCGCGACGGGCTGCCCGGAGACCCGAACCTGGGCCTCGAGTTCTCGGCGGGCTTCAAATACGAGACGGAGGACGGCTTCTTCGCGCAGCTCCAGTGGGCCGGCCTGCTCCCCTTCGGCGCGTTCCAGCCGGGCGGCGCGACGCCGGTGCCCACGACGGCGCCGACGCTGGACTTCGCGCACGCGCTGCGCGGGGTGTTCGGGATCAAGTTTTAGACAGAGCGGTCAGGGCAGCGCGCGATCGAGCTGCGGCAGAAACGGCCCACGCGGATCGAGCTGCCGCGCCCAGTGCCGCAGCTGTCGGAAGCTCACCTCGTCCCGCCACACCTCCAGCGCCTGCGCCGCGCTCGCTGCCACGCCACGCGCGGCGGTGCGGGCCAGCTGGCGATCGAGGCGGTCCTCGCGGCCGTCGAGCGCGCGGAGCAGCTCGGGCAGCGCCTCCAGGTTGGGCCGCGTGGGCGCCACCGGCGCCTCGGACACGCGCACGACGGGGCCGCTGATGACCAGCTGAAACCCGCGGGTCAGCGACGGCTCGGCCGCGAGCACGTCGGTCGACGCGTACACCGGCCGCCCGCCCACCTTCGTCACCAGCCCGCGCAGCACGGCCTCGAACGCCGCCTGAATGGCCTGCACCCGCGCCGCGTCGTTCGTGAACGAGGGCCCTTCCGCTTCGAACTGCGCGAGGAGCCGCAGGTACCGGTCCAGCTCGGGCTCGAGTCCGTCCAACGCCGTCCCCGCGCCCGCTTTCAGATGCGGCACGTACCAAGTCCGGCGAAGCAGCTCCTTGTCCACGACGAGCACGTCTGGGCGCACGCCCTCGACGGCCTGCAGGTACCAGAGCGGCCCACAGAGCACGTCCCACTCCTGGGTGAGCAGCACGGCGTTGGGCGCGAGGTTGGCCAGCACCCAGCGCGCGTAGTGTTCGACGGCGCGCGCCTCGCGGCGGTCCTGGCTGCGCCAGTGGAGCCCAGCCGAGCCGAGCGGCAGCAGCAGCGTCGCGGCCACGAGCCAGGACGGGGCGCGCTGGACGAGCGTCGCGAGGCCAACCGTCAGACACAGCGCGACCACGAAGAGCGTCGGGAGGAAGTACGGGGCGAGATCCGGAATGCCGTAGCCCAGCGTGCCCGCCAGGTTGCCGACGACGAGCAGCGCGAGCGGCAGCAGCATCGACCTCCGCAGCGTGTACGCGCCGACGAGCGCGATCAGGCCGCCCAGGCCCAGCGTCAGCCCCCCGAGCAGCTCGAGCAGCACCGCGCCGTTCGCCGACAGCGTCTTCGCGTCCCACGTCAGCCACACGCGAAACTGCGCGCCGCTCACGTGGTACCAGAAGGCCGCCCAGCCGCGGTGGATCCACCCCCAGTTCAGCGTCGGCAGCTGCGCCGCCCGCAGCACGAGCGCGCCATAGAGCGCCGCGGGGACGCCGAGCGCGAGCCCAGCAGCCCCGAGCGCCAACCGACGCGACGGCCGCCCGTGCAGCCGCCACGCCCACGCCACCACGCCGGGGAGGAGGAAGACGGACGACGCGTGGTTGGACAACAGCAGCCCCACCCCCAAGCCAACCCACGCCCAGCCGCGGTGACACGCCAGCGCCGTCAGGCAGAGCAGCAGCAGGTGCAGCGCGTACACCTCGACGCTGGTGGCCTGACTCCAGACGACGGGCGCAAACGCCAACAGCAGCGCCCCGACGACCGGCGGCCACGACACACGCCAGCTCGCGGCCGACTTCCCACCGGCGGGGAGGCCTTCGAGGAGCTGCCGCGCCACCAGCGCCGTCACGGCCACGGCGGCGGCGGTCCACACCGCCATGAGCACGTTGAGTCCGCCGATCACGGAGTTCCACGGGAGGTGACTCCACGGCCAGGCGAGCGCGACGAACAGCGGGTAGCCGGTCGGGTGCGCGACGCCCAGGCTCCAGGCGGCGGCGGCCAGCTCCCCGGCGTCGGTGTACGCGAGCCCCGGCGCGCGCGTGGCCAGGTAGACGAGCAGGGCCACGGCGAAGACGCCGAGCGGAGCCCACCGCCAAAGCGCTGCTGTCCTCCGAGTGGCGCCGTCGACCATGCGCGGCGCACCGAAGTCGATTTTGGTGAAACCCTCCAGCGCTCCAAAAGCGCGGGAGCTGCTCACCACCCTTCTTCGGGCACCTGCGCGTAGCTGTCCTCGCCGGCCACGCAGAGCGCGGCGAGCTGGCGACACCGCGGCAGCTCCGTGGCCAGCCAGTACTGGGCGGCGCGCAGCTTTCCTTCGTGAAACGCGGTGCGAAGGGGCGCCTCGTGCACGGCGGCGGCTTGCTCGAGCCACAGCCACGCGACGACCCACGTCGAGACGGCGTCGAGGTAGTCGGCGGAGTGCAGGAGCATGCCCGGCACGTCGCCCTCCAGCGCCTTGCCCGCCAGCGCGAGCGTCGCCTCTTCCAGCACGCCGGCGATCTCCCGCACGCCGCGCGTCCACTCGGCCGGAACGGAAGCGCGCTCGGCGCGCACGCAGCCGGCTTCCACCGCGCGGGCCAGCGCACGCCAGCCCTCTCCACCGTCCGCGACGACCTTCCGGCCGAGGAGATCGAGCCCCTGAATGCCAGTCGTGCCTTCGTGCAGCGTGTTGAGCTTCTGATCGCGCAGCCAGGCCTCGACTGGGTACTCGCTGGAGTAGCCGTAGCCGCCGTGCACCTGTACGGCGAGCGCGCAGCTCTCGAAGCCCTTCTCCGCGGGGAACGTCTTGGTCAGCGGCGTGAGCACCGACAGCAGCCGCTCCGTGTCGTGGCGCTGGGCCGGCTCCGCCGCGTGCGCCGCGAGGTCGGCGAGGTGCGCCGTGCGCAGCACCAACGCCGTCCCGCCTTCGACGATCGCCTTCTGCCGCAGCAACTGCCGGCGGACGTCGGCGTGCTCGACCAAGCGAACCGGAGGCGCCGCCGGATCCTTCGCCCACGGCGGCCGGCCCTGGACGCGGTCCTTCGCGTAGGCGACCGCCTGCTGGTACGCGACCGCCGCCGTGGCCACGCCGTTGGCGCCGACCATGATGCGGGCCTCGTTCATCATCTGGAACATGTACTTGAGGCCCTGGTGCGCCTCGCCCACCAAGTAGCCGTGGCAGTCGTTGGCTTCGCCGAAGGCCAGCGCCGCGCTGGGAATGCCACGCCAGCCGAGCTTGTGAATGAGCCCCGTCACCTTGACGTCGTTCGCCACCAGGCTGCCGTCCGCCGCGCGCCGCTTCTTGGGAATCGCCAACAGGCTGATGCCGCGCGTCCCCGCCGGCGCGCCGTCGAGCCGCGCGAGCGTCAGGTGCACCACGTTCTCCACGAAGTCGTTGTCGCCGCCCGAGATGAAGAGCTTCGCGCCTGACACCAAGAAGTGGCCCTGCGCGGTCGGCGTCGCGCGCGTGCGCACGTCGGCCAGGCTCGAGCCCGCCTGGGGCTCGGTCAGCGCCATGGTGCCCGTCCACCGGCCTTCGTAGAGCGGAGGCAGGAGCTCGGCCTTGAGCGCGTCGCTCCCGAACGCTTCGATCAGGTGGCCCGCCCCCAGCGTCAGGCCCGCGAAGCCGTTGGCCGACAGGTTCGCCGCCATCAGGTACAGCGTGCCCGCCGTCACATGCGTGAGCGGGAGCTGCTGGCCGCCGACGCCGAGCGGCCGCGACGCGGTGATGGCGCCCAAGTCCACCAGCTGAGGCCAGAGCGCCTTCATGGCCGGGTGGCAGACGACGCCGCCGTCGCGCAGCACCGCCGGCTGCTCGTCCATGGGCCGGTAGGTGGGCAGCAGCACGTCACGCGCGAAGCGGCGCCAGGTCGACAGCATGGCGTCGAGGTCCGCCGCGCTCACGTGCGCGAAGGCGGGCAGCGTCAGGAGCGCGTCGGCGTGCAGCACGGCGCGAAGCTGGAAGTCGAGATCGCGGTCGTCGAGGAGCGGGTTCTTCATGGGTCCCCGCGCATACCCCTTTTCGGTCCGTCGACGCAGCGCTCGCTCACCGCCGCGACGCCGCGTGAAGGGCTCACGGCCAGCGCAGACCCGCAGGCAGCGGCGCGAAGAGCGGCGCCGCCTCAGGCTCGTCGTACAGGACCACGCTGCGCTGCCCGTCCACCGCGAAGCCCCACAGCCCGCCATCGAGCGTCACCACTGTCGTGCGGCCGCCGTCGACCAAGGAGACCGCTTCGACCGTGCCGGGCACCTGCCTCAGCAGCACCCCACCGTCCTGCGCCAGCATGACGCCGCCGTCGCCGCTCAGCAGGGGCTGCGACTTCCATTCCGCCAAGTGAAACGCCACACCGCCGCGCACGAAGAGCACGTCGTCCAGGGGCAGCCGCGTCGTCTCGCCGTTCGCGTCCAGCCGACGAAGGACCGTGGTGCCGGGAAGCTGCCCTTCGGGCGGCGTGTAGTCGTTCAGGTACGTCACCTCACCATCGAGCAACGTCGAGGTGGGGCACGACGCGCGCGCCCACGGCTCGAAGCGCCCGCCGTCGACGTTCTCCCGCGAAACCGCGCGCCCGAGCCCGGCGTCGTCTGAACGGTACAGGCACTCCATCTTCAGCAGCGCACCGGTCGCGGTGAAGCCGAGGAGCCGCCCGGTCGGCAGCGCCAGAGTGCGCTCGTGCGCCCCCGTGAGCAGGTCCCACACCGAGAGTTCCTGTGCGGCGTAGCTCACCAGCGCGACCTTGCGTCCGTAGACCGCGAAGGCCGACGTCGCAGTCCCGCCAACGCGCCACCCGGCCCCGCCGTCCAACGGCCTCACCTCGAGCCGCTCGCTCAACCAGACGACGTGGCCCGCAGTCACGACCGGCGCGGAGCCGCTGATCACCCCCGCGTCGGGCCCCCACACTTCGACGCCGCCGCTCCCATCGAGCCGCTGGCGGAGCAACGACCGACCGTCGGCCGGGCGCCAGTAGACGAAGGTGCCGTCCTGCGCGAGGGAGCCAAAGGAGCGCGCGGGGTCGCCAGTCCGGGCTTGGGGCTGGGGCTGCACTTCGCTCGCGCAGGCCCACGAGAACAGCAGCGCGCACCCGACCGCGCCGACGCCACGCCTCAATCGTGCCCCCACGCGTGCCGCACCGTGTTCCACCCGAAGCCGTCACCTCGGGCGTCGACCGTCCACTGCCCAATGCTCCGACCCCGGTCGTCGAACAGGCTCAGGCTTGGGCCTGCTGTCTCGAAGCGGGGCGGCCCACCCCAGGTCGGCGTGAGCTCCACCAGCGTGCCCTGCGCGTGGAAGCGCGCGTAGTACGTCGTCCCTTCGAGCTCGAAGCGGTAGGTCTTCGAGCCGTGGGCGTGCGAAGGCTCCTTGGGCAGGTCCTTGGCCAGGAGCGCGGCGACGGCGCCGTCGTTGGCCTCCTTGGCCTTGAGCTTCACCGTGCCCAGCTCACGCGGGCGGAAGAGCTGCTGGATCTGCGAGGCGACGCGCCCGTCGAACTGCTGCTCCGCAGGCGACGGGTAGAAGAAGCGCCGGCCGTCGAGCTCTTCGTAGTCGGACAGCCGCGCACCGGCGGCGTCGTACACCGAGCCGTAGGGGACGATGTCCGTCGTCCGCCCGGAGCTGACGCGCGTCGCCAAGAAGTCCCGGCCGTCGGCTTGGACGCGGCGCACCTCCACGCGCGCTTGCCCGCCGTGCGACGCGACGACTCGGGCCGCCTCGTCGCGAACGGCCTTGGGCGCGTCGGTCAGCGCGACGGCCTTCCCGTCGGGCCACCGCGCCAGCGCCTGCCGGCCCAGTCGGACGTGAGGCTCGGTCGCCGCGGCGTACCCGTCAGCGGCTGTCGGTGAGGGGATCCTCGGCAGGGAACTCAGGCGAGTCGGCGTCGAGAGAGACATGCGGGGCGGGCGAAGTTTGTGTGCTTCGCCAGCGCAACGCAAACCCCCGCACCGACGCGTGTCAGCGTGCCCCAAGCCAGGCCATGAGCCGTTCGTTCACGACGTCCGGCACCTCGGCCTGCGGGAAGTGCCCCACCCCCTCGAGCCGCTCCACCGTCAGCCTGGGCGCGTAGCGTTCGGTGCCCGGAACCACGTCGTCGTAGCCGAGCGCGCCGTCCTCCATGCCCCACAGCAAGGACACCGGCGCGGCGATCGGCGGGTAGACGCGCGCGGCCTTCTTCGACCACGGCAGGGCGTCGGCGAGCGCGGCGCGGTACCAGCCGACGGCCGCCTTCGCGGCGCCGGGCCGCAGCATGGCGCGGCGCTGCGGCTCGAGCTCCTCCTCACCGAAGTGCTCCTTGCGCCGCGCGACGGCCCGCATCGTCTTGC
>JALHOS010000092.1 GCA_022842905.1 Myxococcaceae bacterium | reverse complement strand
CTCGAGCCGCCCCTTGGCCACGCCGAGCGCGGCCTCCGCGCGCAGCAGCCGCCACAGGCCTTGGGCCGAGCTCGCCGCGGTGTCGCGGTCGAACTGCTCCGCGGCGCCAAAGAAGCTGGGCGCGCGCAGCGCGGTGACGTCCTTCGCCACGCTCGCCACCACCTGCCCGTCGGCGCCCAAGACGAACCGGGTGTATTGGCCGCCCAGGAGCCGGCCGCCCGCGCGCCGCTCCGTCAGCTCCGAGAGCCTCCCCAGGAAGAAGGTGCGCGTCACGGTGATGCCGTCGAAGCGCTCCTTGAGCAGCCGTCGCCCGTCCTGGTCGTGGTGGTTCTTCTGCACCAGCGTGGGCGCCGCTTCCGGCCCTTCGAACACCGACGAGAGCATGTTCCGCCGGTCGTACCGGTAGCCGACGGTGCCGCGCCGCAGCAGGTTCCCGCCCTCGGACCACTCGAAGGCGTCCGTCCCGTCCGACGCCACGCGCCCCGTCCCAGGCACGAGCGTGAAGGTGGTGTCTTCCTTCTGCAGCAGGTTGCCCGCGGTGTCGTACGCGTAGTTCAACACGCGACACGTGCCGGCCAGCGCGCAGGCCCCTTCCGTCATCCGCGAGAGCCGACCGAAGCCGTCGTACGAGAAGCGGCGCGAGCGCGTGGCGTCGAGACGATCGGCGATGCTCTCGACGTTGCCGGCCGCGTCGAAGTGGTAGTCCACGTCGTACAGCGCGGTGTTGCTCGCGCCGTGGTGCACGCGCACGCGATCGACCAGCCCCGTCTGCTGCACGTAATCGTACGTGGTGCTGACGCCGTTGCCGTACTCCACCCGCAGCGCCTGGCCGCGCCGCGTGTACTCGGGGTAGCGCACCACCACCGCGTCCCCCAGGGTGATGGACTCCACCGCCCGCGACACGCCGTGGTAGCGGTACGTCGCCACCGAGCCGTCGGAGTACGTCAGCGACGAGAGCCGCCCGAGCACGTCGAAGCGCTGTCGCTCCACGCCCGAGAAGCTGAAGCCCGCGCCGGTGGCCGAGCGCAGCACCTGCGAGCGGTTGCCCAGGCCGTCGTACGCCACCGCGGACGAGAGCGTGACGCCCTGGCTCACCTGGGTGACGCGGGTGAGCTTGCCCTTCGCGTTGGCCACCGCCGGGTCGTCGTACTCGTAGCTGACTGACGTGCCGTCGGAGCTGCCTTCCGTCGCCAGGCGCCCGTGCGCGTCATAGCCGTACGTCGTGGTGACGCGCCCGGCACCGCCGTTGGGGCTCGGACGAGACGCCGTCAGGAGCCGGCCCCAGGCCGCGCGGCCCGTCGCCCCGTCGTCGTACGTGTACTCGGTGCGCCCGGTGTCCGGCTCGGTGATGGACGTCTTGCGGCCCAGCTCGTCGTACGTCAGCGCCGTCACCTTGCCCGGCGACTCGACGCGCTCGAGCTGCCCGCGCACGTCGTAGGTGGAGCGCACGGCGACGACGAGCGTGAAGCCACCGTCGCTCGCCGTGCCCTCGGTGACGCGCACCGCGTGGTCGTCGAGGTCCTTCCAGGTGGACGTCACGAAGCCCGTCGGGCCGATGACCTGCTCCATCTGCACCTCGGTGTTCGTCCGCGGCAGGGTGTTGTGGCGGTGGGTGGTGGCGCTGCCGTCGGCGTGGACGACGCGGGCGACCCGCCCGGCGGCGTCGTACTCGGTGGTCGTCCACGCCACGTCGGGCTGGTTGGGGGCGTGCGGCTCGCTCGTCTTCCACGGCCGGCCCGCGGCGTCGTACTGCGTCGTCACCACGGTCAGCCCGTGTGCGCCCCAGGCCGTCACCCGGCGCGTGCGCAGCAGCGAGTCGACGAACGTCGTGGTGCAGTCGTCGAGGGGCTGGCCCGGCTCCCCCACGGTGCACATGCGGGTGAACCCGAGGTCGCTCTGCGTCGGCGCCTGGTGGCTGATGACGCGCTCCCGCAGCACGCGGCCGTCGGCGCCGACCCAGCGCTTGCGCTCCGGGCGCCCGTGCGCGTCGAGCGTCGTCGTCACCACCGTGCCGTTCTCGTCCGCTTCGGTGACGGCCAGCCCGTAGCGGTGGTCCACCGCGAAGGACAGCTCGGGCTCTCCGGGCTGCGAGAGCGACACGCGGTCCCGTCGAAACTCGGCGTCGTACGTCATGACGGTGGCCAGGCCGTCCGGACCCACCTCGCGGGTGAGGTTGCCGACGTCGTCGTATTCCCGCGACGTGCCCACCCAGCGTGTGCCGAGCGTGCGCTCAAGCTTGGTGGCGAGCAGCCGCGTGCCGGTGCGGCCCAACACCGCGCCGTCGTAGGTGGTGCGCAGCCCGGACAGCACCGTGTCACACGCCGCGCTCGTGCAGACACGCGCCTGGTACGGCAGGCCGATGGCGCGGACCGGCGTGGACTGGTTGATCCACTCGTTCAGCTCGAAGCGCTCGCGCAGCCGCAGCCACGCGTCGTTGCGCCACACGTCCGAGGTGTCCTGGGTGCGCGTCGGGTTCCCGAAGGTGTCGTACGTGTACACGCGGGTGCGGCGAAACAGCGGCTCCCCGGCTTCGTACTTCGTGGTGCGCAGCCCGTTCGGCCGCGCGCGCATGAGCCCCAACGGGTGGTCGCCATTGGGCGCGCAGGCCGGCTCGTCGACGCAGGCGTGGTTGGTGAAGTCGAGCGTCTCCTCGAGGCTGGTGCGCCGCCCGTCCGCGTCGAAGGACTCCACCGACAGCGCCAGGCCGGCCACCCAGGGCGCCCAGGCCAGCTCGCGGCGCAGCTTCTGCCGGGTCTGCGCGTCTTCTTCTTCCACGGTGAGGAAGCCCAACGACACGAAGCGGCGCTGGTGGGCCGTCGGGCTGCTGCGCACCACGATGCGCTGGTTCGAATACGTCCACCGAGTGACGGCGCTGCCCCGGTCTCCGTCGACGCTCGTCACCTGCGTCACCACGGCGCGCGGGCTGCTGTCCCGTCGCCCGGGACCTCCACCTCGCCGCGCGGTCGGGTGCTGCGCGGCCTGGGTGTAGACGACGTCGAGGCGGCCGCCGTTGCCGTTCGTCGTGCGCGTCACGACGCGGGCCTTCTGGCCACTGCCCTGCCACAGCTCGACGCGGCCCTGCTCCAAGAAGAGCAGGTCGGCGCGCCCGTCGCCGTCGAAGTCGCCGCCCGAGGCCGCAAAGGAAGGCGGGCCTGACGTCGTCGGCGGCAGCGACAGCTCGAGCGTGCGCCCGTTCGACTCGAGCGCCGTGTGGAGCGCGCCGCTCGACGGGTCGAAGAAGACCAGGTCGTCCCGGCCGTCGCCGTTGAAGTCGCCGGGCCAGGCTTGCAGCGGGCTGCCCAAGTCCAGGTAGCCGTCGCTCATGACGACGAAGCCGAACCCGCGCGAGAGCAGCAGCTTCCCGGGCGTCGTGTCGCGCAGGGGCTTGAGGAACACGTCCATGAGCCCGTCGCCATTCGCGTCGAGCGGCACGGCGCGGCGGTCGCGGCTGGCGTACACGTCGTCGCCGGTCGACAGCGACGTCGCGCGGAAGCTGCGATCCCGCGCGAAGACGAGCAGCTCGTGCCCTTCACCCTCGTCGAGCCCCTGCGACAGCACGTCAGTCACGCCGTCGCCGTCGAAGTCCGCGGCGGTCAGCAGGTGCGCCTGCGCAGCCCAGCGGCGCCCGGAGCCCAAGGACGTCACCGCGCCGTCGGAGAACCACAGCCGCGCCTGCTGCGACTCGTGGTTCGGCTGGAGCAGCACGTCCAGCGCGCCGTCGCCGTCGAAGTCACCCACCACCGGCGTGCGGAAGTAGGTGGTCAACGAGGGACGGTAGGACAGCGCCCAGTCGTCGTCTTCGAGCACGCCAACCTGCCGCAGCGAATTGCGGACGAAGGTGCCGTCGCCCACGCTGCGCATGACGTACGCGCCGTCGGCCGTCGTCAGCGGGAGCAGCATGACGTCGGCCAGCCCGTCGCCGGTGAAGTCGCCGGGCAGCGCGGCGTACGACGTGACGCTCCACTCGCTGCGCCGCGCCGAGGAGCCTTGGGTGACGTTCACCCAGGCCTGCGTCGACGACAGCCAGACCTTGGTGTCGGTGGCGCCGATGAGCAGCTCATAGCCCTGGAGCAGCAGGTCGGACCTGCCGTCGCCGTCGAAGTCCCCGACGTGGGTCCGGTGCGCGCCCTGTAGCCAGTCCGAAGCCGTCGCTCCGCCCCGCGTGGTGATGTCGAGCCGCCCAGCGAACGCCTGCGCGCCGGCGTTGGGCCCGGGCTGCTCCGTCGCGTACGAGAACGTGAGCGCCGGGAGTCGGCTGGTGTCGTCGTCGCCAATCTCCTGCACGGAGCGCAAGAGCGAGCGGCGCCGCTCGACGTCGTCGTACGTCAGCTCGTACCGGCGCACGAGCACGTCCGCCGAGTACACCGCGACGCTGGCCAGGCGCTGCCGCAGCTCCTGGTACGCGCCGGTCCCAAACGCCGTCGGCCGGTCAGTGGCGGGCCGGGGCTGGTACGTGAAGTCCACCCGCCGCTTCGCGACGCCGCCGACGAAGGTGTAGCGGACCCGCCGGGGGTAGAGGTGGGCGCCGTCGCGAAAGTACTCCGCCCGCCACTCGAGCCCGTCGACGTTGACGACGCGCGAGAGCCCGAAGACGGCCACCTCACCCGAGGTGGTGGTGACGCGGGCGCTGGCCGCCTCGCCGAAGTACCAGCGCCGCCCTTCGCGGTCCTCGAGCCGAAAGCTGCACGGCCCGCTGCCGCAGGCGCCCTCCGCGTGCCACAGGCCCCAGTCGTCGGCCTGCGCCCGGTACGGCCCGCTGTTTCCAGCGCGCACCAGCACGCCCTGGTGCGTCAGGAAGTGGTCCGTCGCGTCGAGCCGCACGCCGTGGCTGACGCGCGTGCGCACCACCTGGGGCAGGCCTTCGAGCTGCCAGCCCAAGCCGACGAAGGAGTCACCCGCATTCGAGTCGTACGTGAGGGCCAGCGTCGGGTGCATGCCGGCGGGCCCCGGCGGCAGGGCGATCGGCACGCGCTGGGTGAAAGAGCCGTCATTCGTCACACCGGCGGCGCACAGCCTGGCGACGACGAGGACGAGCGCGGCGGCGCTCCGAGCGGACAGCCGGGCGGAGCTCATCGGACCACCTCAATCGGGAAGGTGCGGCTGCTGGCGACGGTGCCGGGCCCCAGCTGGCCTTCGCCGCTGTAGCCCCAACACAAGATGCGGTTGTCCCGCGCCAGCGCGCAGGTGAAGTCGAGGCCGGCGCTCACCTGCGTCAGCAGCGGGTTGCCGAACAACGGCTGCGGCACGGCGAAGGAATTGGTGACGGAGCCGTTGCCCAGCCGCCCGAAGCCCGCGAGGCCCCAGCAGGCGCCGACCCCCGCGTCGGTGATGGCGCAGGCGTGCACGCTGCCGGCGGTCAGCTGGAAGTACGGCTGCGTGGTGGACACGAGCGTCGGCGCGGAGATGGACGTGGGCGACACCACGCCACACTGCGCGCTGCCGTTCTGTCCCCAGCAGCGCGCGCGGCTCGTCGACGCTTCGAGGCCGCAGCTGAACTGCGTGCCCGCGGACAGGTGGCTGAAGCGCAGCGTCGACGACAGCAAGAACGCCGAGAGCGTGCTGCGCGGAGGGATGAGGCCCCAGCAGTACACTTCGCCGCTCGAGAGCCGCCCGCAGCTGTGCTGCTGCCCGGACGCCACCTCCACGTACGGCCCACCCCCGTCGGGAGGCGCTGGCACCAGTTCCTGCGCGCTGGTGAAGCCGCGTCCCAGGCCGCCGTTGAGGTTCCCGCCCCAGCAGTACGTGCCGCCGTCGGCCGTCAGGCCACAGAGGGTGCTGCCGCCCATGACGAGCCGGGTGAAGCGCAGGCCCCCGGCGTCTGCGACAGCCGGCCCCCAGTCGCCGCCGTCGGGCTGCAGCGCGTTGAAGACGCCCACGTTGCTGCCGAAGCACCAGGCCTGTCCGTCGGCGTCGAGCGCGCAGCTCGTCTCGTTGCCCGACGCCAGCTGCGTCACCGCAGGGAGGCCTTCCACCAACGTCGGCGCCGCGTGGCGCACCGGGCGCGTGACCGGGTCGCCGAACCGCGGGTTGCGCCCCCAGCAGTAGACCGCGCCGCCGTCGGTCAGCGCGCAGGCGTGTGTCCAGCCGGCAGACACCTGCACGACGCCCCAGGCGAACGTTCGGCCCGCGTCGACCCCTGCGTCGGGTGGCCCCGCGTCGGCCGGCCCCGCGTCGAAAGGGCCCGCGTCGACGACGCCCGCGTCCCAGGGGAACGTCGTCACGCCCGGCTGGCATTCGAAGTGCTCCACCAGGCAGTCCAGCTGCTGCACCGCCCCGCCGTCGCAGAACTCCGGACAGGTGACGGGCAGAAAGGGCGGCGCCACGGTGCACGAGGTCCGCCCGCCGCACACCCCCGTGCGTCGGCCGTCGGCGCACGCGCAGTAGAAGCCGTTGCCCGGCGGAGCGCCTCCGTCGCCGCCGCAGACGAGCGCGTTGGACGTGCAGCGCGTGGAGGCGACCCCGAAGCCGCTCCCGCCGCAGGCCGTCGCGCAGCGCTGCGTCTGGAGCACCACCGTGAACAAGCTGTTGCAGGACAGGTCCGCGCAGACGCGCAGCGGCGGCAGGCCGTCGTTGCAGTCGCACAGCACCTCGGTCGTGCCTTCGGGTGGCCCCGCGTCGCGGGACGAGGTCGCGCCACACTGCGGCGAGGCTTCGGTGCATTGGTGCATGTACGTCCCCGCGTCGCCGCACACGCGGGCGCACTCGTCGGTCAGCTGCGCGGTGCCCACGCACGTCACCGGCGTGCACACCGGCCCGCGGAAGGTCAGATCGCCGCACTCGCAGCGCAGCAGGTTCGGCCCGGCCCCCGCGTCGAGCGCGCCGCCGTCCACTCCGCCGCCGTCGAGCGCGCCGCCGTCAGCCTCGCCTCCGTCCTCGTCCGGCTCCACGCCCGCATCGGACGGCGTGCCCGGCACGGTCAACACGAAGCCGAACTCGACGGCGACGGCCCCGACGACGGCGACGACGCGCGGCGTGCTCACGCGGGGGAGCGCTCCGGGCTCCGCGCGCAGGTCCAGCATGGCCACGCCGCCGTCCCCCGCGACGGTGAGGCTCGACGGCGAAAGCTGCGCAGTGACGCCCGACGGCAGGCCGGTCACCGCCAGCGTCGCGTCGAGCGAACGCGCCGAGGAAGCTCGGAGCTGCACGCGGGCGCTCCGCGACGCGCCTCGGGGCACGAGCAGGCCCGGCGGCGAGACGCTCAGCGTCAGCCGAACGCCTTCAGCGGCCGACTCGACGGACGCCGGCACCTCGAGCAGCTGCTCGCTGGTGGCGGAGCTGCCCCGCACGCGCACCCGGAGCTCGGCGTCCGCCGCGGCGGAGTTGGCGCGGAGCAGCACCAGCCGGGTGTCACCCGTTTCGTCTCCGTCGAGCAGCTCCGCGCTCGCGCCGCTGGCACCGCCGTCCACCAGGGACACGTCGGCGGGCACCGCGAGCGACACCGCGCCGGTGAAGCCCTGCGCGCGCGCCACCCGCACTCGGAACGCGCCGAGGCCTCCGGGTGGCACCGACAGCGCGGCGGGCTCGGCGGCCAGGCTGAAGTCCGCCCCCGACACATGGGTGGTGACGACGGCCGTGCGCGCGATGGTCCGCGTGCCCTTGCGCACCAGCGTCACCACGAAGTCCCGGCTCGTTCCTCGGCGAGCTGACGCAGCGGCGCTGACGACGAGCTGGTTGCTCCACGTGGCCTGCGCCGGAGCGAAGGTCCCCACCAGGCTGCGGTCGGTGGGGAGCTCGGGGCGCCCCCACTCCAGCGCGTAGTCGTCGAGGGCGTCGACGGGGCAGCTCTGGCAGACGACGCGCACCTCCACCGGCTCGGCGCTCTCACCCGGCGCGAGGCTCGGCTCGCCGAGCACCAGCAGGCTCAGCTCGTCGGGCAGAGGGCGAACACAGCCGAGGGCGCCAACGGCGCAGCCGACGACGAGCAAGCGGAGGACGCGAGGCACAGGCATGGCGGCCCGTAGACCAGACACGCGCCGAAGTGGCCACGACCGGCGTCATGCAGAGTTTGCGCGCTCTCATGGTGAGAGCCTGCCCTTCACTGCTCAGGGTGCGCGTCGAGGTACGCCTTGTACGGGTTGCCCACACCGACCGCGCCGTACAGCGCCAGCATCGAGCGGCGCGTCAGCTGGAAGCGCGGGTGGCTCTCGAAGCGGCTGCTGGCCTCGGCACGCGCGGCCTCCGTCGCGTAGCTGTCCTTCGCCGTCTCGGAGAAGGACGATCGGAAGACGAGGTGCTCGAGCTCTTCCTTCCCGGCCGGCGTGAGCTTCCCGTCGGCGCCCTTGGCCAGCGCGACGATGGCGTCGACCTCTGCTTCGCTCAGCACGTTCTTCGCTTCGAGCACCGGCCCGTCCTTGGTGACCCGCGTCGTGTTGTCGACGAACGCGTCGATCTGCGCGCGCATGGCGCGGCGCTGGTGCTCGCTCTCGGGCAGCTGCACGCGGGCGATGAAGCGGGTGCCGTTGAAGACCGCCACCTGTCCATTCTTGACGGAGCTGTCCATGCGGACCTCGCCGCCGTCACGGCTGATCGAGAACGTCAGGTCGAAGTTCGCCCCGCCCATGCGCAGCCGCGCGGTCCCCGTCGCCGGGTTGTTCGCGTCGACGGCCCCTTCGTGCGCCGCGGAGACCGCGTAGGACGTCACCCGCGCGTCCGGCCGCAGCGTCTTCGCCGCCTGGTCCAGCCGCTCTCGCACCAGGGCTTCGTCGGCCGCGGACAGGCGGGAACCGCGGTTGAAGAGCGTCTTGAACAACGAGCCCACGGACAGGCTGGACATGGCAGGACTCCAAGGGAGTGAAGGTGGTGTCGCGTACGAAGGGTTGTCGGTGCGCGACGCCAGGTCGGCGCACGGCGCTTTCGCCACCGTCCTGCGCAGGGCGCGCCTGAACAGGCACACCACGGCCCGCGTCGGAACGGGGCTACCCCACAAGCTCTCGTTTCCCTTGAAGAACCCGGCTCTGCGCGGCGGTCGAGCTAGCTCGCGGGGGCGGCGTTCGTGGCGGCGGCGGCGGCGGCCTGGGCGCGGGCGGCCCGAGCGGCGCGCTCCGGGCCCCGCGCCTCGTTGTACTTCGCCATCAGGTCCTTCTTCTTGGCGATGGGGTTCATCGGGGGCGCCGGCGCCTCCGACACGATGGAGCACTCGTTGACCCACTCGTACAGGGCGATGGACCGCACCAGCAGCCGGTCCTCGTCGCCGGTGATGGGCCCTTCCATCTTTCGAAGCTCGTACTGGCGCAGCAGCAGGCGCGCGTGCTCCGGCTCCACCGCCTCCAACCGCTGCTTGAGCTCGGCCAGCACCTCGGTGTCCGGCCGCATCATCAGCTCGCGCGTCTCCGTTTCATCGATGGGGTACAGCTTGCCGGTGCGCTCGAAGTACAGCAGCGCCAGCGCGTAGATGTGGCCCCACGCGCAGTACTCGCAGCCGTTGAAGAAGGACGAGAAGCCGGCCAGCAGGTTGGACGTCTCCACGCCGAACGTCTTCTGCATGGCGTTGAAGGCTTCGGACGTCGCGCGTCCGAAGCGCATGAGGCCCTTGAGCCCGTGCTGGCGGACGATCTCCTCGTCGAAGGACACCGAGTAGCCGGTGCTCACCTCGGACAGCGGCCGGGCGATGGCGAGGAACAGCCGCTCGTACCAGGTCAGCGGACGACCGGGAGGCATGGGGTTCATTTGGCCACCAGCATCTTGCTCGCGACGGCTTCACGCGCTTCGTTCGATCCAAGCCACGCCTCGGCCTGCTGCGCCGTGGACACGGCCTTGCCGTTGGGGTCCTGCGCCAAGTGCATCACCCAGAGCGCCATGCCTCGAAACGCGGCCCGCGCGTCGAGCCAGGCAGTCCGGCGCCCGCGCGCAGACAGCTCCTTCTGCACGGCCACCAAGTGCGCTCGCGCCGCTTCCGGGCACAACGTCACCTGCGAGGTGTCCACGAGGACCTGCTTGACCGAGGTGTCGGCCAGCGCGGTCTTCAGCGCCGCCAACTCACGGCTGACCGCGTCCACGTCGAGCAGACCCTTCCACTGCACCGACAGCCGCCCCGCACTGACTCTGTATTTCTGCGCTTCCGCCAAGCTCGATACCCCCGATGGCAAGGTCCCGCTCCATACCCCACCGTGGGCCGACGGCAAACGCCCTGCTGCCTCAAACGGGTGAGCCACCGTCGCCTTCAGAGGGAAAGGTTGGCACCGCGTGGCGGTTCCGCTACCCACCGCCGCCATGCGCCGACGTGTGCTGGCCCTCCTCCCCTTCTTCCTGACGGCTTGTCCAAAGAAGCCCGCCGAGTCGAACGACGCCGGCGCTGCGCGCGCGGTGGAGGCAGCGCTCCGACGGACGGACCCTGCCCCGTGCGCCGACGTGGCCGCCTGCGAAGGCGCGTGTGAAGCGGGCCAGGCCCGCGCCTGCGCCGAGGCCGCGCGGCTGCTGTTCGAAGATGCCACCAAGCCCAGGGACCTCCCCCACATCACCCAGCAGTACACCCGCGGCTGCCAGCTGAACGACGGCGTGGCCTGCGAGCGCGCCGCTGGGACCACCCGCGTCGACGAAGACCGGCCGGCACTGCAGGCGAAGGCCGCGACGCTGCTCCCCGGGCAGTGTGAGCGCGGCGACTGGGAAGCGTGCGAGCTGCTCCACGCTGCCGCCCAGAAGGCCCCCAGCACGGATGGCGGCGCTGCGGACGACACCTTCGGCAAGCGGGCGCTGACGCTACTCCGCGGCCTCTGCGCCGAAGGCTCCGGCCCCGCGTGTCACCGCCTGGGCTCGGCGCTGCTGACCGGTCGGCTCGGTCAGAAGGAAGCGGTCGAAGGGGCGCGGCTCATGGACCGAGCCTGCGCCGTCGAGATCGCCGGGGCCTGCGCCGAGCTGGGCATGGCGTACAACTTTGGCAAAGGCCTGACCCAAGACATCGCCAAAGCCAAACAATACATGCGCCGCGCGGGGGCCCTGACGCGACAAGGGGCTCCGGCGGAAGACGCCGGAACCCCTTGAAGTCAGTACATCAGCGAGCTGTGTGAGGCTTTACAGAGAGTTGATGAACTCGAAGAGCGCCTCCTCCTGCGCTGGGGTCAGCGCGTTGTACAGGTCCGTGGACAGCTGCGCTTCGCCACCATGGCGTTCGGTCGCTTCGTCCAACGTCAAGGCCGAGCCGTCGTGGAGGAACCGGTCCTTGAACCGAGCGCCCCACAGCGGCGTGGTGCGCCAGAAGCGCGGACCCGCGCGGCCCATGACACGCCCGTCTTCCAGGCCCGGCCCCATGTCGTGCACGAGGAGGTCGGAGTACGGCGCGATGGTCTTGTTCGACAGCGCCTCGACGCGGTGGGCGGCGCCACCTTGCAGAGGCATGTAGTAGTCCTTCGTGGTCTTCATGTGCGGGCGGTGGCAGTCAGCGCAGCCGATCGCGTGGAAGATGACCCGGCCGGCGAGCGCCTTCGGCGTCAGCTGCTGACGCGGGAGCGGGCCGACGAGCGCCTGGAAGTGCATGAGCTTGATGGACTCGACGCTGTTGGTGTCGTTGGGCTGAGCGCTGGCCAGACCACACCCGGCAGGCACCGGACCTCCGTTGGGCGTGAACTCCCGCGGGAAGAAGGGCGTGGTGACGCCCAGCTCGATGTTGAAGGGCTCTTCCGTGAACTGGTACAGCGTACCGGTCTGTGACTTCCAGCCGAAGCGGCCTGCGCGCACCGGGCCCGCCGGCTGCTTCCGGGTCGGGTCGAAGGTGAACGCCTGCAACCTCACGAGCGACTCCATTTCGATGGCCCAGTTGACCTGGCCGGCGACGCCCGGGAGCTTCCACGGCTTCTTGCCCTGGTACTCCACGATCTCCTCGTCGCGCACGGCATCGAGCAGACCAAACCCAAACACGGGCGGCGTGTGGCGAATGCTGGTCGTGACACCCGGCAGCGGCGGCAGGGTCTCACCGACGATGGAGCAGGTCTCACCGCCGGGCAGCTCCGCGATGGAGCGCAACTGCAGCACCGGCCCACCGAACTCGAGCGCCGGCATGAAGTTGCCTTGGTTGTTGATCATGAAGTGCGTGACGTTGTTCGCCGTCCCGCTCTCGGAGCCACCCGTCGCCGGCAGGAAGTGACACCCCGCGCAGGACGGCTTGTTGAACGTCGGCCCCAGGCCTTGAGCGATCGTGAAGTCGTGCTCGTAAGCCGCCTTCCCGATGTCGAAGAGGTTCTGCTCGAAGGGGGTGACGCCCTTGACTGGACCACCGGGGTAGTTCGCCGTCGTCTGCGCGAACGCCGAGGTGGCGAGGACTGCAGCCGCGAGGAAAGTGTGCTTGTTCATGATTGGGCTCCTTTCCTGTTCACGGACCACAGATGTTGAAGTACGCCGACGGGAAGCCCGGGTTGACCCGAGTCCCAGGGCAGCCGAGCGGAGGGGTGAAGTAGCCACCGACCGCGTCGACGTTCATGCCCGCCGCGACCTGTCCGGGGTACGCCTGGCCCCAGGCGATCATGGTGTTGTCGCGGCTGTCCAGGTAGGACGGCTTCACCGCTGGCTCGAGGCTGCTGGAAATGGCGATGCCGTAGCCACTCCAGATGCTCTCGAGGACCTGGTCGAAGTTCATGGCCTTCGACGCCGGCAGCCCGCCGTTGAGGTACCACGGGCCGTACTCGTCCGGCTTGCACAGGTTGTACGGGAGGAACGCGACCAGCGTGCCGCCCGCGTTGCGGTCGTCCAGGATCATGTCGTACCGGAAGTTGAACTCGACGTGCGCGTTCCCGTTCGGCTGGCCTTCGAAGATCGGCGTGCCGATCATTTGCATCGTCGGAACCGAGACGGGGATCGAGTTCGGCGGAGGCCCGCCGGGGAACTGCTCTTCGTGGCCGATGAGCTGGAGCGTCGTGGCCGAGTAGTAGAACGTCGTGTCGAACGTGAACATGCGACCGACGAACCACATCTGCCAGTGCGCGTCGGTGATGGACACCGGGAACTGGTTGTACGGCGTCGAGACGTCTGCCGGGCGCGTGTAGCTCATGCGGTACGGCAGCGCCTTGTGGAAGTCGACGATGAGCTTCACCTCATTCTTCGACTTGTCGTACTTGATCTTCGCCTTCGCCTTGGCTTGCGGCTGGCACATCATCGGTTCCTGCACCACGACTTCGGTCGGCGCCGCGCCGCCGTGGATCAGGTTCATCTCGAACTCACCTTTGTCGGGCTTCGCGTAGACGTAGCGCTGCTCGATGGTGCTCTTTCCCGTCGCCTTTGGAAGCGGGACGACCGGAATCGTCTGCGCCCAGGAGGACGCACTGACGAGGCCTGCGAGGACTGCCAATCTCCGAGCCGAAGCCCGGAGCCCCCAACTGCTGTTGTGCATGGTGGTGATGCCCCTCGGGATTGACATGCGTGGTTTCGCCACGCACGTGACCGTCGACCGATCAAGCTGGCCCGAAGAGCCTCGTCCGCTTGCTGCTGCGGAGCGACCCGCTCTTCCCCGACGGAACGGGCCCACCCCCGCTCCGGCCTGACCGGTTTCACCGCGGTCAAACGACGGACGGGAGAAGACGTCAGCCTGGTCGGGTCGTCAAATTCAGCCAAATCATCGGCGGATTCCGAGGGCTTTGAAGTCAGTGCGGCGGGGACCTTCAGCGTCGCCACGAAGCGCTGCGTGTGGCCAACCTGGCTCCAACCCTTGACAACGCGCGAGCCAACGATCGTCAGTGCGTGACTCGTGCGCGGTGTGACCGCCCTTCCTGTTGCGGGGCAGATCTCCGAAAGGGCGCCGCGCGTTTCATGCTCTCATGCGCGCCCTTCCCTTCATGCCGGCCCGGACCCCATGACCTTGCTCCGCTCGTTCCTTCCACTGTGCGCCGTGCTGCTCCCGACGCTCGCCGCGGCGCAGGACTTCGACGCCGCCAACAAGTCCCTCGCCGAGAAGAGCTTCTCGCGTGCGTGTGACGGGTTCTCCGCGTACCTGAAGGTGAACCCCGGCGCGCGGGAAGCGTTGGCCAAGCGCGCCGACGCCTGCGCCCGCGTGGGCAAAGGCAACGTCCAGGACCTGCGCGCGATCGCCGACGGGAAGGAAGCCGACTTCGCCAAGGCCTACGCGCTGGGCGTGTTGCTCGAGCGCGGCGAGCGCAGCTTCGAGCAGGCTCGGCCCACGCTCGAGGCCCAAGCGAGCCAAGGGGGCCGCACCGGCGCCGAAGCCCGCGCCCTCCTCATCGCCGCGGCGCTCTTCGAGGCCGAGCGCAACAGCTGGGACTTGAAGCGCATGGACCGCGCGTACGACGTGCTCGTCAAGCAGGAAGCGTCCGCCGAGCAGCTGGGCCGCGCGCGTTACCTGCGCGGCGTGGCGCGCGTGAATCAGGGCGGCGCCGAGGCCCAGGCGGGCGAGAAGGAGCTGCTGGCGCTGGGCGAAGGCAACACGAGCTGGGCGGACGACGCGCTGTTTTTCCTCGGTCAGCGCAGGGAGAACGAGCAGAAGTACGTCGACGCGCTCGGCTTCTACGACAAGGTGGTGCAGCGCTTCTCACCCACCACCAGCAACGTGCGCGGCAGCGCCGAAGGCCAGGCCGCCACCATTCGCCGGCCCACCTTGAGCTTGAGCGCGAGCTGGAACGACCTGCCCGGGGTCCCGCCGCAGCTCAGCCTGTCGTGGCGCAACGTGAAGGCGGCGTCCTTCACCCTCACGCGCATCGACCCGCTGCAGCTGCAGGGCAGCTACCCCGACGACGCAGCCGACTTCCTCCGAAGCCAGGGCGCCGAGAAGCTGCGGCGCTGGGACACCGCGCTCGAAGTGCCTTCCAGGCACGCCCACGGCAACAAGGCGCTCGACGTGGAAGTGAAGGAGCCGGGCCTCTACGTCGTGACCGCGCAGTCCGACAGCCTCACCGTCCACGAGTGGCTGCTGGTTACCCAAGCCGCGCTCTTGACGAAGACAGACCGCCAGCAGCTGCTCGTCTTCGTCACCGACGTGGAGACGGGCCAGGCCCTGCCCGGCGCGGAGGTCGTCGCGTTCCCGTACTCGGGGAGCTTCGCCACGCAGCGAGGGACCGCCGACGCGACGGGGCTGGTCCGCTTCGCGCTGCCCGAGCAGGCCGCGTCGGACAGCTACGTCGTCTTCGCCAAAGCCGGACCGCACGTCGCCCTGGGCCGCGCCGGCAACGCGTACCGCTCGTCGTGGAGTCGAGAGCAGCTGGCCTACGCCATGACGGACCGCCCGCTCTACAAGCCGGGCGAGACGGTGGGGCTCAAGCTGTTTCTGCGCACGCGAGAAGGCGGCCCGTCGGAGCCGCTCGCCAAGCGCGCCGTCACGCTGCGCGTCACCGACCCCCAAGGAAAGAACGTGGTCGACCTGAACGTCGTCACCAATGAGTTCGGCTCGGCGACGCACACGCTGCCGCTGCCGAAGAACGCCCCCCTCGGCCAGTACCGCGTCTGGGTGTATTCGAATGAGCAGAGCTACCAGCAGCGCCAGGCCACGTTCCAAGTCGAAGAGTACAAGCCACCGGAGTACTCGGTGACCGTCGAGCCCACGGTGGAGCCCGCGCTCGGCGAGCCGCTCAGCTTCAAGGTGACGGCCAAGTACTTCTCGGGCGGCGCGGTGGCCAACGCGCAGGGCCGCGCCGTCGTCACCGTGTCTCCGTGGTCGCACAGCTTCGGCCCCTGGCCGGACCTGAAGACCGACCAAGACGAACAGCCTTCGGCGTACGGGTACGGCGACTGGGACGACGAGCGGCCGTACCGCCGCGGCGGTGGGCGCTGGGGCGGCTACGGCCCACTCGCCAGCCACACGCTGGTGTTCAAGACCGCGGCTGACGGCACGGCGCTGGTGCAGGTGCCCGCGGTGCCCGGCGCCGACGGGTACGCCGGCCTCCAGTACACGGTGAACGTCTTCGTGACCGACGCGTCCCGGCGCGAAATCACCGGCCAAGGCGCGGTCAAGGTGGCCAAGGCGCCCTCCTTCGTCGACGTGCGCAGCGAGCACGTGCTGTACCGGCCCGGCGAGCGCGTGACGCTCAAGCTGCGCGCCGAAGACGCCAACGGCCGGCCGAAGGACCCCGAGGTCTTGGTGCGGCTGCTCCGCATCGACTCGACGGGCGGCGGCGGGAAGATCGCCGAGGCCCGCACCAAGCTCAAAGGAGGCACCGGCGCCGTCGTGCTCGACGCCGACGCGCTGGGCCAGGTGCGCGCCGTCGTGGTGAACCCGGAGAAGGACCAAGAGGTCCTCGCGCAGACGGAGCTGTGGCTGACCAACGACGTCAAGCCGCTCGCGCCGCCGCAGCCCGGGTTTCAGCTGTACGTGGACTCCGCGCCCCTCAAGGCGGGTGAGGCCGCGCGCGTGCTCGTGGCGACGGACCGTCCCGGCGGCCACGTCTGGGTGAGCGTCGAGAGCGACGTGGTGCACCTCAGTCGCGTCGTGGAGCTGGTCGGCCGTGCCAAGTTCGTCGAGCTGCCGCTGACGGCGGCCATGGCCCCCAACGCCATGGTCATGGTGCTGCGCACCGAGGACACCCAGCTCCGGCAGCTCCAGCGGCCCCTGCGTGTCGCCGGCAGCGAGGTGGACCTGGGCGTCAGCGTCGCCTTCGACCGCGCCACCAGCGAGCCCGGAGGCACGGTGCCGTTGACCGTCAAGACGACGAAGGGCCCGGCGGGGCAGGCGACGGAGGTTGCCGTGACGGTGGTGGATGAAGCCCTCTACGCGATCGCCCCCGAGGCCGCGGACTTCACCCGCTTCTTCGGCCGCCTCCCCAGGCAGCACGTGGTGCGCACGATGGGCAGCTTCAGCTGGCGTGGGTACCGGCAGCGACCCAAGCCGGTGGCGAAGGCGCCGGTGGCCGGCCTGGACGAGCTGCAGCGACAGCGCGCCGGCGACAAGGAGAAGGACGCCCCGGGCCGAGGCATCGCGCTCGGCGCCGTAGCACCCGCCCCGCCCGCCCCCTCGGCCGCGCCGGCTGAAGAGCGTTCGAAGAGCGAGCTGGCCGAAGCCGAGGCGCCGGCGGCCCGCCGCGAGGCCAAGAAGTCGGTGAGCGGGGACCGCCTCTCGGCGGACGACGAAGCAGACGGCGCGCCCAGCCTGGGCGACGTGAAGGCGCGCACGGACTTCGGCTCGTCCGCCGGCTGGTGGCCCGCGCTGAGCGGGAAGACGGGCGCCGCGCTCGGCCAGCCGGTGAAGCTGACGGACTCGCTGACCAGCTGGCGCGCCACCGCCACCGTGCTGACGGCCGGCGCCCACCTGGGCCAGGGCAAGGCGAGCCTGCGCACGGCGAAGGCGCTCATGGTGCGCCTCCAAGCGCCCCGCTTCTTCGTCGAAGGCGACGAGGTCGTGCTGTCCGCGGTCATCGAGAGCCACCTGGCCAAGGCGACGGACGTCGACGTCGAGCTTTCGGCGCCGGGCTTCGCCGCGCTGACCCCACAGCGAAAGAAGCTCACCGTCGCGCCCGACACGACGGTGCGCTTCGACGCCCGCGTGAAGGTGGTGGAGCTGGGCGACCGCACGCTGCGCGCCGTGGTGAAGGGCGGCGGCGCGTCGGACGCCATGGAGTGGACGCTGCCCGCCTTCGTGCATGGCTCCGCGCAGCGGCAGAGCTTCGCCGGGCGACTCCAGGACAAGTCCGGCTTCGAGTTCGAGCTGCCCGCCAAGCGCAAGGCGGCGCTCACGCAGCTCGAGCTGACGCTGACGCCGTCGGTGCTCGGCGCCATGCTCGACGGCCTGCCGTACCTCGCGCAGTACCCGTACGGCTGCGTCGAGCAGACCCTGTCCCGCTTCGTGCCGGCGACGATGGCGCGCAAGCTGGTGAAGGACCTGAACCTGCCGCCCAGCCGCGTGCCGGCCAACCTCGACGACATGGTGCTCAAGGGCCTCGAGCGGCTGTACGGCTTCCAGCACGGCGACGGCGGCTGGGGCTGGTGGCAGACGGACAGCACCAACCTGTGGATGACGGCCTACGTCGTCTACGCGCTGAGCCTGGCGAAGGGCGCCGGGGTCGCGGTCGACGAGGGCGCGCTGAGCCGCGGCCGCAGCTACCTGACCGGCAACCTGGGCCGAGGCCTCAACGAGCCCGAGACCCACGCCTTCATGACGTTCGCGCTTGCGAAGACCGGCGGCGCGCCGAAGGCCGCGGTGGACCAGCTGTTCGAGCGGCGCACGAAGCTCTCGCCCAAGGGCCGCGCGCTGGTGGCGCTCACGCTGCTCGCCCAGAAGGACGGGCGCGCCCGCATCGCCGTGGAGAACCTGGACGACGTGGTGAAGGCCGCCCAGGCCCGAGCCGACGCTGCGGTCGGTGAGGCGAACGACCCCTGGTCCACCTCGGCCGCCATCGAAGCGACGGCGTTCACGCTCATGGCCATGGTCCAGTACGACCTCAAGTCACCCAACGTCGCCGCGCTGACGGACTTCCTGGTGCTGCGCCGCAACGGCGGGAAGTGGCGCACCACCCGCGACACCGCGTTCGCCGTCTACGCGCTGGCCGAGCTGGCCAAGCAGGAGAAGGCGCACGGCGCGGCGGGCAGCTTCGAGGTGCTCGTCAACGGCAAGTCGGTCAAGACGCTGCGCTACGCAAAGGGCGGCGTCGACGCGCCGCTGGTCCTTCGCCTGGCCGACAAGGACTTGGTCGCCGGCAAGAACGTGGTGCAGCTGCGCCGCGACGGCGCGGGCACCGGCTACTTCGCGGCCACCGTCGACGTCTTCAACATGAACGACTTCATCAAGGGCGTGGGCGGCGACGTGAAGGTCAAGCGCACGTACACGCTGTTGGGTCGCCCGTCGGCGGAGAAGGCCCAGGCCCCGACCGAGTACGGCATGCCCGTGGAGAGCGGCGTGCGCGTGCGCGTGGACCTCGAGCTGTCGGCGAACAAGGCCGTCGAGTACGTCATGGTCGAAGACCTCAAGCCCGCGGGCTTCGAAGCGGTGGAGCTGCGCAGCGGTCCCCAGGTCTGCAACTACGCCTGCGCGCACGCCGAGCTGCGGACGGACCGGGTGGCGCTCTTCGTGTCCGCCCTGCCCGTCGGCACCACGAAGCTGTCCTACGAGCTGCGGGCCGAGGTGCCCGGCAAGTTCGCCGCGCTGCCCGCTCGGCTCGAGGCCATGTACGCGCCCGAGCTCCAAGCGACCGCGGACGAGATGCGCTTCGAGGTCCGCGACGCGCCCGAAGCGTCCGTCGTGGGGCGGTGAGTCGACATGTCCCCCGCTGAGCTCAGCGCGGCTCTCGGCGCGCGACGGCCCGTCGACGACGAGGCGTTCGACGCGCTGTTGTCCGCCCGCGCGCGCTTCAAGTCGTCGGCGCATTGGTCGAAGGTGGCCGTGGCACAGCAGGCCGCGGCCTGGTTCGACGAGGTCGGCGCGCAGCGGCTGCTCGACGTCGGCGCGGGCCTGGGGAAGTTCTGCATCGTCGCGGCGCTGTGGCTCGACCGGCCCGTCTGCGGCGTGGAGCAGCGGGCCCACCTGGTCGAAGAGGGGCGAGCGCTCGCGAAGGCCCTCCAGGCCGACGTGCAGCTGGTGGAAGGAGACCTGCGCGCGGTCGAGCCGAGCGGCTTCGACGGGCTGTATTTCTACAACCCGTTCGCCGAGCACGTGGCCAACGAGCATGAGCGCTACGACGACACCGTGCCACTCTCCACCGAGCGCTACCTGCGGCATGCCCGCGTCGTCGAGCGCTGGCTGCGGGAGCTGCGCGTGGGCTCACACTTCATCTCGTACAACGGCATCGGCTCGCGGATTCCCACGTCGTGGGAGGTGACGGCGGAGACCAAGCTCGGCGGCAGCCTGCTCCGGCGCTGGCGCAAGGTCCGCCGGGAGGTGGGCGACGACGCGCTGCTGGAGGTCGGTGAGCAGTTGGTGTCCTGCCGCGCGCTGCAGAGCCTCACGCAGCGGCACCCGACGACGAAGGACGCCGAGCTGGTAGCGCGACTGGTGCGCCCCTTCGAGGTCACCGAGGACTGAGGCACGTCACGTCGAGTGAGGCCGAAGCTGATTCGAGGCCGAGCGCGCGGAGCTCGCGGCCCATGTCGCTGGTGCGCAGGCCCAGCCCTTCGAACTGCCGCACTAGGCCTCGTACGACCTCGAGCTCGACCGGTGCACGCTCCGACGGCAGCGCGGCTCGGGTTCGCGCCAGCCAACTCGACCTCAACGCGAGGGCGCGTGGGCGCTCTGCTCGAGCAGGGACGCCAGCGCCGGGCGAACAGTCCACCAGACCTGCAGGGCCTGCCTGAAAGCGACGGCGCGACGCCGTTCGAGGAGCTCACGTGAGCCCGTGGTGCCCGCACCGTGCTCGAGCGCGAGGTCGAGATCGCAGACGGCCCCGAGCGCCGACTGGAGTCGCTTGGGCACGCGGGCGTCAGCGCCCAGCAGCTCGAGCCCAAAGCGCACTCTCCGCGCCGAGCGGCGCAGCGCGTGGAGCGCGGCTCGTCTGCCTGCGGCACACGCCCTGGCGTCACCGCGCTCGAGACACCGGCGGAGCGCTACGGCCAGTCGACGACGAACCCTGTCCTCGTCGAGCGGCGGCAGACTCCTGAGGGCCGTGAGCAGCCTGACGACCTTGGGCCGCACGAGCTGGGACTGGAGCTCCTCGAGCAGCCCCGAGCGCTCACCACGCAGCCGTTCGGCGTCCTGGCGAAGTCCTCCGAGGGAGGAGACCACGTCCACGTCGCGCAGGGGGCCCGCCGAGCGACGCAGCTCTCTCACGCGGCGCGCAAGGCGCACTTCCCCACCGAGCCAGAGCCACGCACGCACTCTCGCGAGGGCCACGCGCAGCTCGTGAACGGAAGGCTCGTCTCCGACCTGAAGCACTTGGGTCCGCGCCACCTCCGCTCGAGCGACCCACGACGAGGCGGTGGTGTTGGGACGCGACGGGGGCACGGCGGCACCTCAGGCGGCGGTGCTGCGGGCGTCAAGCGGCGGAAAAGTTCAGGGCGTTCCACACACCGTGGCTGTCGGTGGAAGGGCCTCCAGCTGCCCCGCAGACCCACACACTGGCGACGGACTTGTACGGCCGAACGCGCTCTGTGAGAGCATGCCGCCCTCACTGAGGGGAGGGCCCATGAAGAGCCGAGTGCTGGTGCTGTGGGTGGCCGTTGGAACGATGGCGGCCTGCAACGACGCGCCCAACCAGTGCGTTGCCGAGGGCGATTGCGCGCCGGGTCAGCGCTGCGAGGCCGGCGTTTGCCAGAGCGCCGATGGCGGCATGACTGGTTCGGCGGGCGCGGGTGGCTCG
>JALHOS010000091.1 GCA_022842905.1 Myxococcaceae bacterium | reverse complement strand
CGGCGCGAGGCGCTGCTCGAACAGCTCGTGCTCGAGCTGGCGCTGCTCGATGGGCGGCCGGCGGCGGGGCCTGGTCCGGTGGGGCTCCTCTCAGCGCTGGGGCACCGGCAGCCGCTCGCACGCGGAGCCGTGCCGCCGGGGGAGCGGCTCGTCCGCCGTGTCATGGCCAATCTGCTGCGCGTCGATCGACTCGGCCTCATCGGGCCGTGGCTCGAGCCGCGCGCGCTGGCGATCGCTCCGCAGTTGCCTGCGATCACGCAGCGGGTCCTCGCCGAGCTGGGCTTGGTGGCGGAGGAGGATGGGTCGCTGCGCTGGCCGATCCTCGTCACAGCGCCCGAGCCCGAGCTCGGCGCCCTCGTGGCGGACCTGCTGCGCGCGCACCCGACCATCGCCGCGCAGCGCTCGGTTCACACGGACCCGACGGAGCTGGTCGGCCCTCGCCGCGAGCTCCACGTGGACTCCGCGGGCTCCGACGTCGCGGTGGACTCGAGCCGCCTACTGGACGCGCCCGTGCCGACGCTCGAGTGGGTGTTCGCCCAGCTCGGCTACGACAGCCCCGAGTCTGCCCGGCGCGTGCTGATCGAGCGGTACCCAGGCCGGCGAGCCCCGGCGCAACGACGGAGCGCTGCATGAAAGTCGTGATCCTCGCCGGAGGCCTGGGAACGCGCCTGGCCGAAGAAACGGACGTGCGCCCCAAGCCCATGGTGGAGGTCGGCGGCCGGCCGATCCTCTGGCACATCTGCAAGCACTTCGCGGCGCACGGCTTCAACGAGTTCGTGCTCGCGCTCGGGTACAAGGGCGAGCACATCAAGCGGTGGTTCCTCGATCAGGCGACGCTCAGCGGCTCCTTCACCGTCGACTCGGGCACCGGTCGCATCACTCGGCTGAGCAAGGAGCAAGACGACTGGCGCGTGCACCTCTGTGACACGGGGCTTCAGACGAACACCGGCGGGCGGCTCAAGCGCCTGCAGTCGCTGTTGGGTGAAGAGCCGTTCATCGTCACGTACGGCGACGGCGTCAGCGACGTGGACGTGCCTCGGCTCGTCGCGTGGCACCGCCAGCAGGGGCGCCTGGCCACCGTCACCGCGGTGCGTCCACCGGCGCGCTTCGGCGGGCTCTTCTTCGACGGGCCGCTCGTCAGCCAGTTCACCGAGAAGCCGCAGGCCGGCGAAGGGTGGATCAACGGCGGGTACCTCGTCATGCAGCCCGAAGTGCTGCGCCGCATCGAAGGTGATCACACCAGCCTCGAGGCCGAGGTGCTCGAGAGCCTCGCGAAGGAGCGGCAGCTCGCGGCGTACCAACACCCGGGCTTCTGGCAGTGCATGGACACGCTGCGAGACAAGAAGTTCCTCGACGGGCTGTGGCAGACGCAGGCCGCGCCGTGGAGGGTCTGGTCATGAGCGCCGCGCTGGCGATGGCGGTCCCGCGCACGGTGGTGATCTCGCAGCCCATGCTGTTCCCGTGGGTGGGGCTGCTCGAGCAGGTCCGCCAGGCCGACGTCTTCGTGCACTACGACGACGTGCAGTTCAGCAAGGGCAGCTTCACCAACCGCGTGCAGCTCAAGGTGCCGGGAGGCACCGACTGGCTGACGATCCCACTGGCCAACCGCAGCCTCGGCGTCCGCATCGACGAGCTGCTGGTCGACGAGCGCAAGGCGTGGCGCCAGGCGCACCTCGACAAGTTCGCCCAGGCGTACGCAGCCGCGCCGTTCCGGGACGACGCGCTGTCGTTGCTGCGCCGTGTCTACAGCCTCGAGACCAGTCGCTTGGTCGACGTGGTGATCGCCAGCTTCCACGCGCTGGTCGACTACTTCGATCTGGCGGCGGGGCGCCGGTTCGTCATGTCGGCGGATCTCGCGGTGCCGGGCAGCGGCTCGACGCGCGTGCTCGAGCTGGTGCGGAGCTTGGGCGGCGCGCGCTACGTCACCGGCCACGGCGCGTCGAACTACCTGGAGCACGAGCTGTTCGAGCGGAGCGGCGTGCAGGTCGACTACCTCGACTACCAGCTCGCCGCGTACCCGCAGCTGCACGGCCGCTTCACGCCGTTCGTCTCGAGCTTGGACTTGGTCGCGAACCAAGGGCGCGCTGGGCGCTCGGTGATCACGTCAGGCACCGTTTCCTGGAGGGAGTTCCATGAGCGCCGTCGCTGAATCGTTCCTCGCGCAGGTGGCCGCCAACGTCGACGGGCTGGCCCAGGACGAAGACCTCCACGCGCTGTCGCGCATGTGGATCCGCGCGGTCACGCCGCACAAGTACCCGTACAACTTCACCTGGCTCGGTCGACCGCTGATTCAGCTGCCTCAAGATGTCATGGCCCTGCAGGAGACCATCTGGCGGGTGCGGCCCAAGGTGATCGTCGAGACCGGCATCGCGCACGGCGGCTCGCTCATCTTCCATGCGTCCATGTTGCAGCTCCTCGGAGAGCGCGGCCGGGTGATCGGCGTGGACGTCGACATTCGCGCGCACAACCGCGCGGCGATCGAAGCCCACCCGCTCGCGAGCACCATCACGCTGGTGCAGGGCTCGTCGATCGACGCGGGTACGGTGCAGCACGTTCGCGCTCTCGTGGGCTCGGAGAAGGACGTCATGGTCGTCCTCGATTCGAACCACACGCACGACCACGTCCTCGCCGAGCTCGAGGCGTACTCGCCGCTGGTACACAAGGGCGGCGCGCTGGTGGTCATGGACACGCTGATTGAAGATCTGCCGGCGTCGTTCTTCCCCGACCGGCCGTGGCGCCCCGGGAACTCGCCCAAGAGCGCGGTCCGCGCGTTCCTCGCACACAACCGTCGCTTCGAGGTCGACCGGGAAATGGACGCGAAGCTCCTCATCTCGGCGTGTCCGGAGGGCTACCTGCGCTGCGTGGAGGATCCATGAGCGGCCGGATCCCCGTCGCCGGCCCGTCGATCACCGATCGAGAGGTGGCCTTCGTCCTCGAGGCCGTCCGTCACGGGTGGTACGACCAGGCGAACGCGTTCCAGGAGCGCTTCGAGCAGGCCATGGCCAAGCACGTCGGCCTGCCCTACGCCGTCTCGCTCCCGTCATGCACCTCGGCGCTGCACTTGGCGCTGCTTGCGCTGCGCGTGGGGCCGGGCGACGAAGTCATTGTCCCCGATCTCACGTGGATCGGCTCCGCCGCGCCGATCACCTACGTCGGCGCCACCCCGGTGTTCTGCGACGTGGACCCGGTGACGCTCTGCCTGACACCCCAGGCCGTCGAAGCGTGTGTCACGCCGCGCACCCGCGCGGTGATCTCCGTCGATCTCTACGGCGCCATGCCGGACTACGCGGCGCTGCGGGCGCTCTTGTGGCCCAAGGGCATCGCGCTCATCGAAGACGCGGCCGAGGCGATCGGCTCGACGCGGGACGGTGTGCCAGCCGGCGGGTGGGGCGACCTCAGCGTCTTCAGCTTCCACGGGTCCAAGACGGTGACCACCGGCGAAGGCGGCATGCTGCTGCTGCGCGATCCTTCGCTCCACGCGACGGTGCTGACGCTGCGCGAGCACGGAAGGGTGCCGGGGGGGCGGCTGTTCTGGAACGAGCAGGTCGGCTTCAAGTACCGCATGAACGGGATCTCCGCGGCGCTGGGCCTCGCGCAGCTCGGTCGCCTCGGTGAGCTGGTGGCGCTGCGACGCCAGCTGTGGACCTGGTACCGCGCGCGCCTCGAGCCACACGGCCTGGCGGTCAACCCCGAGCCGCCGGGCCTGTTCAACAGCGTGTGGATGGTGACGACCCTGCTGCCGGACCTGCCGAAGGAGACGATGATCCGCTGGCTCATAGCCGAGGGGATCGACAGCCGGCCGGTCTTCTATCCGCTGTCCGCCCTGCCGGCGTTCGAGGCCTGGCCGTCGGCGCAGCAGGCTCGTCAGCGCAACCGGGTGGCCGCGCAGGTGAGCGCTGGCGGGATCAACCTGCCGACGGCGCCGGTCCTGTCCGAAGCGCAGGTCGATCGGGTGTGCGCGCGACTCCTCACGGGGCTGTCGACGCTGCGACGAAAGGCGGCGTGAGTCCGTGCTCCGTGCTGGCCCGATCGTGCTTCGCGCGGTGCTGGCCGCCGATCGCTCGGTCCTTGCGGCGCTCCGGAACGACGTCGAGCTCCAGCTCGCGCTGCTCGCCCACCCGAAGCCCAACCCGCCCGGCGCCGTCGACCGGTGGATCGACGACAAGGCCCAAGCGGGGGCCTTCTTCAGCGTCGCGCAGGCCGACGACGACGGCTGCATTGGCTTCGCGCAGCTGACCGCGGTCGACCCAATTTCCCGGCACGCGCACCTGGGCCTGGCGCTCGCAGCGAGCGTGCGGAGCCGGGGCTTGGCGCGGCACGTGCTCGACGCGCTCGCGCGGTATGCAGCCGACGTCCTGAGCCTGCGCAAGCTCTGCCTCGAGGTCCGCGCAGACAACGTGCCGGCCTTGGCCGCGTATCGACGGGCTGGCTTCGAATCGGTGGGCCTGCGCCGCGGCCACTTCTTTGCGCTGGGCGCCTTCCACGACGTGGTGCTCATGGAGCGCTTCTTGGGTTAGGGTGCCGCGCCATGTCGCGCGCCCTCTTGGCCCTCTTCACGCTCCTCTCCACCGCCGCGTGGGCTCAACCCCAAGCAGAAGAGAAGCGGAGCGTTCCCTTCAACGAGATCGAGCGCGGCTTCTTCGTCGGCGTGAACACGGGCTTCTGGGCCACCGTGAACCCGCCCACCAACGTGGCCGGTTCGAATCGTGACTTCTCGGCTGGGCAGGCCCTGCAGCTCGAGATCGGCCACGACATCGGTGAGCGCGTCGCGCCCGCGGCCATGCTCCTGCTCACCGGCAACCGCAAGGGCTCCGATTACTTCGGCTACAACAGCTCCAAGACGACGTCCGGCGATTACTTCATGATCGCGCCCGGGGCGACGGTGAAGGTCCGCATCGTCGGCTTCGATGACGCCCAGGAGGTTCGCCGCACCTGGATCTACGCGCGCGCTGGCCTGGGGGTCGCGTTCTACAGCCCGCCCGGCCTGTCCTTGCCGCTCGATCTGGTCGTCTACGGAGGCGCGGGCGTCGAGTACTTCACCCGGCTGCGCCACTTCAGCATCGCCTTCGAAGCCAACTTCAACTTCATGGCGCTGACGGCGTCCTTCGGCTTCTCACTGTTGCCCAGCGTCCGGTACGCGTTCTAAAGGCCTCTTCCGCGCTCGCTTCACGAGCGCCGTCGCTCACCGTCCGCCCGTTCCTCAAAAGTCCAGGCTCAAGGTGTCCACGGCGCTCGCACCGAAGAGCGTGCGCGTCGGTGCCAGAGTTTTCGTCTAACGAAGGAGAAGCACATGGAGCAGGACAAGAAGGGGCAGGGGCCGGGCAACCGGCGCGGTGGTGGCGGGTTCTCTTTCGGGGACGGACGAGAAGGGCGCGGCGGCCGAGACGGTCGGGACGGCCGACGGGACAAGCGTGACGGCCCGGGAGGCGGCGCGGGCTACCGCGTCGTCAACGAGCTGTCCGCGCTCGAGAAGGCGCTGACCAAGGGCGATCTCGCCGCGCAGCGCGCCTCGCTCGAGGTGATCTGCAAGGCCGTCAAGCCGCTGCACGCCAAGTCGCTCAACGATCTGGACATGAACACCCGCGGCAAGCTGGTGACGTCGCTCATGCGCGTCGCGCGGCAGCCCAAGCCCAAGGTCGTCGACGCCCCTGCGGCGGACGCCGCGCCTGCTGAAGCTCCGCCCGCTGAAGCTCCGCCCGCAGAGGCTCCTCCCTCAGAATCCCCGGCACCCGAGGCGGCCCCGGCAGAAGGGGCCGCGCCAGCGGCTGAGGCGAGTCCGGCCGGCGAGGCCGTCGCGCCAGCGGCTGAAGCGTCCGCACCTGCGGCTCCGGCTCCGGCTCCGAGCAAGCCGGCCGCGGATCCGTTCGCGGAGGTCATGTTCTCCGTCGGGCTCATCTGGAAGGTGATCGGCGAGCACGACCGCGCCGCGCCGCTCTTCGCGCAGGCGGGACGAGAGCCCAGCGCCGAGGACCTCGCCGCGCCGCCCGCCGCTGCCAAGTCGGATCGTCCGGACCGGCCGCAGCGTCCGGCGCGCCCGGGCGAGCGACCCCGCCGTGACGAGCGAACCGGCGATCGCCCCGAGCGTGGTCCGCGCGGCGACAAGGGCCCCCGCGCCGATCGGTCGACCTTCGTCTCGACCGGCGACTGGAAGAAGGACCTCGAGCTGCTGACCAAGCAGGGCCGCACCCGGGACGCTGGCCGCGTCGCCGAGCAGGCCGGGCAGTTCGCGCTCGCCTGCACCAACTACGAAGCGGGCGGCGATCTGAAGGCGGCCCTGCGCAACGCCGTGTTGGGAAACCTCGAAGAGCGCACTCAAGAGCTGCTCGCCAAGCTCAAGCCCGAAGACGTCGAGTTCACCCTCGAGCGACTCCAGGCCTGGCCGCAGCTCATGGCGTACTTCGTCAAGCGCCAGGCGTTCGACTCCATCGCCAAGTTGTACGAGCGCGCCAACCAGTTCGATCAGGCCGGGCTGGCCTGGGAGAAGGCCGGCAAGCTGTCCATGGCTCGCAAGGCGTACGAACGGTCGCGCGACTTCGCCGCCGCCAACCGCGTGCGCGATCTCGAGGTCGTCAAGCTCAACGAGCGCGGAGATCGCCTCGGCGCCGCCACGCTGCTCGTGGCGGCCGGACGTCGCCGGGAAGCGGTGGAGTCGCTCAAGGGGTTGCCTGCGCCCAAGGCGTACAGCTTCATGAAGAAGCTCAAGCTCGACGAAGAGGCCCAGGCCTTCGGCAAGGAGCAGCTCGACCTCGCGCTGGCGCAGGCCAACGTGCAGCACCAGGCCCGCTGGCACGAGCTCATGGGCGATCTGCCCAAGGCCGTCGAGCTGTACCTGTCCGTCGATCGGAAGGACAAGGCCAGCCACGTCGTCGAAGCGCAGGGTGATCTCCCCAAGGCCGCGCAGCTTGCCGAAGAAGCAGGCCAGCTCGACCGCGCGCAGCAGCTGTTCGAGAAGGCCAAGGACACGGCCAACGCCCAGCGCGTCAAGGCGCTGCCTCGGCCCGAGAAGAAGCCGGCGGTCGACGCCGCGGACGACGCCCACGCAGACGTCGCTGACGCGGTCGCCACCGACGCCGCCCAGGCCGCTCACGTGCAGCCCGCGCCGAGCGCCCCGCGGGCCTGAAGTCCACGCGAAAAGCGTGCGAATTCTTGAAGTTTGAACGGTGGGTGTGGGGCTACAGTGCGTGCTCCCACGCCCATGTCGAACACCTCCAAGGACTCTTCCAACGCCGCGTCCGTGCTGGCGCTGGTGCCGGTGTACGAGACCCGCGCTCGTGAAGTCGCCAGCGCGCGCGAAGCAGGTCGGCTCCTCGCTCAGGCCGGCTGGCTGTCGCTCAAGGGGGGCGAAGCTGAGCGCGCCGAGCAGCTGTTCCACCGTGGGCATGCGTTGGCGCCGGCGCTGCGAGAACCGATCGACGGGCTGTTGGCGCTCGCGCGGCAGCGGCAAGACTCCGCGGCGGAGATCGACGCGCTCGAGGCGCTGGCTGCCGTGCAGCAGGGGCGCGCTTCGGCGGACACGCTGCTCTCGGTCGCCGGGCGGTACGAGGCCGCGGGGCAGCCGGCGCGCGCCGTCCTGGCCTGCCAGCTCGCGGCCCGCGCGGATCCGTCTCTGCGCAGCGCCTACGAGCGAGCTCGCGCGATTCTCCTGGCCGACGAGCGGCTGGGCCCCGTCTTCGACTTCCTCGACAAGCAGCGGGCCGCGCTGGGTGACGCCGAGCTCGGGGCCGACGTGCTGCGCGTGTGTGAGTTGGCCGTGCTGCACCCGTCAGAGCACACGCGCGCGACGGGCTGGCTGAAGTGGGCCGCGCAGCAAGACGCGCTTCGTTCGAGGGCCACCGCGCTGCTCATGGAGCTGGGCGGCGTCGAGCACAGCTGGCGTGAACGGCTCGCGCAGATCACGGCGCGCGCCGCCGAAGCCGCGCCGAAGGATCCACGCGGCGCGGCGCGGCTGTACATGGCGGCGGCGCGACTGAACGCCCACTACGAGACGAACCCCGCGCTGCGCCTGAGCGACGCGCTGGATCGCGCGCTCGCTGCGTGGCCCGGCATGCCCGAGGCGATCGAGCTGCTCGAGCGGGTCGCCGACGCCGCCGGGAACGCCGGCGCGCTCGTGCCGGCACTGGCGAAGCTGGCGCGCGACGCCAAGGACCCCGCCGGCCGCGTCGACGTCCTGCTTCGGGCCGGTCGGTTTGCGCTGACGCGCGCCGCGCAGCCCAGCGTCGCGCTCGAGCTGTTCTTGGAGGCCAGCGCCGCCGAGCCGGGCCGCGCGGAGGCCGCGGAGCTGGCCGTCGAGCTGCTGGTCGATGCGGGCCGAGTCGCGGAGGCGGTCCAGATCCTGGGTCGGCACGCCGCCACCGTGAAGTCTCGCGCCCGCGCCGTCGCCCTGCGGCTGACGCTCGCCGAGCTGGTCGAGAAGCACCTCAAGGCGCCCGCGCAGGTGCGCCAGCAGCTGGACGCCGCGCGTGCGGTCGACCCCTACGACGCCGACGTCGCCTTTCGCCTGGCCAAGGTCTCCGCCGACGCGGACGACGCCGAGGCCGCGTGGGCAGTGGCCGAGCTTGCGGCCAGCGCGACCCGGCCCGCCGCCGAGCGCGTCACGCTGGGCGAATACCTGTCGCTCATGTTCGCCGAGGCGGACCAGCCCGAGCGGGCGTTCTACGCGCTGGCGTGGGCGTTGCCGCTCGAGCCGGGGCGCCCGGGGCTCCTGGCCAACGTGGTCGAGGCGGCGGGTAAGGCGAAGGTGCAGGCTCCGCTGATCATCGTGCTGCGCCGCGCCCTGGAAGCCGCCGCCCCGGCCGAGCGCGCGCCGCTGTTGCGGGCGCTGGCCGTCGCTCACGAACGGCAGGGAAGCCTCACGGCAGCGCTCGCCGCGGCGCAGGAGCTGGCCAGCGCGGCGCCGGACGAGGGGGACGTCAAGCCGCTCGTCGAGCGGCTCGTCGGGGCGATCGCCGCGGCCCCCCCGGACGCCCGAGCGGAGCTCGACGCCCAAGCGCAGCAGATCGAAGCCACGGCGTCGGGCGCGGTGCGCCTGGCCGGGCTCTACCAGCGCATGCTCGCGCTCGATCCGAATGACACCGCCGCGCTGGAGCGAATCGCTCAGCTCGCCAGCCTTCGCAACGAGTGGCCGCAGGCCACCGACGCCGCGCGCCGCCTCGTCGCCGTGAGCGGCACGCCCGAGGCTCGCAGCGCCTGGCGGCTCAAGCTCGCGCAGTGGCTGGCCGAAGGACTGGGCGAAGCCGAAGAGGCCGCGCGGATCTACCTGGGCCTGCTCGAGGACGGGGACACGTCGGCCGCCGTGCTCGGGGGCCTCGAGCGGCTCGCCGCGTCGCAGGTTCGCGCCACGGACATCGCCCTGGCGCTCGCGCCGGTGCACGCGAAGGCCGGCAGCCAGCAGCGCCAGCGCGCGGGTTTGCTCGTTCAGCTCGACGCGGCCCAGGCGCCCGCCGAGCAGCAGCGGCTGCTCTCGCTGTTGGCCCAGGCGGCCGAGCTCGAGCCCGACGGAGCCCAAGCGGCGTTCGAATACCAGCTGCGCGCGATCGCCGTGGGGCCCGAGCAGGAAGCGCCCCGTCGGGAAGCGCTGCGCCTGGGCCGGCAGGTCGGGGCGCTGCGGGAGCTGGGCCGCGTCCTGGCCGCGGAGAGCGCCAAGCGGCCCGTCGACGAGCTGGGCCGGGTGTTGGCGCTGGAGGCCGCCAGCGCGCTGCGTGAAGCCGGTGCCGCCGACGACGCGGCGGCGGTGCTCCGCGCGGCGCTCGAGCGCTGGACCGACGACGTGGAGCTGATGCGCCAGCTCGCCGGGCTCTACGCCGGCGCGCAGCGGTGGGGCGACTACGAGCAGCTGGTGCGGCGTCGCTTCGGCTCGGCCGAGGGGGACGAGAAGCGCGCCCTGGCGCTGGAGCTGGCGGACCTGAACGAGCAGCGGCTGGGCAGCCCCAAGGAAGCGGCGCAGGCACTCCAGCAGGCCATCGCCCTGGGCGCCGACGAAGGTCAGCACCTGCCGCGGCTCGGCGCGTTGTTCGAGGCGGCCGGGCTGTATCGCGAAGTCACCGAAGTGCAGGACCGGCTGATCGCGCGCCTCGAAGCCCAGGGCGACGCGGCGACGGCCAAGGCCATTGCCGTCAACCGCGCGCGGATCCTCGAGACGGTGCTGGGCGACACGGGGCAGGCGATCGCTCGGTACGCGGACGTGCTGCGAAGCGCGCCCACCGACGAGGCGGCGCTCGGCGCGCTCGAAGCGCTCTTCTCGGAGCCGGTGCATGGCGCGGCGGCAGCGCGCGCGGTGCTGGGCGCCGCCAAGGCCAGCTCCGACAAGAAGCGTGAAGCGCAGGCGCTCTCCGCATTGGCGCAGGCGTCCAAGGACGTCGCCGAGCGGGTCGCCACGCTCAAGGAGCTGGCCGAGGTGCACGCCGAGCTCGAGCAGCCCGAGCAGGCGTTCTTCGCGTTGGCGACGGCGGTGCGGCTGGCGCCGTCCGACGCGGGGGTCCGGGCGCTGGCCCGCAGCGCCGCCGAAGACGCGGACGTGGTCGACAGCTACACCGAGGTGCTCGAGGAGATGATTCAGGGCGCCGCGCCGCTGGATGCGGCCCTGTTCAACCGCGAGCTCGCCGACATCTTCGAACGCAAGCTCGACGATCGGCCCGGGGCGCTGCGCTGCCTCGAGGCGTGCCTGGCGATCGACCCCAAGAACACGGAAGCCCTGCGCGCGCTGGCCCGGCTGCACCGCGGCATCGAGCAGTGGATTCAGCTCGTCGGGGTGCTCGAGCGGCTGGCCGCGCTCGAGACGGACCCCGCCGTCAAGGACGAGCTCGACCGCGAGGCGGCGGCGATCAACGAAGCGAAGATCCACGACGCCGAGCAGGCGACCGAGCACTGGCGCCACATTCTCGAGCGGAACGTTCAGGCGAAGGACGCGGCGGTCGCGCTCGAGCGGCTCTACGCGGAGCTCGACCGCCCCAGCGAGCTGGCGTTCGCGCTGGAGATCAGGCGCAACCAGGAAGCCGGCGCGCCGCTCGCCCGAGAGCTGACGGTGCGGCTGGCGGCGCTGCGCAAGGACCGCCTCCAGGACCCGGCCGGCGCGCTCGAGCTGCTGCGCCAGGTGCTGGGCGACGAGCCGGGGCACCCGGGCGCGCAGGCCGCCCTCGAAGCGCTGATCGCCGTCGAGGGGACCGTGGGGGCGCAGGCGCTGGAGGCCCTGGACGCGGCGCTGCTGCGGACCGGCGATCACCAGCGCCGGCTGGCGCTCCGGGAGCAGCGGCTGGCCCACGCGGGCACCGCCGAAGAGCGGGCCAAGCTGGCCAAGGAAGTGCGCGCGATCCTCGAGCGCGATCTCGAGCAACCCGAAGCCGCCTTCATGCAGGCGCTCAAGGCCTTCACGGACGGGATCGACCGGGCCGGCGTGCAGCCCGATCTCGAGCGGCTGGCGGAGCAGACGGGCTCCTTCGAAGAGCTCGCCGAGATCTACGAGTCCTGCGCCGACGAGCTGCCCGCCACCGACCCCGAGCGGGGCAAGCTGCTGCGCCGCGCCGCGGAGCTGCGTGGGGAGCTGGGCGACGTCGACGAGGCGATCCGCCTGTGGAAGGTGGTGCTCGAAGCCACCCCGGACGATCGGCCCGCGCTCGACACGCTCGCCAAGCTCTACGAGCGGTCGGAGAACGCGCGCAGCCTGGCCGAGGTGTCATTGACCAAGGCCAAGCTCGCCGACGCCCCGGCCGAGAAGGTGGATCTCTTCGGCCGCGCCGCCGACTCCTTCGAGAGCGCGGGCGACGAGGTCAAGGCGCTCGAGGCCCTCCAGGCGCTCTTGGCGATCGAGCGGCAGCGCCCGCGCCTCGTGCAGCTCGAGCGGGTGCTGGGCCGGCTGCACCGCAGTGAAGAGCGGGCCGGCGTGTTGGGAGAGCTGGCGGCGCGGACCGCGGACGAAGCCCAGCGCGTGGAGCTCTTGCTCAAGCAGGCGGGGGTGCTGGTCGACGACGAGCGCTTCGTCGAGGCCCTCAAGGTGTTCCACGAAGCCATGTCGCTGGCGCCGACCGATCCACGCGCGCTCACCGCGATCGAGCGGCTGCTCCATGTGGACGCGACGCGGCTCGAGGCGGCGCGGCTGCTCGAGCCGAGCTACCGCCAGCTCTCCGATCGGCGCAAGCTCGTCGAGGTGCTCGAGCTGCGGCTGTCGGGCACCGACGAGAGCCGCCGGCTCCCGCTGCTCTTGGAGATGGCCGCGCTGCGCGAGAGCCTGGGGCAGAAGGCGCAGGCCCTCTCGGCGCTGCTGCGCGCCTTCCAGCTCGCGCCGGGCGACTCGGAGGTGCGAGGGGAACTCGAGCGGCTCGCCACCGAGCTCGGCGCCTTCGAAGAGCTCGCCGGCGCCTACGAAGATCTGCTCGAGCGCGGCGTCGACGATTCCATGGCCATGGGCGTGTCCCGGCGCCTGGCGCAGCTCTACGCCGAGCGGCTGGGGCGACCGGACCTGGCGGCCAACGCCCTCGAGCAGCTCCTGGCGCAGGCCCCCAAGGACGCGGCCGCGCTGCGCGCGCTGGCCGACGTGCACCGGCGGGGCAACGTGTACAAGGAGCTGGCCGTCGTGCTGCGCCGGCTGCTCGGCGTCGAGGCCGACGTCGGCGTGCAGATCGATCTGCTCTACGAGCTGGCGGACATCGCCGAAGAGCGGCTGGCGGACAAGGCGCTGGCCGCGCAGTGCTACCGCGCGATCCTCGAGCGCGCGCCCGACGATTCCAACGCGAGCCAGCTGCTCGGGCGGGTGCTGGGTGACAGCGAACGGAACGACGAGCTGGCCACGTTGCTGCAAGGGCAGCTGAGCGCCGCGCAGGCCGCGGGGCGTGAAGAAGAGGTACTGGATCTGAAGGTTCGGCTTGGCCGGCTCAAGGCGACCAAGCTCGGAGACGCGCAGGCCGCGCTGACGTTGTTCCAAGAAGTGCTGGCTCGCCGCCCGGCTCACGCTGGGGCCGTGGGCGCGCTCGAAGAAATGGCCCGATCCGACAACCCCATGAAGGGGGCTGCCGCGAGTACGCTCGAGCCCGTGTTCGCCAACGAAGGGGACCACTTGAAGCTGGTGCAAATGCTGGAAGCGCGCGTCGCGTCCGAAGCTGACGCGAACGAGCGCGCGGCCTTGTTGCGAAAAATGGCGGAGGTCTACCGCGGGGAAATGGACAACGTCGAGATGGCGTTCGTCGCCGCGACGCGGGCCCTGCGCGAGCAGCCGCAGGATCCGGCGAACCTCGCGCTGTGTGTCGAGCTGGCCGGCGTCGCCGACACCGGGGACGAGCTGCTCTTGCTGTTGCAGGAGGTGGCCCCCAAGACCGCCGACGATCGCGCCCGCGGAGAGCTGTGGCGCGCGGCCGCGAAGCTCCAGATGCAGGCCGGCGAAGACGAGGACGCCGTGACGAGTTGGCGGCACGTGCTCGAGTCGAACCCCACCGACTCCGAGGCCACCGGCCACATGGGCAGCCTGCTGGGGCAGCAGGGCAGGGCGCCGGAATTGCTCGAGGTGCTCAAGCGCCAGCTCACGGTCGAAGAGGACACCGACAAGCGCGTCGCGCTCATGTTCCAGCTGGGCTCCTTGCAGGCCGATCAGCTCAAGGATCTCCCCGCGGCCACCACCACGTTCCGGCGCCTGCTGGAGCTCAAGCCCGACGATCCGGCGGCGCTCGCCAAGCTCGACGCGCTGTGTGAAGCGCAGCAGCGCTGGCCCGAGCTGGCCGACGTGCTCGCGCGCCGCATCAGGGCGACGCCGGCCGCTCAGCAGACCGACCTGCTGTACCGCCTGGGCGCGGTGCGGGAAGCCCGGCTCCTCGACAAGACAGGCGCGGTGGAGCTGTACCGGCAGATCCTCGGCGAGCAGCCCCGACACCCGCAGGCGCTGGGCCGCCTCGAGGCGATCGCCCAGCGCGAGCCTCAGAACCAGCTCGCCGCCGAAGGGCTGCTCGAGGCGTACCGGAAGACGGGCGATCTGGCGAAGCTCTCGCAGCTGCTCGAAGCCCGCGCCAAGGCTTCACCGGACAGCCTGGAACGCAAGACGCTGTTGATGGAACTCGCCACGATCCGCGACGGCCAGGACGAGCCCGAGCTGGCGTACCTGGCGCTCTACCGGGCGTTCAAGGAAGACCCGAACGACCCCGAGCTGCGCAAGCGGCTCGAGGCGGCGGCGGACGCGGCCGAGTCTTACGACGAGCTCGCCCACGCGTACGAAGCAGAGCTCCCCCGCATCGGCGAGCCCGAAGAGGCGGCGAAGGTCTGGCTCAAGCTCGGTGAGCTGCAAGAGCAGAAGCTGGGGGACACCGAGGCCGCCGTCGGCTTCTACGAGAAGGCCCGCGGCCTGAGCCAAGGGGCGGCCGCGAAGGCGCTGCCCGCGCTCGATCGCCTCTACGGTCAGCTCGAGGACTCGAAGTCCCAAGCGGACGCCGTCGAGGCCTTGGCGAACCTTTCGACGGAGCCCGCCGAGCGCGTGGCGCTGTTCTTCCGCTTGGGGCAGCTGGCGATGGATCGGCTCGACAGCCCCGATCGCGCCGCCGCGGCCTTCGAGCAGGTGCTCGCGGCCGATCCGAAGCACCTGCCGGCGCTGCGCTCGCTCGAGATCCTCTACGAGCAGGCGAAGATGTCGGAGCAGCTGTACCGCACGCTCGAGGCGCAGCGCGAGCTGGTGCAGGGCCCCGAGCGCGAGCGTGTCCTGGGGAAGATGGCCGGCGTCTCCGCCGAAGGGCTGGCGGACGTCGAGCATTCCATTTCGCTCTACCGCGAGCTGCTCTCGAAGAACCCGCGCAACGAGCAGGCCTTCGAGTCGCTCAACCAGCTGCTGGACGCCGCCAAGCGCTACGAGGAGTTGGTGGCGCTGCTCCAGCAGAAGCTGGCGGTCACGATCGACCCGCGCGAGCTGGTGCGGCTCAACGAGCGGCTGGGGCGGGTGTTCTTCGAACGGCTCGATCGGCCCGACGACGCGGTGACCCACTTCCGGGCGGCGCTGGAGCGCGATCCGAGGCACCGCGGCGCGCTCGAGGCGCTGCGCGACCTCTTCGACAAGGCAGACAAGAAGGAAGACCTGATCATCGTCCTCAAGCGGCTGATCCCGCTCCAGGAGGACGCCAGCGGCGTCAAGGCGATCCGCATTCGGCTGGCCGAGACGGTCGCGCAGACGCAGCGTCGCGAAGAGGCGCTGGACAACGCCCGGCGCGCGCTCGAGGTCGAGCCGCACGCCACCGACGATCTCGACCGGCTGCACGCCGTCTTCCTTCAGCTCAAGGCCTACTCGGACGCGGTGCGCGCGCTCGAAGCGAAGTCGCAGACGCTGCTGAAGAACGACGATCGCGAGGGGGCGGTGCGGGCGCTGTTCGAGGTGATCGCCCTGTGGCGCGGCCCGGCCAACCGCCCGGACAACGCCGGGGCGGTGGTGGAGAAGATCCTCGAGATCGCGCCGGCCAACCGTGAGGCGTTCGAACTCGGGCTCGAGCTGTATTCGAAGGCCAACGACTGGCGCAGCTACGCCAACGCGCTCGATCGCTTCGTGCCGCAGCTCGTCACCGAAGAGGAGCGCCTGGAGACGCTGCGCGAGCTGGGGCGCGTCCAGGAGGTCAAGCTCGGCCAGAAGGACGTGGCGTTCCTCCAGTACTGCCGGGCGCTGCAGATCCAGCCGGGCGACGACTACGTGCGCGAGCAGGTCGAGCGGCTGGCCGACGAGACCGGCAGCCACGACGAGCTGGCGGCGGTCTACGAAGAGGTGGCCGACTCGGTTCCGCGCGGTCCGCTCGCGGAGCGCATGTACCTGACGCTGGCCCGCGTGCAGGACGAGAAACTCGACGACGAGACCGCCGCCGAAGAGTCGCTGCGGAAGATCCTCGAGTTCGATCCGACCAACACGCTCGCCCTCGACCGCCTGTCGCAGATGTTCTCGCGGCGCGGCAAGGACAAGGAGTACGTCGTCGCGCTCGAGCAGAAGCTCGAGGCCGCGCCGTCGATCGAAGCGCGCAAGGAGATCTTGCGGGAGATCGCCCGCATCTACGAAGAGAAGCTCGAAGATCAGGACGAAGCCGAGAACGCGCTGGGTCGGGCGCTCGCGCTGGACCCCGACCTGACCACCTTGGGCACGCTGGTCTCGCTGCAGCGCCGCCGCAAGGACTTCACGGCGGTCGCGTCGACGCTGCTGCGCATGCGGGACATCGCGCCCACGCCGGAAGAGCGGGCGCAGCTGCAGGTCGACATCGCCCAGGTGTACGAGCGCGATCTCGAGGACGACGAGGCGGCGGTGCAGGGCTACCGCCAGGCGCTCGAGTTCGACCCGGCGAACCAAGACGCGCTGGGCGCGCTCGAGAAGCTGTACACCAAGCTCGATCGCCCCGGCGATCTGCTGGCCGTCTACGAGCGCGAGCTCGAGCTCACGCAGGACTACCGCGAGCGGGTCAAGCTGCTCTTCAAGAGCGCGGCGATCTGGGAAGAGCGGTACCAGAACCTGGCCAACGCCGACGCCTGCATCGACTCCGCGCTGAACGTCGACGGGTCGAACCTGCAGGCGATCAAGACGCTGGAGCGGCTGCGCAAGGCGCAGGGCCGCTGGGACGAGCTGATCGGCGTCGTCGATCGGCACATTCAGCTCGTCACCGATCCGGTGGAGAAGGCCGAGCTGCTCGTGGAGATGGGCGACATCTTCCACCAGCAGCTCGAGGCGGTGGATCGCGCCGTCACCACGTACCACCAGGCGCTCGAGCTCGATCCGCGCTGCCGGCCGGCGCTCCACGCGCTGGGCACGCTGTACGAACGCTCGGGGAACTGGCCCTTCGCGCTCGACATGCTCGGCAAGGAAGCCGAGGTGCTCGGGCCGACCAACGAGGCCGTCGAGCTCCACTTCCGCATGGGGAAGATCAGCGAAGACATGCTGATCGACCCCGCGAACGCCAAGGCGTCGTACCTCGAGGCGCTGAAGATCGACCCCGGCTACCTGCCGGCGATCCGCGCGCTCAAGGGCATCTACGAACTCGAGAAGGACGACGGCGCGTACGAGAAGGCGCTGATCGAAGAAGCCCGCCGCACCGAGGACCCCAAGGAGAAAGCCAAGGCCCACGTCGAGGTGGCCAAGTACTACGAGCAGAAGGAAGACAAGGACACCGCCGCCGAGTTCTACGAAGAGGCGTTGCTGCTCGACGAGCACTTCATCGACGCGGCCAAGCCGCTCGCCGACATCTACCTGCAGAAGGAGAACTGGGACGGCTGCGAGCGCATGCTCGACATCGTCACCGCCCAGCTGACGCAGGAGTACGTCGATCACGATCAGCCGGAGGTCGGCCGGGAGCTGTGCACGCGCTCATACCGGCTGGGCTACGTCTGCGAGAAGCTCGGCAAGCGCGACAAGGCGCTCGAAGCGTACGAGCGCGCGTACCAGCTCGACGCGACGAACCTGCCCGTCCTCGAGGGCTACGGGCACCTGCTGGGGCAGGCCAAACGGTACGAGGAAGGCCTCAAGGTCCTCCAGTCGATCCTCGTCCACCACCGCGGGGACCTGACGGACCTGGAGGTCGCCGAGATCCACTACACGCTGGGCGACTACCACCTCAAGCTCAAGCAGGCCGAGCGCGCCGAGAACCAGTTCGAGAAGACGCTGGCGATCGACTCCGGCCACGAGCCGGCGCTGCGGGCCATGGTGCAGCTGACCGAGACCGCCCAGCAGTGGGACCGGGCGGTCGACTTTCGCCAGCGGCTGCTCGCGGTCGTCGAAGGGGAGCAGAAGTACGAAGTCGGCGTCGCGCTGGCCAAGCTCGCGCGCACCAAGGCGAACGATCACTACGTCGCGATCGAAGCGTACCTGCAGGCGTTCAAGGTCCGCGCGGACCTCGACGTCATGGACGCCCTGTACATGCTGTACCGGGAGACCAAGCAGGGCGCGAAGGCCGCCGACATGCTCGAGAAGATGCTCGGCGCGGCGGACCTGCAGAAGGACACCGCCAAGTCCAAGCGGGTCTGGTTCGCGCTCGGGGAGATCTGCCGAGACGAGCTGGGCGATCTCGACCGCGCGGTGGGCGCGTTCAACAAAGCGCTCGATCTGGACTGGCGCTTCATCGAAGCGTTCAGCGCGATCGAAGCGCTGCTGGGCAAGAACAAGAAGTGGAAGTCGCTCGACGACAACTACAAGCGCATGCTGGGGCGCTTCCCCAAGACTGACGAGACGCACGCGGCGCGCATGGCGATCTGGAAGGCGCTGGGCGATCTCTACCTGAACGTCATGAAGGCGCCGGACGCCGCGGCCGAAGTCTACAAGGTCGTCGCCACCGGCCAGCCGGACAACGTGGAGATCCAGGAGCTCTACGCGTCGGTCGCGCAGACGCAGAAGGGCCACGAAGAAGCCGCCGTCGACGCGTGGCGCCGCGCGCTGCCCACCACGTCGAACCCCGGCAAGGTGGCTTCGGCGCTGGCGACGATCTTCGCGGGCTCACTCAAGCGCTACGACTCGGCGTTCCTCGCGGCGCAGGTCGTCGGCAGCCTCATCGGCGAGCCGGGCCCGGGCGAGAAGGAGATCCTCACCAAGCTGACGCCCTACGCGAAGAAGCGCGAGGTCGCTTCTCGCCAGCTGACCGACCGGCTGTGGCAGGAGCACCTGTTCCACCCCAAGGTGCGCGGCCCCTTGAGCGAGCTGATGGGGATCCTCTTCGAGCAGGCCGGCGTGCTGTACAAGGAGGACTTCGCGAAGTTCAACGTGAACCCCAAGCGGCACCTGATCGACGTGCAGCAGGCGCCGGAGTACCAGCTGCACCACTTCCGCTACGTGTCGCGGCTGCTCGGCATGGAGCAGGTGTCGCTGTTCAGCCCGTTCCTGGTCGTCACCCGTGATCGGCTGGCCAAGCGCACGGCGGAGCCCGCGCCGGACCCGATGATCGGCGTGGAGGTGTTGCCCACGGATCCGATCGCGCTGCGGGTGGGCGGGAAGTTCTTCGCGGAGACCGGTCAGCGAGAGGTCTACTACCTGCTCGGCCGCGCCATGGCGTTCCTGCGGCCGGAGCTGGCGCTCGCCAACCGACTGTCCGCCGAGCGCATCGAGGCGATCGTGCAGGCGGCGGTGAGCTTGTTCGTCGAGCGCTTCCGCTTCACGGCGGACCTGCGCGCCCTGGACGTCGAGCGCAAGCTGCTCGAGCGCAACCTGCCCGAGGCGGCCAAGGCGGCGCTCTCACGCGTGGTGCGGGAATACGTGAAGGCGGCGACCCCCAACGATCTGCGCAACTACCTCGAAGGCGCCGAGCTTTCGGCGACCCGTACCGGGGCCTTCGTCGCCGGCGAGCTCGAGCCGGTCAAGCGCATGGTGCTGGCCGAGTCCGGCAGCACGTTCCGCGTGCCGTCGCGCTCCAAGATGCGGGACCTCATGGTGTTCGCCCTGAGCGACGATCTCCACAAGCTGCGCGTGGCGGTGGGCACGTCGGTCGAGATTCAGGCGCGAAAGTAGGAGCGGCGTCCCAACCAAGCCGATGACGCTCGTCGAAGGACTGTGGGAACCTGGCGCCGTTCGCTGGCGTTGGTTCCTTGACCCAGTGTTTGTGCAAACCTAAAGTTTTCGGGCTTTTACGCCCCCAACGGGAACCTTCATGCGCTTCGTCTGTGAGAGCTGCCGCGCGCAGTACATGATCAATGACGACAAGGTCGGGCCCAAGGGCGTCAAGGTCCGGTGCCGCAAGTGCGGGTTCGTCATTCTGGTCAAGAAGAGCGAAGCGCAGCAGGCCAGCGCTGCGGGCGCGAAGGCTCCGCCACCCGTCGAGGACGCCGTTCCCGGGCCGAGCATGGGGCTGGGCGACGGGGAAGAAGGCCAGGCGACGCAGGTCATGAGCAACCCGCTGGCGCGGGCGGCCGATGGCGCGGGTCCTTCGACGGAAGCGGCGATGCCGGCCCAGCAGGGAGGGCCGAGCCCCACCTCGGAAGTGCCGACCGCCGCAGGCGAAGACCCCCTCCGTTCCAGCGCGACGCAGGCGCTGCCCGCCTACCGCAGCAACGGCGCGTCGGGGGACGGCAAGACGCAGATCGCCAAGCCTTCGGACGACGGCGCGCCCAAGCCCGGCGAGAGCTTCTTCGGCGCCGACGAAGACGAGATCGGCGCGGTGTTCGACCAGGTCCTCCGCACGGGCAACAACCCCGCGCTCAGCTCCAGCGGAGACGACGACGATCGCCAGAGCACGCGGATCATCGAAGCGGAGGTCGTCAAGAAGCTCGCCGACGACTCCGCCGACAAGGACGGCGCTGGCCGCGAGAAGAAGTCCGACAAGGACAAGGACCGCGGCGAGAAGGACCGAGACAACAAGGACAAGTCGGACGTCCCCCTGACCGACTGGTACGTCGCGATCAACGAAAAGCAAACCGGCCCGCTGTCGCTCGAGAAGGTGAAGGAGCACTGGGACAACGGCGAGATCGGCCCGGACTCGCTGTGCTGGCGCGCAGGCTTCTCCGACTGGATTCCAGTGAGCGAAGTCAAGCCGCTCGCCGGTGTGCTCGCGCCGAAGCCGGCCAAGCCGATCGTCGTCGCGGCGGCGGCGCCAGCGGCGGTCGTCAGCGTCCCCGTGCAGTCGGCCTTCTCCGCGGGCGGCGTGGTGCAGACCGTTCAGTCGGAGATCAAGGTGCCCATGCCGGTGGGCGCGCCGATCGAAAATGAGGGCACCGGCGCGTGGCGGCCGTCGGCGGCGAGCGCGCTGGCGAGCCTGGTGAAGGACGAAATGGACGCGCTGTCCAAGCCGCCTCCGCCCAAGCCTGAGCCCGTCGTCGACGACGTGCCCATGAAGGGGTTGTTGGATCTGCCGGGCGCCGACGAGCGGCCTTCGAACGGGTACTCCATGGCCGTCGCGCCCATGGTGCCTGACCCCGAGCCGGTCGCCCCCGCGGCGCCTTCGCGCGCAAGCTCGCCCAAGCAACGCACCCAGGCACCCCCGCCGCCGGTCAACCCGTACGCCGCCTCCAACCGCGCGACGCTGACGTCACCGGAGGTCACCCAGTACCGCCCGCCGGCGAACAAGGGCCTCATCATCGGCGTGGTCTCGGTGCTGGCCGTGGTGCTGATCGTGCTGGTCGGCCTGGTGGTTTGGCTGGCGACGAAAGATCAGGGGCCCACGGGACCCGCGGCGCCGACTCCGCTGGCGCAGGTCCAGCCTCCTACAGCGCCTCCGCAGCCAGCCCCGGTCGTGGCGCCGCCGCCCGCGCCCGCGCCTGCGCCGGTCCCAGCGCCCACGCCGACGCCAGCCG
>JALHOS010000090.1 GCA_022842905.1 Myxococcaceae bacterium | reverse complement strand
GTGCTCTTCCGCGCGGCCGGCGGCGCGGCGGTGGCGCTCGAGGACCGCTGCCCCCACCGCAACGTCCCGCTGTCGCTCGGCCAGGTCCGCCAGGGTGAACTCCAGTGCGCGTACCACGGCTGGCGCTTCGGCCAAGGCGGCGCCTGCGTCGCCGTGCCCGGGCTCGTCGACGAAGCGCCCGGCGCCGCCAGTCGCTGCGCCACGGCTTGGTCGGTGCGTGAGGCCCAGGGCTTCGTCTGGGTCCACGCGCCCGGGCCCATCACCAGCGAGCCCTTCGTCTTTCCGCACCAGGGCGAAACCGGCTACCACCACGTGCGCGCCGAGCTCGAAGCCGAAGCGTCGGTCCACGCCGTCGCCGAGAACGCGCTCGACGTGCCGCACACCGCGTTCCTCCACGCGGGGCTCTTCCGAGGGCCAGACAAGAAGCACGTGCTGGACGTCGTCGTGCGCCGAGACGCGAACAGCTGCGAAGCCCACTTCCACGGCGAGCCGGTGCCGCGGGGGTTGGTGGGGCGGCTGCTCGCCCCGCAGGGCGGGCTCGTCGAGCACGTGGACCGCTTCGTCATGCCCGGCGTGGCGCAGGTGGACTACCGGCTGGGGCGCTGGCACGTCGTGACCACGACGTTCCTCACGCCCGTCGGGCCCACGCGCACCAAGCTCTTCTCGGTCGTGTCCTTCCGGCTGCCGCTGCCCGGCTGGCTCGTCGCGCTCTTCGTCGGCCCCATCGCCCGACACATTTTCCGGCAAGACGCCCGGCTGCTCGCGGCGCAGACCGCTCAGCTCGCGCGCTTCGGGACAGAGCGCTTCGTGTCGACCGAGATCGACGTGCTGGGCCCACACATCGCCCGGCTGTTGGCCGGCACCGCGCCCGCGCAGGCGCACGAGCACCGGGTACGGCTCAAGACGTGACGGGCTGCGGCTTGAGCTCGGTGCGCACGTCCCACAGCTCGGGGAAGAACGTCAGCTCGAGGGCGCGCTTGAGGAACGTGACGCCGGACGAGCCGCCGGTGCCCTGCTTGTGGCCGATGATGCGGTGCACCGTCTTCATGTGGCGGAAGCGCCAGAGCTGAAAGCGCTCTTCGACGTCCACCAGCTTCTCGGCCATCTCATACGCCGGCCAGTGCTGCTCGGGCGTCTGGTACACCTGTTGGAAGATGGCGACGACGGCGTCGCTCTTCACGTACGACTGGCTGAAGTCTCGCTCGAGCCGGTCCTTCGGCACCGCGTAGCCCTTGCGTGAGAGGAAGCGCAGGAACTCGTCGTACAGGCTCGGCTGGTGCAGCCGCTGCTCGAGCCAGGCGTGCACGTCCTTGTCGTCGCGGTGCGGCAAGAGCAGCTTGGCGTCCTTGTTCCCCAGCATGAACTCGAGGGCGCGGTACTGGTAACTCTGGAAGCCGCTCGAGCGGCCGAGCGCGTCGCGAAACGACAGGTACTCGCTGGGCGTCATCGTCTCGAGCACCGCCCACTGTTCGAACAACATGCGCTGAATGTGGGCCACGCGCGCGAAGATCTTGAAGCACGGCTCCAGCGTGTCTCGCTTCACCAGCGCCAGCGCCGCGTCCAGCTCGTGCAACATGAGCTTCATCCACAGCTCGCTGGTCTGGTGCTGAATGATGAACAACATCTCGTCGTGCTGGTTCGAGCGCGGCAGCTGCGCCGAGAGCAGCTGGCTCAGCGCCAAGTACCCGCCGTACGTCTCCGTCTTGCTCAAGTCGACGTGGATGCTGCTCTCGAGCTCGCGCTGGTTCATGGGCGAGGCGGCTTAGCAGGCAGCGGGCGCCGGCGCCGCCAGCAACCGGCCTGCCCCGCCCACAAAAAGAACCCGCCCGACGCCTGCGTTGCGCAGGGCGCCGAGCGGTCGAGGTGACTGCCCCAAGGCTGCTCTTTTCCGACTACTTCTTCTTGCCCTTCTTCGCCTCGGCGAGGGCCTTCGCGCCAGCGCGGCCACGGGGCAGGACGACGTCGTTCGCGCTCTGCGGCGCGGCGTCCGGCGTCCAGTCGGACGGCAGGCGGCCGGTCTTCTCGAGGTTGCGGTACTTCTGGTAGTGCGCCGCGCAGTAGCCCTTCGCCCGCGCCGGCCGCGGACAGCCAATGACGGCGCAGCCACGCTGCCCGCCCGACGAGCGCACCTTGACGGCCTTGGCCGCCTTCGGCGCGCTCACCTTCACCGCACCCAAGGCCTTCGGCGGACGACCGGGACCTCGGCGCACCGGCGCGCCGAACGCGGAGCCGAGCCGCGCGATGACCTCCGACTGCTGCTGCAGCTGCGAGAGGATGGGCGCGAGCTGCGCGTTCACTTCTTGCGCGACCAAGTCGCTGAAGAGCTTGTCGAAGGAGGCCATGGCTGGTGCTTTCGTGTGAAGAGTAGACGGCAGTGTTTCGACGGTTGTCTATGCACGCTTTTTGACAACCTCAACGCAAATCTTGAACAACGTAGCCCGTCGCGTACTGACCGTCTCCGTCGGCCCACGCGTGCGACATGCACGGGGTGTCATGCGCGACCCCCCAAGCGCCCGTCGGCGTTACGAGAATGAGCCCGCCGGTCCCGCGGCCACGTTTGAGGCTCGCCAGCGCCTGCCACGCCGCCGCCTGCGCCGACGGGGCGCCGCGCGCGAGGTCCACCGCGTGCCGGGCCAGGGTGACGCGAATGATGGCTTCGCCCAGGCCGGTACACGAGGACGCGCCCGCAAGGTCGTCAGCGTAGGTGCCTGCGCCAATCAACGGCGAGTCGCCGATGCGCCCCGGCCGCTTCCCGCTCGTGCCGCCAGTCGATGTCGCCGCCGCTACGTGCCCGCGCTCGTCGACGGCGACGGCCCCGACGGTGCCGTGTGCGGGTGTCTTGCCTGCCTGGTGATGGGCCAGCGCGCGGGGCGTGATGAGGGCGTGGTTGTCGACGCGAGGCAGGCCGGCTTCAGTCGCCAGCGCCTCCGCCCCCGCTCCAGCCAGGAAGACGTGCGGCGTTCGCTCCATGACCGCGCGGGCCAGCTGTATGGGGTTGGCGAAGTGCCGAACGCCGGTGACGGCGCCCGCGTCGAGGTTCGAGCCGTCCATGATGGACGCGTCCATTTCCACGGTGCCCTCGCTCGTCAGCGCCGAGCCGAAGCCGGCGTTGAAGCGCGGGTCGTTCTCGAGGACCTGCACCGCCGCGGCCACGGCGTCGAGCGCGCTCTTCCCACGGCGCAGCAGCGCGAGCCCAGCCTGTGCCGCCGCCAGACAGCCGGCCTGCGCCTTCGCGCCGCCTTCGTCTTCGGGCCAGCAGTCACCGGCGCCGCCGTGGACCAGCAAGAGCGGTTTCATCGTGTGCAGTCTCCTTGGCTTCGAGCGCAGAAAAGCTCGCGTGCGCATAGCAGGCCTCGGGAGGTCCTCGCTGCCGAGCGTCACAGCCTGGAGTGAGGCCCCGCGCATCTGCCATAAGGCGGCCCTCATGATCCGCCTGCGCGCCGTGCTCCCGCTGCTGCTGGCCGTGCTGTCCGGCTGCCCGGAGAAGTCCGCCAACCGCACCAAGCAACAGCTCGAAGCGCTGCAGAAGAAGAAGGAAGACAAGGTCCGCGCCGAGAAGGAAAAGGAAGACCTCGCGCCGCTGCCCACGCCGACGGTGCGCCTGGAGCCGCCCTACGACGAGCTTTCGGCGGTGGTCATCAACGGCGACGGGCCCTGTCCGGACGGCTTCTGGGCGCTCTTCCCCGGAGACGCGCCGGGGGCCACGCCCGAAGAGAAGAAGCTCAACGCCCAGCGGCGCCCGCTCATCGTCGACGAGCTGAAGGCCAAGAGCTTCTTGGTGAAGCTGCGGCTGCCGCAGGTGTCCCTCAAGCCGTACGACGCCGCGAAGGGCACCTTCACCGTCGAGGTCATCGGCACCATCGACTGCCAAGACGTCACCACCCGCCAGCGCATCGCCGTGGCGTGGACCGACGCGAAGGCCGGCGTGCCGCCCTCGGGCGCGTACGAAGGCGCGGACGTGGCGCCCAACCACTGGCTGGCGCCGCCGGTCACCTTCAGCCTGCCAATCAAGACCATGGCCGAGGCCAAGGAGTTCGAACAGAAGAACCGCCTCGGCATCTCCGCGCGGGTGGCCTTCAAGGTCGGCAAGGGTGAGGTGGACAAGAAGCTCAAGAAGGTGGCCAAGGTGGCCGTCGAAGCGCACGGCGAGAAGCTGTCCACCGGCGGCGGCGTCGAAGACTGGGGCGCAGGACCGCTGGTGCGCGCGGAGCTGTTGGGGCTGCGGGTGGCGACCGGCGGCGAGAAGGTGCAGCTGCTCGAGCTGCGGCCGTAGAAGCACTCCCTCAGGCAAGCCATGAGCGAACCCGCCCTCGTCGAGCTGTTCCACGCCATCAGCGACTCTGGCAGTGCCGTGGTGCGCCGCTTCGTCGTCGAGCACGGGCTCGAGGCGCAGGTGCGCTTTCGCAATGTCATTTACCCCGAGGTGCTGGCGGACCTCACCGCGCGCGGCGGCGGCACGGCCCCGGCGGTGTGGGCGGACGGCCAGCTCGCGCAGGGCGCCGACGCGTGTGTGGCGGTGCTGCGCCGGCTCGTCCCTCCTCGGGCGTAGCCGCTGTCCCGGAGTTCGGCGTTCCGACGACGGGAGTGCATTTCTCAAACCCCTGCCCGCCGGGTGGCCGAGCTCCGAGCTTCGAGCCGCGCGACGAAGACCTCCGCACCAGTCTCGGGGCGCTCTTTCACGCGGCGCGGACAACGCCCGATGTGCCGGCGACGTGAGGCTTTCTCGCCACCCAGCTCGCCGGGTGTCCGAGTGCTGAGCTTTCGAGCCGCGCGAGGACGATGCCCCCACGAGTCTCGGGGCGCTCCGTCACGCGGCGCGGACAACGCCCGACGACGGGCTGGCGTACCGGCGACGCGAGTGACGTTCAGTTCGGCGGCGCTGGCGCGGCTGGCGCCACGGCTCGGCCGCGGTCTTCGGCGCGCAGGAGCAGCGCGTCCAGCGCCTCTCGGTACAGCGGCTCGGACGGCGCGAGGGCCACGGCCCGCTGGTAGCTAACCTTCGCCGCGTCGACGGCGCCCTGGACCTCGAGCACCACGCCGAAGTTGTGCAGGACTGCGGCGTCTTCGCGCATGGCCAGCAGTGCTTCGAACGCGGCCTTCGCCTCGTCGAGCTGTCCGGCCATGGCCAAGGTGTTCCCAGCGCGCAGTGCGTCCGACGACGCCAACGGCAATCGCTCGTAGACGGTGTCCGGCTGGAGGTCGCGCACGACGCGGTGGGCGATGCGAGCGGCGACGCGCTCGAGGAGCTGCGGCGCGGCGCTGACGGCCAGGTCGCCCCGCTCTTTGTCTTCGTACTCGTGCAGCGCGGTGATGCGGCCGGAGTGGGTGTGCAGCACCTCGACGCGGACGGTGAGCGCCTGCGTGGCGTACGTCTGGCCCGTCTCCGTCGGCGGCTCGCTCGACAGCGGCGCGGCGAGCACACCGAGCCGCACGCTGACGTCCACGGGGCCGCAGGGGCGCAGGTCGGTGCAGGTGGCGACCCACTCGAGGAACGGTGGGCCGGCGGACACGAAGGCCTGCTCCACCGCGCGGGCGACGACGGCGCCGGTGGTGGCTTCGCCGTAGACCGGCGTGGCCACGCGCGAGGGCAAGAGGACCGAGAAGCGCCCCGCGACGGTCCGGCGCACGGTGAGCGCGGGCGCGCAGCTGAGGCACGCGGCGCAGACGACGAAGAGCCAGGTCCGAGACATGAGGCGGCCATTGTTCCCAAAACCGGACAGCTTTGCGCGCGCCGCGTGCGGCGGGTCGGGCTACGAAGCCACGCCACCGTGAAGCACGCCCTGGAAATCATCGTCCTCCGCGCTCGGCGCAATTGGCTCGTCATGCTGGCGTTGGCTTCCTTCGCCACGACGCTGGGCGCCGTGTGGTGGCACTTCGACTGGCTCGAAATCAGCGACGACGAGCGCGCCGCCTACGACGACGGCATCAAGAAGTTCACCGGGAAGGACTGGTTCCCCTGGGGCAAGGTGAAGCGCAGCGACGACGTGTTGGTGGTGGCCATCGACGACAAGACGTTCACCGACGTCGCGCAGAGCCCGGGCTTCCGCATGGAGTACGGCACCTGGCCGTACGACCGCCGCATCTACGCCGACGCCTTCGACTACGTGCACTCCTGCGGCGCGAAGCTGGTGCTCTTCGACGCGTTCATGGATGACCCGAAGGGCGACGGGTCTGGCGACTTGGCGCTCGCGCAGGCCATCACCGACCGGAAGCTCCCGTTCTACTTGGGCGTCAACCTGTCCGCGGCGGCGCTGCCGTTGCCGAAGGTGGACGCGCCGGTCAATCACCTGGGGCCGCTGCCTCCGCTCACGCCCGCTCCGTCACCCGCCGCGCCCGCGGCTCCCGGCGCAGAGGAGGAGTTCCCGAGCGAAGAGTTTCCTGAAGAAGGAGTTCCAGCTGCGGTCGACGCCGGTACCGCGAACGCCGAAGCCGCCGCGCAGGCGCTCCTCGCGGCGACGCAGCGCATGGTGTTCCCCGTGGAGTTCCGCGGCGGGCTCGAGGCGCCGGCGATCGAAGGAGAAGACGTGGTGGACCTCGCCGGTCAGAAGACGGGCCAGAAGCAGCCCAAACACCCCAGCCCTCCGGTCGGCGCCATCGGCGCGGCGTCAGCGGGCCTGGGCCTCGTCATCAGCGAAGAGGACGAAGACGGCAAGCTGCGAAAGACGCGCTTTGCGTACACCGACGGCACGAACACCTACGTGACGCTGCCCGTCGCCGCGGCGGCCGACGTGCTGGGCGCCGAGTCGCTGGTGCTCGAGCCGGGCAAGCTGACGCTGGGCAAGCGCACGCTGGGCATCGACCGGGACGGCTCGGCGTGGATCGACTACGGCGGAACGCTCAAGGAGCGCTACCGCTCCATCTCCCTCGTCAACGTGCTCAAGCTGCGCGAGCGCAAAGAAGGCTGCGACGTCTTCAAGGGCAAGTACGTCTTCGTCGGCGCGTACGCGACGGGCACCGGCGACAGCAAGGCGACGCCGCTCGAGTCGTCCGTCCCCGGCGTGGCCAAGCAGCTGGCCGTCTTCGACAACCTGGTGCACGGCCAGTTCATCACCGACGCGCCGTTCTGGGTGTCGCTCCTCTTCACCTTCCTGGTGTGTCTGTTCTCGGTGGCCCTCGTGCTCGTCGTGCGCAACGTCTTCGTCGACATTGGCTGGCCGGTGCTGTTGTGGGCGGGCTTCTTCCTGGTGACGGGCAGCGTGCTGGCGCTCACCAAGGTGCACGTGCTGTCGGCCCTGCCGTCGTTCGCCGGCACCATCGCCTCGGTGTTGGCGACGGCCTGGGAGCGGCTCTTCGCCGGCAAGGAGCGCGAGCGCATGAAGGAGATGTTCCAGGCGTACATGGAGACGGGCCTCGTCGAGCGCATGGTGGAAGGCGACGAGCTGCCCAAGCTCGACGGCGAGGAGATGGAGGTCACCGCGTTCTTCAGCGACATCCGCGGCTTCTCGAGCTTCAGCGAGCGCTTCCGCAGCGAGCCCAAGGGCCTCATGCGGCTGCTCAACCGCTACCTGTCCACCGTGACGCCTACGCTGACGAAAGAAGGCGCCTGCATCGACAAGTACATCGGCGACGCGGTGGTGGCGCTGTTCGGCGCGCCGGTTCGGCACGAGGACCACGCGCTGCGAGCCTGCCGAGCGGCGCTCCAGGCGCAGGCGGCGGTGGCGACGCTGCGCGACGAGCTCAAGAAGGAAGGCCTGCCCGACGTGTACACGCGCATGGGCCTCAACACGGACAGGCTCCTCGTCGGCAACATCGGCAGTGAGCAGCTGCTCGACTACACCGCCATTGGCGACGGCATGAACCTGGCCGCGCGCCTCGAGGCCGCCAACAAGCACTACGGCACCCTCATTCTCATGGGCGAGAACACGTACCTGGCCGCCAAGGACGCCATCGTCGCGCGCGAAGTGGACCTCGTGCGCGTGGCGGGCAAACACCTGGCCTCCCGCATCTACGAGCTGGTGGGGCTGCAGGGCGCCGTGCCCGCGGCGCGGCTCGAGGTGCTCGAGCTCTACGCCGACGCGCTGGCCCTCTACCGCGTGCGGCGCTTCGCCGAAGCGAAGGACGTGCTCGTCAAGGCGCTCGAGCTTCAGGCCGACGACGGTCCCAGCCTGCACCTGGTGGAGCGCTGCGTGGCGTTCCTCCAGAGCCCGCCGCCCGCCGACTGGGACGGCGTGTCCGACTTGGAGAAGTGAGGGTGTTGTGCCTCAATGCGCGCGCTTCTTTCCAGAAACAGGAGACACATGACTCACAACGTGAAGCGGGTGCTCGTCGCGCTCGCGGTGCTGGCCTCGGGCTCGGCGCTGGCAGTGGCGAAGGGCGGCAAGCTGTACATCAAGACGAAGGACGCGAAGGTCTTCGACAAGGCCGACGCCGCGAAGGGCAAGACGGTGGGCGTGCTGCAGCCCGGTGACGAGGTCACCTGGAACGGCGCCGACGAAAAGCAGAAGCAGTTTCACGCCGTGGACAACGGCAAGGTGAAGGGCTTCACGCTCCAGCAGAACCTCTCGCCCAAGAAGCCCGACGCCGAGTACCTGGCCAAGGACGACGGCAAGCCGATCGACGCGCAGGCGTTCGCGTCGTCCGGCGCGGCGACCAAGGCGCTGTCTGGCGCGGCGCTGACGTACTCGGGCAGCAAGCCCAACATGGAAGTGCTCGCCAAGGGACTGATGACGGCCGAAGGCGTGGCCGCGACGGTGTCCTTCGACCAGGCCCGCGAGTTCAACGCCAAGCAGACGGGCGGTGCCAAGTGAGGGCGCTCGTCGTCTCGCTGTCGGTGCTGCTCACGGCGGGGAGCTGCCAGTTCATCAACTCGATGCGCCGGGGCGACAACCCCGTCAACGCGGGCAAGGCGCTCGCACGCGACGGCGCGCAGGCCGCCCGCGACACCGAGAACGCCAACCGGGAGTGCCAGGCGTCCGCGGAGCGCACCGTCGCTTGGGAAGAGGAGCTGTCCATTGGCGGTGCGGTGGCGCTGGGCATGGCCGCGAAGACGAAGGGCGTCTTCATCGAGCCGTCGACGGAGCTGCCCGCCGGCAAGCCGGACCCCGCACAGTGGAAAGACAAGAAGCCCGCCGCGCCCGCGGGCGCGAAGACGGACCTGCACGCGTACGTGAACAAGCTGGGCAAGAGCCTCGCCATCAACTCCGCGCGCCCGTACATCGACTGGAAGTTCGTCGTCATCGACGACCCGGCGGTGAACGCGTTCTCGGCGCCCGGCGGCTACGTCATGGTGACGACGGGGCTGCTCAAGACCGTGGAGAACGAAGCGCAGCTGGCCGGCGTGCTGGCCCACGAGATTGGCCACGTCGTGCACCGCCACGCCATCACCGTGTACCAGAAGACGAAGAAGGAGGTCTGCGTCAACGCCAAGCTCGCCGGCAAGGGCGCGGCGGCGGCGAGCCGGGCCTTGGGTGGCGCGTCGCTCAACCACTTCCTGCGGGTGTTGGGCGCGCCGCGCTTCGACCCCGAGCAGCTCACCGCGGACCTGGTCGCGGCGCTCGTCGAGCCCATCGTCGATGAGATCAACAACGTCGGCTTGGGCGGCGACCGCGAGAAGGAAGCCGACAAGACGGCGGCCGAGCTGCTCATCTTCTCGGGCTACGACCCGAAGGAGTTCAAGAAGCTCATCGGCAAGCTGCCGGACAGCGGCGGCTACCGCGCGCACCCGAGCAACGCGGACCGGCAGAAGGTCATCGACGAAGCGCTGGCCGAGCACGGGGCGTTCCTCCACGGGCTCAAGGCGCCGGCGACGGACGGCGTGGTGGCCGCGGCCGTGAAGTGAGGCTTGGGCGCCTCGGCGCGGTGCTCGCGGTCGGGGTGCTCGCCGCGGCCGCCGGCTGCAAGGTGATCGCCGCGGTCCGTCGCGGCGGAGAGTCTCCGAACACGGCCGCCGCGTCGCTCGCCCGCGACAGCCGCCAAACGGCGGAGCGGTTTGAAGCGATGAACCGGCGCTGCCGCGCCGAAGCGGACGCGCTCGTCTCCTTCGAAGACGAGCGCGTGTTGGGCGCGTTGTCGTTGCTCGAGCGGGCAAGCCAAGGCCGCGGCTTCTTGGTGGACGCAGAGGACTGCGCGTCGTGCCCGCGCACGCAGCTGCTGCGAGAGCTGAACCTGGTCGGCAAGGCGGTGGCGCTCGCGTCGAGCAGGCCCACGCTGCCGTGGACCTTCGTCGTCCTCATCGACGAGCGCCCCTTCGTGTTCCCTGCGGGCGGAGGCTTCGTCGGCGTGTCCACCGGAGCGCTTGCCACGGTGCGCGACGAGTCGCAGCTGGCTGGGCTGCTGGCCCACGGTATCGCGCGGGTGGCCGAGCGCGAGCCACTGGAGCGCTGGCTGCGACGCAAGAGCACGTTGTGTCTGCACGCTCAGAGCGCTGCTGCCTTTCAGGCGGCGACCCTGCGGGCGCTGAGCGGCTCGCCCAACAAACTCCATGGGGCCTTCGGCAGCTTCGACGCTGGCGCCGCGAGCGCGGAGGCCGTCGAAACGCTGATCAAGCCGCTGCTCGACGAAGCAGACGAGGCCTCGGAGCCAGCCCAGGCGCTCGCTGCCGAGCGCACGACCGCCGAGCTGCTCACCTTCAGCGGCTACCAGCCGACGGCGTATGCAGAGCTGCTCGAGAGCTGGGTCGTACAGGACGTGGGCGGCGTGCGCTCCGCGTCGGCGCTCCCGCAGCGGGCTGCCGCGGTGCGCGAAGCGACGGCTGGGCTCGAGGCCTTCCTGAGCCACGCGCGGCGGCCGGCCGTGCCGCGAGCGCTCGGCGCCGCGCTGGAGACGGCCCGCCCGTAACGCCTTCTCTCGGCGCGCGAGAGCGTCCGCGGCCAGTGAAGGGACACCGGCAACGTCAGGCGCAATTCTCGGCTGAGCCGCGCGCATCGGCCACGCGACAACCCGCTCGTCGCCCTCACCGCGCCGTGCCCTCGGGGTCTTCCGTCATGACTGTCCTTCGCCTTGGCTCCACCGGCGCGTCCGTACGCGAGGTGCAGACCGCGCTCGCTCGACTCGGCACCGATGCGGGCCCCGTCGACGGGCGGTTTGGTCCGGCGACGGCGCGCGCGGTGGAGCGCTTCCAAGCGAGCCTGGCGCTCTCCGCGGACGGCGTCGTCGGCGCCCGGACCTGGCAGGCGCTGCGTCTGGCGCAGGACTCGGTCCGCGTGAACGCGCGCTTCGACGTCCTCGCCAAGGAAGGCCTGGCTCGGCTGGGCGCGTCTGACATCAGCTCGTCACTCGAAGGGCGGGCGTACGCCGACGGCGGCACCTGGAGTCGGACCTTCGAGCGCCGCGAAGACGGGGTGACGACGCTGGGCCGCGCGACGCTGCAGGGGGAAGGACCGGCGATGCGCTTCAGGCTCGAGCTCGAGCGGCCTTCGGTGTCGGGGACGGATCGCGCCGTCGCTGACTTCGCGGACGGGCGCTGGACGGTGACGAAGCGGCTCCTCCCGCACCTTCTCGACGGCAAGGGCGAAGCGCTGCTGCGCCAGGAAGTGACGGCGCTCGGCACGGCGGCGGCGAAGGCGGCGTTCCCCACGGCCACGGCGGTGGAGGTGCGGTTCGGAAAGGAAACGCTCGAGCGCGCGGCGCTCGTCGAGGGCGTCGTCCACGGCGCGACGGTGCACGCCCTGGTGGACGGGGTGCGGCGCACCTGCGCGCTCACCGTCGCCTTCGACCCCGACGGCAGCGTTCGCGGGGCTGGCGCCACCGTCGAGGCGCTCGAGCCCGAAGACGCGCCGAGCGCGCACGTGGAGTGGTCCCGCGGAGGCTGGACGGTGCGCCCCTTCAGCTTTCTGTAGGCGAACCCAGGCCGCGTCGCGGCGCGGGCGTTTCAGACGGCCGAAGCCTCGGAGGACGAGTCCGCGAGGCTCGATCGTTCCGGGAGCCGCGCTGCCGCCGGCACACCCCGAGCGCTCGCCTCGGCCCCGGGCGCCACCTGCCAGGCGGACTTCACTGTGCGCTCATGCGGCGGACACCTCCACCGCTGCGTCCACACGTCAGGTTCGCCTGTGGCGGAGGCGCGTGACCCGGCCGTACGCTCGGCGCTGCCCTCATGAATCCACTTCGCGGCTCGTTGCTGTGCGTCTTCTGGCTGGTCGGCTGTCAGTTCGACACTGCAGTCCCCGCGACGACGGTCGTGCGTTGCTCCGACGGGTTGATGTGTCCTGGGAAGCTCAGCTGTGTGCCGCGTTTGGGCGTGTGTGTCGATCGCACCACCGGCGATCTCGACGCGCCGTTCCTGCGTGCGGCGCAGCTTGGGGCGACGATCCTGCGGCGAGGCGCCACCACCAGCCTGTCGTTGACGCCGAGCGAGCGTTTGGCGCTGCCACCCCAGCCGCGCCTGGTGCAGGCCGGGACGACGCGCACGGCTCAGCTGGTGGCCGAGCGCGACGGGCAGTTCACGTACGACGTGACCGCTGATGATTCGGCTGAAGAGGGCCCCGTCACGGTGCTCGTGGACCTGCTGGATCTGAGCGGAAACGAGGCGCCCAACATCACCGCCGGCTCGCTGCGGTTCGACTTCACCCCGCCCGCAGTGACGGGCTTCGCGCTGGTCGGTCCGCGCAGCGCGAGCGACGCGGGCACGCTGTCCGTGCGGCTGGACGAGAACGTGAGCGTGCGGGTGGCGCTGACCGAGCCCGTCGTCGACGGCGCCGCGCTGGAAGGCCGGCCGACCACCTGCGCTGGCGCTCCCGTGGTGTTCGAGCCGTCCGCCAACCGGGACGGGCTGCTCGGCTTCGATCGCCGCGCTCCCTCGGGTACGTCGGGCTGCAGCTACCAGTTCGTCGTCGCCGGACTGGTGGATCTCGCGGGGAACGTGGCGGGTGAAGCGCGGCTGGCGGACTTTGTGTACGACGTGGACGGCGCGCCGCCGCGGCTGACGGGCTTGCGGATTTCGCGGGAGGCTGCACCGGGCAGCTGGGTGCCGGCTGACGCCTTCAGCCGACAGGCCGGGTTCCGGCGCATGGGCGTTGGCTTCGACGTGGACGTTGGCGCGGCGGAGGTGAGCGCGTGGCTCAACGGTGAAGCGCTGCCGGGGTGTGGACTGAGCAGCTGTGTGGCGGACGGTGGCACGCTGGGGTGCTGGTGCGAGCGTGACGTGAGTCCGACGGACGCGCCCGGAGCAGCGGTGGTGCGAGTCAGCGCCCGCGATCATGCCGGCAACTCCGCCGCGAACGAGGCGGCGGTGCGCTTCGACTTCTCACCGCCGCAGGTGAGATCCATGCGCATGGTGTCTCCGCGGGCCAGCACCGACGGCGGCGCGATCGACGTTCGCCCCGCGGAAGCGCTGGCGGTCCGGCTCGTCGTCGATGAGCCCGTGCGAGACGACGCCACGGTCGTGGCGCGGCCTCAGGCCTGCGCGGGCGCAGCGCAGCCCCTGGCGCTGACGTCGAACGTGGCCGGGCTGCTCGACTTCGCGCTCGCCGCACCCACCGGCACCAACGGCTGCGCGTATGGCGTCGCCGCGGAAGCGCTGGTGGATTTGGTGGGGAACGCCGCGTCGCCGACCCCGGCGCTGCTGGCCTACGTCGTCGACGGTGAGTCGCCCGCGGTGACGCAGCTCGAGACGGTTCGTGAGGCCGATGCGGGCGTGTGGGTGCCGGCGGCCACCTTCAGCCAGCAGCCCGGCTTCTCGCAGCTGGGCGTGCGGTTCGCGATCGACGACACGGCCGTGTCGACCGAGGTGCGGGTGAATGGGGCCGCGCTGCCGGGCTGCGCGCTGTCCAGCTGCGTGCGTGGCGCCGGCCTGTGGCGCTGCTTCTGTTCGCTGGCAATCTCCGGAGCCGAGGCTGAAGGGCCGGGTGGGGTGCTGGTGACGGGAACGGACTCCGCCGGCAACACGCGCTCGGTCGCGAAGCCGATCGCCTTCGACTACACGCCGCCCGCGCTGCTGCCCGGCACCACCAGCGTCTCGCTGATCGCGCCGGCTGCGTCTCCGCTGGCGGCCGTCACGCGGCTGGGCGCAGGGGGCACCGTTCGCCTCAACTTCGCGCTGACCGAGGTCGCTGCGGCGCTCCCGGTGGTCACCACGCCCGCGCCTGGGGCCCTGACCTTCGTGCGCACCGCCGGGAGCGCGACCGCGTTCGTCTACCAACACGTGCTCGACGGGGGCGCACACGGGCAGGGCGCGCGCTCGATCGAGATCGCAGCGGTCGACGCCGTGAACAACGCCGCCGTGCTCGTGGTGGGGTCGGCCTTCGTCGTCGACACCGTCGCGCCGGCACCCGTCAACACCGCGGCGGACGGCGGCGCGGTGTACCTGCGCAACCCGTGGGGCACCGGCGTCGGGAATCGAGACTTCAGTGTGGTGGGGCCCAGCGGGGCTGCCGAACCAGGCGCGATCGTTCGGGTGATCGATCAGGCGCAGCTGTCCGGCGCCGCCGAGCTGGGCCGCGCCGTCGTTTCGAGCGCAGGAGCCTTCGTCGCCGACACAGGCACCGCCGACCGCGCCGTGGTGTACCTGTCGGCCGTGGACGCGGCCGGCAACCAGAGCCCCGCGGTCGACGTGAAGAACGTGGTGTGGCGCGCCACGCTGGGTGGGAAGGTTCGCGGCAGCACCTTCGAGAACCCACACACCGTCGAAGCGCGCGGCTGGTTCTCGACGTCGCTGTCGCAGCGTGACGCGGTGGAGACTACCCAGTACGCGGTGCTCGCCCTCGTCGACGCCGGCGTGGCGCAGCAGGCTTCGGCGAACCGCAGCTGGACGTTGATCGACGTGGACACCAACCCGACGCCGCGCAGGCTGCATACGACGGTCTACGACTCACGCCGGCGCGTCTCGTTGGTGTTCGGCGGCCAAGCGAACGCGACGGGGAATTGGCTGTCCGACCTGGCCGAATGGAACGGCGTGTCGTGGCTGCGGCGCACACCGCTCGACCCCGAGGGTGATGGCAATCCGAGTGCCTTGGAGCCCGCCGCGGCCGCGTTCGATGCGGTGCGTTCACGAGTGGTGCTGTTTGGCTCGCCGGTCAACTCGGGTCTGCCTGGGCAGACCTGGGAATGGGACGGAGCGTCGTGGGCGCTGGCGACCCCGGTCGATCCCGAGGGAGACGGGAACCCGTTCGCAGGCGGCGGCTGCATGACGTACGACTCGTTGCGCCAGCGCGTGCTGCTCTTCACGACGGACCTACTGGGGGTGGTCGGCGAGCTGTGGGAATGGAATGGCGCCAGCTGGCGTCGGCGCAGCACTGGCGGGCCACCGGCGCGCGGCGGGCGCTGCGGCTTCGCCTTCAACTCGGTGTCGGGTCTGGCCTTGCTCTTCGGCGGGTACCCTGCCAGCGGCGCGTCGTCCGACTTCTGGGAATGGAACAACACCACCTGGACCCGACGGCCCGGTGCGGCGCTGTGGACCGGCGACTTGAACGTGTCGGGGCTGTTCGACGGCACGCGTTCCCTGTTCGTCCTGGAAGGAGGAGGCGACGTGCTGGCGTGGAACGGCACCACGGTGGTCGACATCACGGGCGCGGTGAAGCCGAGCGCTGGCGAGTCGGCCACCTTCGATTCCGCGCGCGGGCGGATCGTCATGTTGTCCGCCGACTACGCCTTCGCCGGCACGCCTTCGCGGACGTACGAGTTCAGCGTCGCGGGCGGCTGGGTCAACCGCACGCCCGCTGGCGTCGATCCCCCGGCTCGCGACGAGGCGGTCGGGGTGTTCGACACGACTCGGAACCGCACCATGCTCTACGGGGGCTTCTCGTGGGCGACCACCAGTCCCCTGTCGGACACGTGGGAATGGACCGGTGCGAGCTGGGTCGTGCGCTCCGTGACGGCGCCTACCGCGCAGTACTCCCCCGCGCTGTCGTGGGATCGCACGCGCGACCGCGCGGTGTTGTTCGCCGGGCCCACCGTGGGCACGCAGGTCAACCAGACCTGGGAATGGGACGGAGGCATCTGGACCAACCGCACGCCCGCTTCGGGCAACCCTCCGGCCGCTGGCTACGCCGGGCTGGCCTTCGACGAAGCGCGCAACCGGACCGTGTTGTTTGGCGGTCAGACGCCGACCTCCGTCTCGCTCGCCCAGACCTGGCTGTGGAACGGCGCAGCCTGGACACGCGCCCTGCCGGCGACGTCCCCGCCGCCGCGCGACCGCATGTCGATCGCCTACGACGCGGCACGGCAGCGGGTGGTGGTGTTTGGCGGGTTCGACGACAGCACCCCGCTCGGCGACACCTGGGAATGGAACGGGACGACGTGGGCAGACCGCACGCCGGCGAGCGGGCCACCACCGCGTGCGCTGGGCGCCATGGCGTACGACCGGGCACGCCAGCGGGTCGTGCTGTTCGGAGGCCTGGACTACTTCGCCCCGCGGTACGGTGACTTTTGGGAATGGGACGGGACCAATTGGACTCCCGTGCCCGTCGTCGACCCCGAGTTTGACGGGTCGCCGTCCGGCCGCTCGGGGGCGGCGCTGGTCTTCGCGGAGAACCGCAACACGCTGGTGTTGTCCGGCGGATCGGTTGGCACGGCGACCAGCCAGACCTGGGAAAGTGACGCGCTCGATCCGTACCAACCAGCGGCCGCGGCGCACTTCTCGTTCGCGGCCTCGGGCGCCGAAGCGAACGTGGCGGTCTCTCGAGTCGACGTGGCGTGGTGGGCCGGCGGCAACGGAGCGGATCGAACCGTCGCTGCGGCGCCCACCACGGGCGCGGCGCTGTACGCGTGGGAACGAGGCTCGTTCCTACCCGTGGGCTCGACCACGTCGGCGCCGACGACCGCGCCGCAGCGCCTGCAGTGGACGCTGACCGACCCGACGCGGCTGTCCACGCTGTTCGCAGGCGCGCGGCGCGAGCTCGCCGTCGCCGTGGTGGGCACCGGCGTCAACCACGTCAACCGCGCGACCTTGGGCTTTGGCTATGTGGAGGCCGTCGTCACGTACCGGCGACCGTGAGGTTCGCCGGCGCCCTGCGATCGACACCACAAGTCGCCCATGGCTGTCCGCCGCTCGAGCCCCTACTCGGCGCAGGTCGCCTTCACCTCGGCCGCCTCGGGCTTGTCGGCGATGAGCTTGCACCCCCACCGCACCAAGCCGCGGGGCTCACCCTTCTTCAGGCCCGCCACGAGCGGCCCCTTCACCTGCGCCCAGCACGTGGTGGCCGCTTCCTTCACGTCACCCGCCCACGCCCCGTCTTCGATGGTGGCCATCAACACCGTCGTCAGCTCGGGCTCGGCGCACACCTTCGCGCCGTCGCGGGCCAGCGCGAGGCGGTAGAGCGGGAAGGCCACGCTCGGCGTGAGGCGGCCCAGCACCAGCTCCTTGGCGAAGCGCTGAGCGAGGCCCGGCGTGACGGCGTCCTTCTCGACGTAGCGGCGCACGTCCACCAGCCACGGGTCGTCTCCGGCGGAGTGCCGCGAGCTGCCGTAGGTGTGCGTGAAGGCCTTGAGCGCCAGCTCCGCGCGCGCGCTCAGGAATGCGGGCGCCGTCTTGAGGGCCGGGTGCGCCTTGAGCAGTTGCTCGGCGTGGGCCAGCGCCGCCTCGGCGTCCCGCGCGCTCTCGGGCGCCTGGGCAGCCAGCGTTCCGACCGCCGCCTGCTCGACGAGCTTCTTCCACTCGTCGTCGCGCTTCGACGGGGCGACGTCTTTGGCGTGCTGGAGCAGCTCGTCCCACGCGGCCTGGGAGCCGAGCGCGCGCAGCTCGTCCATGGGGTAGCTGGCGAAGGACGGCCCGCCCGTCGTGGCGCAGGCAGCGCTGGCGAAGACGGCAACGGTCAACAGGTGTCTCATGGCTTCTCCTTGGGGTGGGCCCAGCGTGCGCCGGCCTCGGTCATGAATTCGTCGAGCTCGTCGCGGACGGACACCGGCACCGACTGGGGGTCCACCGCGAGCACGTCTTTGGTCGTCTTCAGGCCCTTCGAGTCGAGGAACTCCTGCAGCTCGGGCGAAGGTGCGAAACCCAACAGCGGCAGGTCGGTGAACGGCTTGGGCGCGTCCGGCGCGGCGGCGGGCTCGTCGACCAGGCCGCCGTGCGGCCGCTCTCGGTCGTCGGTCGGAGTCGTGTCGGTCGGCATGCCAGCAGCCTTGCCCACGCTCGGCGGGCCGGCGCTGCCGTTGTCGGCGTCCGTCGCGTCGTCGGCGTGGTGGAAGACCTCGCCAGGGGCGATGCTGACGCCGGTGAGCGTCTTCCGGTCGCCCGTGGAGACGCTCCACACGTCCAAGTCGGGGTCCGAGTCGATGTTGCCCGCGCAGGCGAAGGTGACGGCGCAGTCCGGGCAGCGGCCGACCAGGCCCACGGCGGCGAAGCGAGACACGGTGGCGCGCGCTTCGTTGGGGTCTACGGCGGCGTCGCGGTGCGTGGCCGGCACCAGGTGCTCGGCCTTGGGCCCCAGCACGTACACGTAGCGGCGGTTGGCGGCCGCGGGGAGCAGCTCCGCGGCGTCGAGCGTGTACGCGTCCTTCTCGGCGAACTGAGCGCGGGCCATGCTGTACGCACTTCGGAGCGCGGTGCGGCACTCGGCCCCCCGAGCGCGCGTGTTGAACGCCATGAAGTTCGGCACGGCGATCGCGGCGACGACCCCCAGCGTCACCATTCCGAGGAAGGACGCCACGAGCCCGCCGATCGCGAAGCCCCGGCTCGACGAGTTGTCAGCCTTGATGACCGCGAAGATGCCCAGCGGAATGGCGATGCAGGGGACCCCGGGAATACAGATGCCGAAGATGCCCACGACGAGCGCGGCGATGGACAGGCCTGACGCGCGGTCCGTCGCCGAAGGGGTTGGGCTGGGCGTCATGGACGCCGCGCTCTAGCAGGCGAGGTGCTTGGGGGCGAGGGCGCCTGTCGACGTCTTTGGGCGCGTGGCTTCCCGGAACAGCGCGAGGGCTCGTCTCCCGCGCGAGCCGTCGTGCACCGCGACCGAGTCTGGCGGGCTCGACGGCGTCTCGTTCCGCTCCCGCGAGAGAGGGGCCGCTGCTTGGAAGCGATCTCCGTCTCGGACGGGCGCGGCACGGAGCGCTCGCACCCATGCCCGGTCGCCTCGGAGAACTCGAGCGCCTTTTCAGCGCGCGACGGCCTTGGCCAGCGCCCGGTGCACCGCTTCGAGCGCCTTGCGCGCTTCGAGCAGCTCCGCGCGCTCGCGGGTCAGGTCGGCGACCTGCCGCGCCAGCGTGTCCCGCTCCGTCTTGAGCGCGTCGTTCGCGCGCCGGAGCGCCGCCGCCCCGTCGTGCGCCGCCTCGAGCTCCTGCGCCAGCCGCTCTTCCTCGGCGAGCGACGCGTCGACCTCGGCCTGCTTCTCGCGCAGCTGCGTCGTCAGCTGCTCGCCCGCCAGGTGGGCAGCCTCGAGCCCGTGCTTCGCGTCCTGGAGCGACAGCAGCGTCTCGTCGCGCTCACCTTCGAGCGCCGACAGCTCTCGCTCGAGGTCCGACAACAGCGTGGCGCGACCTTCGAGCTCGGTGGCCAGCCGGCGCGCCTCGTCCATGCGCAGCCGGGCCTCTTCCGTCGCCCGCTCGGACTGCCGCCGCGCGGCCTCCAGGTCCTGCGTCAGCGCCAGGTTGAGCGCACGCGCCTTGGCCAACTCCGTCTGCAGCGCGGAGATGCGCTCGACGGCCAGCACGCCGGCCTCGGCGACCGTCTCCGGCAGCGGCTCCGGCCGCGGGTTCTCGCGCACCGACTTGAGCCGCTCACGCAGCCGCTCGCGCCGTGCGTCGGTGTCCAGCTCGCGCTCACGCTCCGGCAGCGGCGCCGGCGCGGTCTGCACTTCGACGGCTTCGTGCGGCGGCTCGGCAGCGGCGAGGGGCGCGGGCGCGGACGCAGGCAGCTCCGCCGGCGCAGCGCGCGCGACCGGCACCTCGACGTGAGCCTTCGCGGCGACGTCGGCCGTGGGCGTGGCCAAGGCCTGCGTCAGCACCTGCGCGGCGCTGCTGCGCTCGGCGTTGGACGACTGCCTCGCCTTGAGCACGGCAGCCAAGTCCGGCGGGCTGCCGAGGTGTTCCTGCGCCACCTGCTGGGCGATGGCCTCGACCATGGTGGTGGTCGTCGTCTCGCTGGTCACGACGTCGCTGCTGCTGCCCATGAGCGCGCCCAGGCGCACCCTCGGCTTGGCCCTGCTCACGTTGGCGTCGAATGCCTTCTTCATGGCTCTTCGTTCCTCTCCCACCCGGTGTGGACCGCGTTCCCTCTCGCGCGCGCTCAGGCCGACTTCGGCTCGACCTTGCGCACGCCCTGCTTGCCTTCGCCGATACGGCTGAGCACCTGCTCAATCAACACCTGCACGTCCTGCGCGCCCTTCGAATCACGGTCGAACAGGAAAATCGGCTGCCCTTCGCTCGACGCCTGCGCGAAGCGCGTGCACTGGCGAATCACCTGCGGCAGCAGGAACTCCGGGTAGTGCTGCTTGAGCGCCTCGAGCGCTTCCTTGGCCAGCTTGAACGTCGCGTTGAACGCGTTCACCACGATGAAGACGTGGTCCAGCACGTGGCCAAGGTCTTCCTCGAGGCTCTGCACCGTCTCGAAGAGCAGCTTGAGCCCGTGGAACGACAGGAAGTCCGCGAGCACCGGCACCACCAAGTCCTGGGCGGCCATGAGCGCATTCAGGTTGAGCAGCCCGAAGCTCGGCGGCGCGTCGAAGATGATGAAGTCGTAGTGCGCTTCGACGTCCTTGAGCGCGTTGCGCAGCTTGAACTCGCGCCCGGCCATGGGCATCAGCGCCAGGTCCACCGTGGACATGGACAGGTTGGACGGGACGAATTCCAGGTTGGGCAGCCGCGACTTCTGAATCACCTGGGTGATGGGAGCCTTCTTCACCAGCACGTCGAGCAGCGTCTTGGGGAAGTCCTCACCCTCGTAGCCCAGGCACTTGGTGGCGTGGCCTTGGCTGTCCAAGTCGACGAGCAGCACGCCGTAGCCCATCTCCGCCAGGCGCCACGCGTAGCTGGTGGACAGGCTCGTCTTGCCGGTGCCGCCCTTGAAGTTGAGGAACAGCTGCTTTCGCGGGCCGACCTGCGGCGGGTAGAGGTTGAGCTTCGCGCGCAAGTCCCAGACGTCCTCGGCCGAGTACGTGTCCTTCTTGAGCGCGCCGACGAGGGCCTTGGGCCCAATGCCGAGCAGCTCGGCGGTCTCCTTCGGCGTGTAGCTGAGCGCTTCCATGGCGTTCTCCAAGTGGGCGTCCTCAGGCGACGAAGTACTTGTGGCCGCGGCGGACGACGGCGGCGTTCGAAAGCAGGTCGGTCAACGCGCGCTGCGCGAGCTCGGTCCCAAGGCCGGTGGCCGACGCCAGCTCGTCCAGCGGGCGGCCGCGAATGGCGGCGCGCAGCTCGGTGAGCAAGGCCTCGCGCTGCGCGGGGG
>JALHOS010000089.1 GCA_022842905.1 Myxococcaceae bacterium | reverse complement strand
CGAGCGCCGACGTCGCGCACGCCGCTGCGATGAGCCCCAGCCTCGACCCGGTCGGCGCCGGCGCCGGCTTCGTCAGCGCGTGCAGGCGCCAGTCTTCGACGGCCGTGCCGGAACTGAGGAACGCGTGCGCCTTGTAGAGTGAGTGCGCGACGAGGTGGAGCAGCGCCAAGTGCCAGAGGCCGAGCCCGCACTGCACCAACATGAAGCCCAGCTGTGCGCAGGTGGACCAGGCGAGCGCGACCTTCACGCTGACCCGCGTCGTCATGACCAGCGCGGCCACCACCGCCGAGACGAGGCCGATGCAGACGAGCAGGAACTGCGCGACCTGGGCGTGCGCCAGCCACGGCGCGAGCCGAATCAGCACCAGGCCTCCGATGTTGACGACGCCCGCGTGCAGGAGCGCCGACACCGGCGTGGGCGCTTCCATCACCTGAGTGAGCCAGCCGTGAAAGGGCAGCTGGGCCGACTTGAGCGCGACCGCGAGGACCACGAGCACCGCGGCGATCTGCATCGACGCCGGGAGCTCGGGGTGCGCCGCCGCCCAGGCGCCGATGCGGTCCAGGTCCAGGCTCCCGACGGTGCGCGACACCAGCGCCAGGCAAGCCACGAGGCAGGCGTCGGCGAGGCGACTGACGAGGAACTTCTTGTGCGCCGCCACGAGGGCGGCCGTGCGGTCCGCGTAGAACGTCAGCAGTTGGTGCAGCGCCAGGCTCGTGGCGGTCCAGGCCAAGGCGACCACGAGGAGGTGGTTCGCGACGACCAACGCCGTCACTGCGCTCAGCGTGAGCAGGAGCCAGCGTTGGTACGTGGGCAGCCCCACGTCCCCGTGGAGGTACGTCCGTGAGTAGCGGACGACGATGGCGCCGAGCGTGCCGACCAAGAGCAGCATCACGCAGGTCACGACGTCGATCCGCACTCCGAACCGGACCAACTCACCCGACACACCCCTGAGCCCCGCCCCCAGCCCGACGAGCAGCCCCAACCCCAGCGCCGCCCCGCTCGCGAACCCAGCGCGACGAGGCGCAACGACCGCGGCCAGCGCCAAGGTCGACGGGATCGCCAGCGCGAGCAGGGGGAGAACGATGGACCACGCTTCGAAACGGTTCATGGAGGACGCTCGTAGCGATCTCGTTCATTCTTGAAAAACAGATTAAATCGCTCGTACAGTTCTCGAAACGAGAACGCCTCCATGAACGTCGAGCAACTCAACTTCCACCACCTTCGCTACTTCTGGGCGGTCGCCAAGGACGGCAACCTGACGCGAACCGCGGCGCGCCTGCGCGTGGCACAGTCGGCGCTCTCGTCTCAGATTCATCAGCTCGAAGCGCAGGTCGGCCACGCGCTGTTTCGGCGGGCTGGGCGCCGTCTGGTCCTGACCGAGGCCGGCGTCATTGCGCTGGGGTTCGCCGACGAAATCTATGCTGCGGGGAGCCAGCTGGTGTCCACGCTCGAGCACGGGAGACGGGCCGACGAAGTGCTACGGATTGGCGCCGTCGCGACGCTGTCTCGGAACTTTCAAGAGTCCTTCGTCAAGCCGCTCTTGGCGCAGCCCAGCCTTCACCTGCGCCTGGAGTCGGGGGGCCTGGCTGACCTCCTTCGTCGCCTCGACGAACACACGGTCGACCTGGTGCTGGCCAACCGCCCTCCAGGACCCGAGCTGAGCGCCCGGTTCCGCTGCCGCCGAGTGGCGCGCCAGCCCGTCAGCATCGTCGGGGCACAGCGGTTGAGCGGCTTCCGCTTCCCCAAAGGGCTGGCGGACCGGGCGATGATCGTGCCCGGCCGGGACAGCGACATTCGCTCGGGCTTCGACGCGCTCTGTGAGCAAAGAGGCGTCCGCGTGCGCACGCTCGCCGAGGTCGACGACATGGCGACGCTGCGGCTGCTGGCACGCGATTCGACGGCGCTCGCGCTCGTACCGTCAGTCGTCGTCCGAGACGAGCTGCGTGAGGGTGTGCTGCACGAGCACTGCGTGGTGCCGGGGCTCTTCGAGACGTTCTACGCCATCACCGCCGAGCGCCGGTTTCAGCACCCGCTGCTCGACGCGGTCCTCACGCGCGACGAGAAGGAGCTGCTGGAGCCGCCGCTGGCGCATGAGCCCACGCGGCGCCCGGCACGGTGACCCTCGCGCAGCGACGCGATGCGGCTGTGGCTCAACCCGGACCGCATGCGCGCGTACGACGTGTCCACCGACGAGGTGATGAAGGCCGTCGAAGAGCAAAGCATCATCGGGCGGCCGGGACGGCTCGGGCAGACCACGGGCGGCGAGCTGCTGCGGCTCAAGGACGCGCCGGCGCGTACGCCTTCCTGTCCAAGCCCGCGCGGCTGGACGCCATCGTCATCGCGCTCGTCAGCGTGCACCTGCCGCCGCTGCGTGAGCGCAGCGACGCGAGTACCCAGCTCCAGTCGCGGGGTCGTCGACCACTTTTCTGCGTGCACGCACACTTGACAGTCAGCCATGGTCCCGCGCCATGCGCCTCTCGTTCCGCGTCGCCTTCGTCCTGACCTTGACCCTGACCTCCTGTCGAGACCAGACCACGCAGTGCACCGTCGACGGTGTCGTCGTCGCTCCAGACACCTCGCCCAGCACCAACACCTGCCTCGTCTGCACGCCCGCGACCTCGACGACGGCGCTGCAGCCGGTCGCCGACGGGACGCCGTGCGGTGACGGCAAGGTCTGCGGTCAGGGCACCTGCCAAGCGGCCTGCACCATCGCCGGAGCGCTCGTCATGAACGGCGCGGCCGAGCCCAGCAACGCGTGCCGCGTCTGCTCGCCCGCACGAAGCACCACCGCGTACTCCACGGTCGCTGACGGCACGCCCTGCGGCACGGGCCAGGTCTGCGCCGCGGGGACCTGCGCCGCCCAGTGTGTCATCGCCGGCGTTGCCGTACCGTCCGGAGCGACGAACCCGAGCAACCCGTGCCAGCAGTGCAGTCCGGCGGCGAGCACCTCGGCCTGGGTGCCTCGAGCCGCAGGCACCTCGTGCGGCGCCGGGCGCATCTGCCGAGCCCAAGCGGAGTGCCAGGACGCCTGCTTCATCGCCGGGCTCACGTACGACGCCGGCCAAGTCGAGCCTTCCAACGCCTGCCGTGCCTGCGTGCCGGCCCAGTCCACCACCTCCTTCTCGGCGCTGGCGGACGGTCGCTCGTGTGGCGCGGGCAGCGTCTGCCGTACGGGAGACTGCACGACCGCGTGTTTCATCGACGGCGGCTTCGTCGACGCGGGCACGCTCGAAGGCACCAACCCCTGCCGCAGCTGCCAGCCGGCGCAGTCCACCAGCGCGTACTCCAACGCTGGCAATGGAACCGCCTGCGGCGCTGACCGCCTCTGCCGCACCGGGAGCTGCGAGAGCGCGTGCGCGGTCGACGGCGGCGCCGTCGTCGATGCGGGCGCCACCCACCCGGGCCTGCCGTGCCAGACGTGCCAACCCACGGTGTCCACGAGTGGGTGGTCGACCCTGCCGGCGGGGACTGCCTGTGGCAGCGGCGCGGTGTGCGGTGCGACGGGGCTGTGCACCGCGCAGTGCTTCATCGACGGAGGCCTGGTGGCCGTCGGCGCGAGCGAGCCGGGCAACGCCTGCCGCACGTGCCAGGCGGCCACGTCGACGACGGCCTACTCGCCGGTGCGCGACGGAACGAGCTGTGGCGGCGGGCAGGTCTGCGTCACCGGTGGGTGCGCGCGGGGCTGCTTCATCGACGGAGGCTTCGTCGCCCCGGGTGTCCTCGCCCCCGCGCAGCCCTGTCGCTTCTGTGAGCCCGACGCGAGCGTCAGCGCGTACACCGTGCGGCCCGACGGCGCGTCGTGCAGCGCCTGCAACGCGTGCTCGGTCGGCGTGTGTGGACCCAAGGTGCTGGGGCCCGGAGTCCCAGGCGGCGGGGTGCCCACCGGCCTGCTGCTGCACGACGGCTATGCCTACGCCGGCTTCGCGTACGGCAACCCCATGGGCTTCGTCGCGCGCTACCCCATGGACGGCGGCGCTCGGGAGACGGTGCTGGGCGGCCTCACCAACCCGCAAGACCTGCGGCTCGTCGGCGATCGCCTGTTCATCTCCGACTTCTTCGGCAACCGCATCATCGTCGGCACGTACGACGGCGGCGCGTTCACCGGCTTCACCAACTTCATGACGGGCAGCGAGTTCTCCGGGCTGGCCGCCTCGCCCACGCGCCTGTACTGGACTGAGAACAACAGCGGCCTGGGGCGAAACGGGTACGTCGCCAGCGCCCTGCTGACCGGCGGTGGTGTGCAGTACACGGTGGACGGAGGCCGGAACGTGGACATCGCCGTCGACGGCACCCACGTGTACTGGACCAGCCGCCAAGCGGTCGGCCCCGGCTTCGTCATGCGCGCGCCGCTCGGGGGCGGTGCGCCGGAGGTGTTGGACGTGGAGCCCGGCCAGGTGAACTCCCTCATCGTGGAAGGGCCGTGGGTGTACTGGACCAGCCGCGACGCGGGCGTCATGCGCGTCGCCAAGACCGGCGGCGTGTCGGTGTCGCTGACCGGCCCTCAGGACGACGCGTCGCCGTTGGTGAGCGACGGCCAGCACATCTACTTCGGGAACTACTCGAACGGCTTCGGCGGGCGCGGCGCGCTCAAGCGGGTGCCGCTCGACGGCGGCGCGGTGACGACGCTGGTGACGAACGTGACGGTCAGCACCGTGACGGTGGACAACCAGTGTGTGTACTTCGGGGCGTACGGGAACAGCAGCTCCCTGGTGCGCACGGACAAGTAGCGGAACGGTGGGTTCGTCGCGACTGGGGCGCGGCAGCGGGTGTGCTTTGAGGCTCGCCATGTCTCCCACCACCACGTCGTTGCGACCTGCGCCGGGCGCCATCGGCGCGGTCCTCTACGCGCTCAGCCTGGCGCTGACGGCCTGCGCGCATACGCCGCTGCGTCGAACGCCGGCGTCCGCCTGCCTCCAGGACTTTGAGGCGCGGGCCGCATCGGGCCTGACCTTGCCGGCCGTCGAGCGCTTCTCGGCGGCGGAGCTGGCGTGCGTCTTCGACGCGGCGACGGAGCCCGTCGGACTCGCCGTGCTCGCGCCGAGCCCAGGACTCCACGTCTTCGACGGCCGCAACTCGCTGGCCGTGGGGCGCGTCTTCGAGAAGCGCTTCTTCGCGACGCCGGCGGGCGTGTTCGGCCACAACACGTCCTTCTTCGGCACGCTGTTCGGGAGCGCCGGCTACTTCGCGGTGACCGAACCTGGACTGCTCGACTACCGAGCCCCGGCCTTGGCTGGACTTCGCGCGGAAGACGTTCCTGCCGGAGCGCCAAAGCTCGCCCCCAACGAGAAGGACGGCATCTTCCACGACCTCGTCGACGTCCTTCGGCAGGTAACCCCCGACGTCCTCGTCGGCCGCGCCGAGCGCCGCACGGAGCGAGGGACTGAGGTGCTCGCGCACTTCGTGTTGCTGCGTCGGCACCCCGCGACGCTCCCGGTGCCCTGAAGTCATCAACCGTTCACCACGCGCGACGGGAGCGGCGCGCAGGCGGGCTTGGCGCTCGAGGCGGTGGCGCGACCTCGAACTCGCGTCGGCGCGGTCACCAGCGTCGCTCCATCGGCAGCAGGGGCGAGCCGTTGGCAGGGGGCGGCGCCATGGCCAGCACGCCCTCGCTCTTCGACATTCCGAATCGGCCGCAGCCCGCGAGGCGAAGACACGCCGGCACCGCGCTGCCCCCGCGCCAGCGCGGACCTTGGGCTAGCCTCGAGCGCGTGTTCGTCGTCGCGCTCGTCTCCCTCGGCACCCCGGCCGAACTCGAAGCGGAGCACCTGGCCCAAGCGCTCGGGTTGACCCGATTCGAAGCACGGCAGCGGCTGGCCGGCACGCCGCCGCTCATCCTCCTGCGGACGAAGGACGCGCAGCGCGCGAAGTCCCTCGGCGCCGCCATGCTCTCGCGCGGACACCAGGTGGTTGGCCTGGACCTCGCGCAGCTCCCGCCGGCCGACGCACAGGTGCGCGTGCGTGACTTTCGTCTCGAGCCCGACGCGCTGGTGAGCGTCGCGCCAAACGGTGCGGAGCAGCGCCTGCCGTGGGCCGACGTCCTGGGCCTGGTGCACGCCGCGCATGCCCGCTCCGACCAGTCGGTGGAGGTCACTCGGGAGCGGAAGTTCAGCGTGGGGCGCGCGGTCATGTCGCAGGGGCTCCTCGTCACCAAGGCCGTGGCCACGGAGAGGACGACCGCGTCGACCGAGCGCGAGCCCGTCGTCTACGTGTTCCACCGCGGCGCCGCGCCCTGGCTGCTCACCGAGAGCCACCTGCGCTACGCGGGCCTGGGCTCGGCCCTGCGCCCGACTCGACTCGAGAACTTCGCAGCGCTGCTTCAGGCAGTTCGCACCGCCGCGCCCGGAGCACCGTACGACGCGCGCCTGCTCGAGCACCGCGCCGCCCTGTCCAAGGAGCGCGCCGACTTTCGGGGCCAGCAGCGCACGAGCGACAACACCGAGACGGTGGACCTGCTCGCCCGCGTCGTCCTGCAGGTGCTGCTGCGCGGCCCACGACCCTGAAGGCGTGCGGGTCGACGTCGCGCCGAGTTCCTTGGACCACGGCGCGCGCGCGCAAGGAAGCACCGCTCCCAGCGGCCCCGCAGGCCCACGCACTGCAGGGTCGACAGGCCGAACCTGAGGCCGTTCACGGCAACGAAAGCGAACCCGCTTGGCGTCGCGCCGGCGTCGCCCGTTTCACTGAACCGCGCCGAACACCTCGCCCATGCCCACGCGCTGCACGGTCCTCAGCGCGCCCGGCGGACCAAAGACCGCGTGCCCAGCGGGCCCCGGCTCGCCGAGGCTGATGCTGCCGCACGGCCCGGTGGCGCGACGACCAGTAACGCCGAGGTCGCCCCCGTTCCCGGCCTGGTCGCCGCTGGGGTTGAGCCCTCCTGCGCCTCCGGTGCGGAGGGTCCCCGGCAGGCCGGCCGGACCGGTCCGATAGCCGTTGTCCTGGCCGCAGAACGCGAGTTCCTCGGCCGCGGACAGAGACGTCGCCGCCGCGCCGCCCTCACCCGCTGGCCGCCCTGCCCCGCCGCCACCACCGCCGACGAGGTTGCACGCCGAGTAGCCGGCCCCACCTCCTCCGCCGCCGGCCAACAGCCCCGACACCACGACGTGCGCGGGGCCGTCGACCCAGATCGCCGGCCCGCCCGCTTCGCCGTCGCGGGCGCAGAAGCGCGGAGACGGCCCGACGCCGCCGCCGGTCCCGCCGTTTCCCCCCGAGCCGCCCCGCCCGCCGCGCCCGACGACGCTGCCGACGACGTCGATGCACACCACCGCGCCGTTCGTCACCACCGTCAGCGCCGCGACGCCTTCGCGCTCACCCGACAGCTGTACCGAGCCGGGAATCACCACCTGCATGGCCTGCGTGCCCGGGGGCGCCACGAGCGTCGAGCTCCCTCCGTCGGACGACGGCGCGAGGACGACCAACGTCAGATCCACCCGACGACCCAAACACGTCACGCCCGCGTCTGGGCGGCCAGCGTCGAAGCCGGCGTCGAGCCCCGCATCCGGCCGACCGCCATCGAACGGGCCAGCGTCCGGCCGGCCGGCGTCGAGACCCGCGTCGAGGCCCGCGTCGAGGCCCGCATCCGGCCGACCGCCATCGAACGTCCCAGCGTCCGCCCGGCCTGCGTCGAACCCGGCGTCGAGTCCGGCGTCGGGCCGACCACCATCGAACGCGCCCCCGTCGAAGCCCGCATCGGGCCGACCCGCATCGACCCCAGTGTCAGGCCGACCCGCATCAGCGCCAGCATCACCTCGGCCCGCGTCTGCGCCCGGCGCTCCGCCTGCGCTCGTCACTCCAGGCACGACGACGTCGGACCGACCGCAGGACACGCTCAGCCCAACCACCGCGACACCGACCGCCCACAGCCGCATGGCACGCACGGTAGCAACGCTGCCGCCTCAGCCCGGAGCGTTTCCACGCGCAGGTGCGTTCCGGGGCACGCTGCTGTCGCTCAGGTGCACGCGAAGCAGGTCGCGCTCCGGCGACGTGCCACGGCCGAGCGACGACCCGCTTCCTGGACGACGCCGGCCCCGTGCGCTCAGGTGCGCCTCGCCCGTGCACCCATTCCTCTTCGCCGTGGTCCTCACCGCTGCGCCACAGAGCCCGGCGGACCTCATCGACGACGTCCGGCCGCTCTTCGCGCTCGTCACCTGCCAGCCCACGCCGCTGCCGGCCGGAGTCGACGCGAAGGTGGTCGCGCGCTACTGCGACGCCCAGCGCCCGCGCTTCGAGCGCTTCCGAAAACACTGGGGCACCACCGCCCGCGGCTTCCTGGTGAGCAAGCAGCCCAAGGACCTGCCGACGGAGCTCGTCTACCCCTTCGGCGGCGGCGACCTGATGAGCGCGCTCATGGCCTTCCCCGACGCGCAGGTCATCACCACACTCTCGCTCGAGCTGGCCGGTGACCCGCGGCGCGCGAAGGCGCTGGAGGACCCCAAGGCCCTGGCGGCCGGCCTCACCGCGCTCCTCCAGACGAGCGCGTCGACGCTCCTGTCGAACGATTCGAAGTCGGTGAACCTCTCGCGGCTGCAGCAGGGCGCGCTCCCCGGCCAGCTCGCCATGCACCTGCTGGGGCTGGGGCTGTTCGACCTCGAGCCCACCCACGTGCGCTACTTCCGCGTCGAGCCCGACGGCGCGCTCCACTACTTCACGCCGGAAGAGCTGGCCGAGCAGGACGGGGCGACCGCCGCGCAGCTCAAGGCCTCGTGGCGGGCGCCGGACTTCTCCGCCGCCTTCGCCAACGTCGAAGTGCAGTTCGCACCCAGAGGGCAGCCAGGGCCCGTGCGGACGTTCCGCCACCTCGCGGCGAACCTGAGCGACGAAGGCCTGGCCCAGGCGCCGGGTGTCGTCGCGCACTGGCGGGCGAAGGGGCGCGTGGCGGCCATGACGAAGGCGGCCTCGTACCTGTTGTGGCGAGACACCTTCTCGACGGTGCGCGAGCTGCTCGTCGCAAACAGCGCCTTCATGGTGTCGGACAGCACCGGCGTGCCCCCGCGGCATTGGAAGAAGCGGGGCTGCACCGTCGACGCGTACGGGAGCTTCGAGAAGTCCTTCCTCGGCACCTGGGAGCCGTACCAGGCCGAGCTGCGCGAGCTCTTCGCCCACGCACCGAAGGTGCCCATGCGCTTCGGCTACCCCGACGGGAGCCCGCAGAGGCGCAACCACCTGCTCGTCGTCACCTGCCCTGACTGAGCGCCTGCGGCCCCGCAGCGTCGACGCCGCGCCGCGGGGGCGGTCCGACGGCTCGCCCTGGGGCCTACTGGAAGAGCGTGTTGAAGTTCTGCGCCGTCTCGCCCCCGCCGCTCGCGTCGCCGTCCCCGCCTCCGAACACACCCAAGGCTGCCATCCCGCCGACGACGCCGATGCCGACGATGGCGATGCCGATCGCCGCGCCGATGGCGCCCTTCTTCATGTTGCCGCCGCTGAACGGGAACAAGCCCCGGCCGTTCCCCTTGCGCTCTCGGGCGACGCTCGGCGGCTTCGGGGTGACGCCGCTGCGCCCCAGCTCCAGCTTGCCCGCCGTCTCGGACAGCTTGAGGCCGCGGCTGTCAGGCTCCGTGCGCCGCTCGGGCGCGCGCACGTCTTGGTGCCGCCCCGAATAGCCCGCCGTCGCCAGGTCCTTCGACGACACCTTGTTCGGCATGCTCTTGAGCCAGTCCTTCATGACGCTGGTGTTTCGGGCTCCCACCTTCTCGCGCGCCATCTGCTGCTGCTCGATGCGGTGGCCCTGGGTGCCATTCCCTTGTCGTCCCTTGTTGCGAATCATCGCGACGCGGCGGCCCATCCACCGCGCGTCGGTGTTGCCGATCTTCGCGACGCCCGCGCGCCCCGACGTCTTGCCTTTGACCCAGGTGTCGGAGCCCTTGAGCCCGGACGGGTCGATGGTCTCGTTCCAGGCGTTGCCGACGTACGCGTAGTCCGTCGTCGCTTCACCGTCGTCGACGACGGAGCTCGCGGTGAGCTGCGCGTACAGCGGGTCCGGCTGGTCCCAGCGGCCAATGAGCGGGTCCAGGTCTCGCTCGGCGAAGTGAATGAGGCCCGTCGACCGCTCCGCTTCCTGCCCCGTGAAGCCGCGCGCGTCGACGAAGCCGCGCGCTTCCCGCACCAACCCCGTCGGGTAGAACGCCCGCTCCCCAACCAGCGCGCCGTCGGCGTCCGTCGCCGCGACGAGAGAATCGACGGTGTCGCTGTGCAGCCACGTCACCTCCCGCGACAGCAGCCGCCGCGCCGCCGACGCCAACAGCGGCACCGGGTCCTGCCCCGCGCGTGAAGCCACCACCGCGTCGCTCACGTCCACCACGCCGTCTTCGAGCGCCACGTCGGCCAGCACCTGGACCGCCGTCGAGGTGCTCTGTCGGCGCGCCACCACCAGGCTGTCGTCGAGCGTCACGTACAGCACGCCAATGCCGTCGCGGAACTCGAAGTCGTCGTCCAGGCGCAGCGTCGTCGACGAGCCTTCTTTGCGCTCGACGCGGCCCACCGGGCTCCAGGTGAACGTCGCGTCCACCTCTCCGCCCTGCGCGGCGACGAGGCGACCCCAGGCGTCGCGGGTGTAGGTCGTCTCGCCGCGCTTCATGAGCCGCCCCGCGCCGTCGTAGGTGTACGTGACGTCCTTCGCCCCCGACACCGCGCTCGGCCGGCCCGCCGCGTACGTGAACGCGCCCACGTTCGCCGCGCTGCCTGCCACGCTCGACGTCGCCGAGAGCACGTTGTCCGTCGCGTCGAAGGCGTAGCTGAGCGTCTCCGCCGCGTCGCCCGTCGCCAGCGCCACCGACTTGGGCCGGCCCCAGGCGTCGAGCTCGTACGTCGCGCCGTGCCGCACCCGCCCGCCCACCTCGCCGTCGACGGTGCGCTGGAGCTTGCCGGTCCGCAGCCGCGTGAGGCTCAGCTGAAGCAGGTTGGCGCCGGCCTTGTCCGTCGTCGTGAGCGACTGGAGGTCAGCCCGGACGTCATACGTGTACGCGGTGCGCGTGCCATTGGCGAAGGCGATGGCCGCGACGTTGCCCCGCGGCGTGTACGTCACCGCGTCGACGACCCCGGCGATGCGCGTCACCCGCCCCGCGCCATCGAGCGTGCGGTCCACCGACAAGCCGCCCGGGTACGTCACGCGCACCTCGCGGTCCGCCGCGTCGAAGCTGCGCCGCACCGTGAAGGCCTTGCCGCCCAGCACCCGCTGGGTGAACACCGGGTTCTCGTCGACGTCGTAGCCGTAGCGCTCCTCACCGCCCGGCCAGGCCACCCGCACCAGCCGGCCCGCAGCGTTGGTGCACTCCGCGCAGGACGCGAGGCGGTCGTACGCCCAGGTCCGCTTGGTGTTGGCTTCGTCGGCCTCGGCCCACTCGGCCACCAGCCGGTTGTTCGCGTCGTACGCGCGCCGCGTGACGTTGCCGGCGCCGTCGGTGCGCCGCGTCTCGTTGCCGGCGACGTCGTACTCCAGCGTCGTCACGCCGCGGTTGGGCTCCTCGAGGCGGGTCAGCCGCCCCAGCGCGTCGAAGGTCTGCGTGTGGAGCGTGCCCGCCGCGTCGCGCACCACCGCGAGGTGGCCGTTGGTGTCGTACTGGAGCCGCGTGACGGCGGCGGCGGCGGTACCTTCGAGCGTGCGCTCGAGCGCCACCAGGCGCCCCAAGCCGTCCATGCGGCGCACCTTCGGGGTGTCCTTGCGCGGGCTGCTCGCCTCGCCGTCCTCCGCGTCGAGCAGGCGCTGCGCGAGCGGCAGGTATTCGATGCGGCTGATCGCGCCGTCGGCCTCCGTCTCGCTGAGCTGCCGAGCCAAGGCGTCGAACGTGTAGCTCTCGAACGGCACGTCGGCCGGCGGCATGACGTCGCAGGCGCCCGTCGTCGACGTGTATTCCTGGAACCGGCGCACCGTGGCGCCGCGCGCGTCGAACTCGGCGAAGCCGTCGACGAACCAGCTCGTCGCGCTCAGCCGCCGCTTGGTTTGGAACAGCCGCCCACGCCCGTCGAAGCAGCGCACGCTGGCGATGTCCTCGACGCCAGACGCCTGCGAGCGCTCGGTGATGAGCACGCGCGAGGCCGGGTTGCCCAGCTCGTACGTGTACGCGACGCCGGGCGCCTGGTCGGTGTCCGTGGGGCCGACGGTGCGGCTCAACCGCCCGTGCTCGTCGTAGCGGTAGCGCGTCAGCTGCGGCGCGCCCACCGGCGTCGAGCCCATGAGCGCCTGCCACTCGCTGGCTTGAGACAGCACGCCGAACGCCGTGTCGTACGCGTACGCGCGGCGCAGCGCGGTGACGTCGGTGCCGCCCAAGCGCACCTCGGTGCTGCTGACGTAGAAGCCGGTGCCGTCGTACGTGTACACGCGGCGCCCCTGCGTGGCGTCGGTGGCGCTCGCGTTGGGCTCCAAGGACTCGGCGACGTTGCCGTGCGCGTCGCGCTTGTACCGCTCGTCATCGAGGAAGTCCGTCGCCCCAGGCCCGAAGCGTACGGCGACGCGCGTCACGCTGCCGCGGGTGAGCGTGCCCGCGGCCAACCCGACGAAGTCCGGGCCGTCGTAGAAGGTGCGCGTCTCGCTGCCCGGCATGCCGGACACGGCGCTCGAGCGCGTGGCGGACGCGCGGCCGACGATCCACGCGCTGCCCGTCGCCGTCCCCGGCGCGATGAAGTCCGTCTCGGTGAACTCCTCGTCTCCAAGGCACATCGGCCCGCAGGCCGCGCCGAACACGCCCGACGCGACGCAGGCGGCGCACGCGCGCGGGGCCTCCGGGGTGCCGAGCGAAACGACGCCCAAGTCTCGGGACCGCGTGACGTTGCCGTAGCCGTCGAAGTCCTGCTCGGTGCGCGTGGTGACGGCGTTCATCGGGTCGCGCTCGACGTGAATGGTGGTGGTGGCGCGCTCGCAGGCGAAGCGGACCTCGGCTGGGGCGCCGTCGACGGGGCAGGCTTCCCGCGCGTGGCGGACTTCCCGCAGCAGCGCGAGGCCAGCGTCGAGCCCCGCGTACACGCGCTCGGTGAGCACCTCACTGGCGAGCACCGGCGTCGCCTGGCCGACGTCGAAGTCTCGAACGATGGTGCCCGGCTCCTGCGCGTCGCGAGACCGGTCGGAGCGCAGCAGCTGCTCCACCTGCGCGTACCCGCGGAACTGCTTCTCGAGCCCGTCGTAGAACCCGTCGTGGTAGCGGTAGTCGACGATCTCCTTGAGCCCGCCGGACTCGCTGCCCGTCAGCGTGACGAAGCGCTCCATGCGGGTGACGAGCACCATGGGGTTCGGCGCCTTGGTGGTCCACGGCCGCAGCGCCACCTCGTCGCGCGCCCGCTCGGCGATGGAGGTGCCGTACGTCATCAGCTGCACGTCCCCCAGGCCGTTCTCGATGCGGGTCAACAAGTTGGGCCGCACGGGGAACAGCTCCACGTACTGAACCTGACCCGTCGGCTGGAAGTAGACGAGGTCCTGCGAGCCGTTGCCGTTCATGTCGGCGAACGAGACGAGCGTGCCGGACACGCGCGTGGGCAGCGACGCGCCCGCGACGAGCGACGCCGAGGTGATGGTCTGCACCGCGTCGAAGCGCTGCCCGTTGCGGTTGAGGGCCAGCTTCACCTCGTTGCCCACCACCGCCACCACGTCGGCCAGGTCGTCTCCGTTGACGTCCTGCAGCTCGGCCGCGCTCGCCTGCGACGGGTCGAGCCCGCTGAGCGTCACGTCCGTCGTGGGGCCCCAGTTTCCAAGCCCCAGGTTGAGCCGGTACGAGACGACGACGGACGCGCCGGAGACGAGCAGCTGCGTCGGGTCCTGCAGGCCGTCGCCGTTCATGTCCGCCAGCTGCAGCGTGCTCTCGTCGAAGGCGACGCCGAGGGACGAGACGGGCAGCGACACGAAGCCCGTCGGCGTGTTGGCCAGCACTTCGGTGGTGCCGCCGCCCGGCGACGTGCGCAGCCAGTCGATGCGGCGGTCGTTGTCGTAGTCGAACAAGCGAACGTTCCGCGGGTCCTGCTGCGTCGCGTCGCTGTCCTCGGCCGTGAACGCGGTGGGAATGCTGCGGCTGCCCGACACGCAGCCGGCGTCGACGCTCCAGTCGCCCGAGCCGTCGTTGCACAGCACGCTCGACGTCACCGCCGAAGCGATGTCGGTGTACCCGTCGCCGTTGACGTCGAGCACCTGCACGCGCGCGTCGCCCAACACGAAGGCGCTGCTGCCGACGGTGGCGCGGCTGGGGACGGCCGTGGGGTCGAAGCGCACCTGCCCTTCGGCGTCGAGCTTGGCCAGGTAGAACGTGTGCACGCCGCTGCTGGTGCTGGCCAGCACGTCCGGCAGCGAGTCACCGTTGATGTCCAGGAGCGTGGCCCGGCCGGTGCCGAAGGACGCGCCGAGCGTGCCCATGTCCTTGACGAAGGGCTTGGCGCAGTCGGCGCCGCACACGCCGCCGAGCGTGCGGGAATAGGCGAACGAGTGGACGACGGGGTGCGCCACGTCGCCACGGCCCAGCCGGGCGACCCGCGCCAGCCGTGAAGCCCCGCCCGACGTCAGCTCCGGCTCGTACGTGAGCGCGTAGGTTCGAATCGCCTCGGTGCCGGCGACGACGCGGACTTCCTTGAGGCGCTGCGTCAGGCGCAGCTCGAAGCCCGGCCGCGCGTCGCTGAGCAGGTCCGGCCGCGCTTCGTAGACCAGACGCACCGAATAACGCGGCGTGGCGCCGTCGAAGAGGTACTCGATGCGCTGCAGCAGCGGGTAGCCCGACGTGTCCTTCGTCCAGGTGAAGGTCATGGCGTGGCCGAAGCGGTCCTGCAGGCGCGTCAGGTGCCAGCGGAACGTCTTGTTCGTCGACGGCACGCGGACCTGCGCCGCGGTCTCCGGCTGGTCGCTCGCGTCGGCGCCGAAGAAGCCCACACGGCCGTCGGCGTACTCCGCGCGCCACGTGCCGGCCTCGCCGGTGCCTCGGTTGAGCCAGGTGTACCGCGCGAAGCCGCCTTCGAAGCGCTCGCGGTAGGTGGCCGACCCGCCGCTCTCGGCGACGCGAATGAGCTCACTGGCGCCGTCGACGACGAAGCGGTCTTCCAGCTCGTAGCGCTGCAGGCCTTTGGACGTCTGCCGCTCGATGGAGAAGGTCGGCATCGACCAGCCCAGGCCGACCACCGACGTGCCCGCGGCCGACGAGTAGCTCAACGACAGCCGCGGCGTCAGGCCGGTGAAGCCTTCGGGCACGTCGATGCCCACGCGGTACTGCACCGCGCCTTGGTTGCCTTCGGTGCTGGCGTTCTCTCCCACGCCGCCGATGGAGCCGGGCGCACCGGGCAGCGACACGCGCTCGTCCGAGACTCCGGAGGTTTGAGCGTGCGCAGAAGCGGCGACGCACAGCGAACACACGACGACCCACGACGACTTCGAAATCACGCAGACCTCCCCGACGGATGAGCCGGCGCAGCATAGGGCAGGGTCTCGAGCAGGCCGACGAATTGCTCCGCTCACGTGCGACGGTTTCAAGTGTATTGGAACTCGACGAAGCGGGCCGCGGCCGGCCTTGGGGGCCCTGCGTCGCGCCCGAGGCGCGTGCTACACGGCGCGCGCCGCACTCACCCCACGCCGCACTCTGAAGGAGCCACACGACCGATGAAGATCTTCTGGAACCCCGCCAGCCCGCACGCGCAGCGCCCCATCGTCCTCGCCAACGAGCTGGGCCTATCCGCCGAGCGCGTCATGGTCGACCCGGCCAAGGGCGAGAACCGCACGCCGGCGTACCTGGCGATGAACCCCATGGGGAAGATCCCCACGCTGCTCGACGACGACGGCACCGCGCTCTGGGAGTCGGGCGCCATCAACATGTACCTGGCCACCAAGTTCGGCGCCGAGCAGCTCTGGCCGACGGACGCGAAGGCCCGCGCCGACGTCACCCGGTGGATGTTCTGGAGCACCGCGCACTTCGACGGGCCGGTGGGCGCCATCTCGTGGGAGAAGCTCTTCGTGCCCATGCAGAAGGGCACGCCGAACGCCGAGAAGATTGCCCAGGGTGAGAAGGAGCTGGCGCGCTACCTGCCGATCCTCAACGCGCAGCTCGAGGGCCGCCAGTACGTCACCGGCAAGTTCTCGCTCGCCGACATCCACATCGGCACGTTCGCGATGGTGCTGACCATTCCGGCCATGGGCTTCGACCTGTCCGGCGCGCCGTACGTCAAGGCCTGGCTGGGTCGGCTCGCCGAGCGCCCGAGCTTCAAGGCGCTCGCCGCGAAGTAACCCGCGACGTGGTGTTCGACTCAGTCGACCGCGCTCGGGTCGACCCACAGGGCCATGAACTGCGGGCGGCTCTGCACGTCGAACGCGGCGTACAGATTCTCCACGTACTTGTGCACCGTGCGCGGACTCAGCCCCAACCGCGCGGCGATCTCCTTTTCGCTGTGCCCCAGCAGCAACTGCGCGCGCACTCGCTTCAAGTGGGGTGGCAGCTTCGCCCGCAGCGCTTCATGCCGCGCGGCGCGCTCGTCGAGCACCGCCGCCTGAGTGAGCCAGCGAGTTCGGTGTTGAGCGACCTCCAGCACGTCTGCTTCGCGTTGCGTAAAACGCGCCTGCCCCCACGGCCGCACCACGGCGACGAACCCGAGCCGCGCGGCACTCCGGCCGCTGGGCGCGAGCGGCGCGACGTTGGCGAGCACGTCGTCGTACCCCAGCCCGCGGCACCATTCGGCGATGTGAGGGCTGCGATACCAATCAGCGTCGCGGACCAGCTCTTCGCGCCGCCGCGTGAGGCCGTTCGCAGCGCCGCTCTCGAACAGCCCGGGCCACATCGGGTGCGCGGCGTACTCGCCTTCCAGCAGGTAGCTCTCTTCCCAGCGCCGCAGCACCGAAGGCTCGAGGCCGAAGACGCGGGAAGTGACGGGGACGCCCGGCGCACTCATGGCGCTCCACCACACCACCGCATCTCCCCCGAGCACACGTGGCAGCTCCGCCGCGAAGTGGCTGACTGCGTCACGGTGGGAATGCGCCGCGACTTCGGACAGCTCTCCTTCCAGCGTGAAGAGCGCGCGCACGTCACGCGCGGACAACGTCGGTGGCATCGACCGCGAACCCTACGTGACGAGGTAGCCGTTTAGCTACCTTCTCAGAAAAGCCGGGGCACGTACGGTGATGGGCCATGACCAGAACCTTGCTCATCGTCTGCGTCCTCGCTGCGACGGCCTGCTCACCCAAGAAGGCAAAGCCACCGACCGTCAGCAAAGCCAAGCCCTACACGGCTGGCTTGCCGGCGGGAGTGTCACCTTCACCGGAGCGACTTATGGCGCTCGCTGACTTGGACCCAGTGTGGGTCGACCGCACGCGCAAGGCCGGCATGTACGAAGGGAAAAAAGCGATCGTGCGAGTACGAACGGCAGGGGCCACGGGGCCGGCCACTCCCGAAAACGCAAAGTTCCTGACGGTCACCTTGGGGGACCGTGCTGGCAGCCAAGGCGTCGACACCGACCGAGACGGGCTCAGCGACGAGGCGGAAACCGCCATTGGCACCAACCCTGCGGTGGCTGACACCGACGGCGACACGATTCCCGACGGGTTTGAGGTGTTTGGCTGCGGCACGCGCGCCGAGCACGCCGACTCGGATGGCGACGGTATGCCTGATAACGTCGAGCTGAATCTCGATGACGCCGCCATCTATTCAGACACCGACGGTGACGGATTTTACGATGGCCAAGAACGAGCTTCGTTCGGCTCAAAGGTTGACGCCATCGACTCTGACGGCGACGGCTTCGGAGACGACTACGAGTACTACTTCGCCACGCCCGTCAACGACGCCGCCCACCCGACGCAGGACGCTGACGGTGACGGCCAGCCTGATGACTTCGAGACTGCGAATGGCGCCGACCCACAGAACGCAGACTCGTCTTTGTCTGACAGCGACGGAGATGCGCTCCCGGACTTCGCCGACGAAGACGACTCGACGGCGCATGCCAGAGTGGAAGGTCGTACAGGCCGACAGGCGGTGCCTGCCAACTCCCCCGACATCGGTCCGAACTGCTCGTGCCCGATGAGGGACTAACCCTGGCAAGGACGCGGCGTGCGGTGTTCGCTTTGCTTGTCGCCGGCGTTTCGTTGGGCTTCGCCATTCAGTCGCCGGTGCTGGGCTGGGTTGGATTGGTGTTGACGGCGTTTGGCCTGTCGGGCCCGGTCCAATCCACACGCCTTCAGGCCGCGCTGGTCGTCGGCAGCAGCCTCCTCGCCGCCAGTCTCCGGTTCGCCTTCTCGTTCCCCGGCTTCAGGCAAATGGGCGCGGGTGAGGACTCCACGTGGGCGGGAATGGCCCTCTGTGCAGGCGTTGGAATCGTCGACCGGCTGCCGATTGCGCTCGTGCTGTTGATTGCTCCACGGTCGCGAGCGTGGGCGCCGCTGTGGGTGCCTGCGGCGTGGTTGGTTGGAGAGCGTGGAATGGCGTGGGTGACCACGCTGCGCCTCAACGACTGGCTCCTGACGCAGGCGGAAATGCCCGCGGTGCTTCATGGGGTGAGCTGGGTGGGGCAGACGACGGCTGCGTTTCTCGCGCTCACGCTGGGCGTCGCCATGGGCACTGCGCTCGCGTACCGACGGTGGCGAACACTCGGCGTCGCGGGGCTCGCGGCCGGCGCCAGCTGGCTCATTCCTCCGAGGAAGACTGACCTGAGCGCGCTGCGCGGCGTGGTGGCCTTGCGACTGCAGCGACACGCCGAAGCCATGCCGCGAAGCGAAGGCGCCGAGCTCGTGGTGTGGCCAGAGACCGCGTCTCCGCGACACCTGCAGGAACTTCAGGAAGGCACCATCAGCGGACTGCGGTTGCCGGCGCCGATGGCGAGCAGCGCGTCGACGCATGTCATGGGCCTGTGGAATCGAATCGACGGGCGCTCGCAGAACAGCGCCGTCGCCCTCACGAGCGAAGGCGAGGTCTTCTGGCACCGCGCCAAAATGGGTCTGGCCGGCTTCGGCGAAGCGCGACGGTTTGGCATCGTGCTGGGCGATGCGAGTCCGTTGCTCCCGGGAGACCTCGAGCCGGTCGTCCAGCTCGGTGACCGCCGCGTGGGAGTGCTGATCTGCAGCGAAGTGTTCGACCCAGAGCTCATGCGGCGCGCGACACCCGACGGTGTTGACCTGGTGTTGGTGCTCGCGAGCGACAACATCACCGGCAGTCGACCAGAAGGCCGACAGCTCATGCTCAATGGCGCAGCGCTCGCGGCCGCAGAGCGAGGGGTGTCCATCGCCCGCGCGTCGTACCGAGGGGTCGCCGCGCTGATCGGCCCGGACGGCACCGTGCACGCGCGCGTCGACTCAGGTCACCTCGCGGCGGCCAGGCTGCAGCCGTGAAGCCTCGCCTGTGGCCCATCGCCACCGTCAGCCTCACGCTCGCTCTGGTGGTGGCCTTCGCGCTCGACACCGCCACCCGCGTGCGCCGAGGCATTGGGCCCGAGCCGTTGCCGGCGCTCTGGGTGTTCGACGGAGCAAACCCGAAGCCCTGGCAGTTCGTGACCTACGCGTTCGTGCACGCGTTTCGCACGCACCTGTCGGGAAACCTGATGCTGCTGCTGCCCGCCTCGTTGCTGTGCGAGTGGAGGCTGGGCGCGGCGCGAGTTGTGGGCTGCTTCTTCGGCTTCGCTTTCACGGTCTCGACCGGCTTCTGGTTGCTCGACTGGCGGGACCTGTATGGCGCGTCTGGCGTGGGCTCGGCGTTCGGCGTGCTGGCGGCGGCGCTGTGGCTGTCTGCGCGTGAATTCCCCGTCTGGATACGCGGCACCCCAGCGGTGTTGGCGCTCCTGTACTTTGGAGTCTTCGAACTGTGGCCCGCGATCCAGGGGCGCCCCAGCGCAGGGCACGTGGCGCATGCCGTTGGAGCCGTCGCGGGTGGTGCCGTGGGGTGGCTGCTGCGCGACACGCACCGGTGAACAAGCCTTCCTTCGACCCGACGGCCCCTCCCCCCGGGCCCCGTGGGACATCACTGCTCGAAGCAGTACAGGCGCCGCAGCGTGTCGCAGGACCCGGTGCCGTCGCGACTCCAGAAGCTCCCGGCGCCGCTGCTCGTCCCGAAGGCGCCCAGCGCCGTCATGCCCGCGTCGGTGTAGTTCTCGCAGTGAGAAGGTCCGTGCAGCCCGCCGCCCACGGGGTTGACGTTGGAGTACGGCTGATTGCTGGGCACGCCCACGCCGCGCTCGGTGACTTGGAACGTCGTGTCCAGCGTGCCGTCGGTGAGGTCCGCCCAGTTGTCGACGAGCTTCACGCCGTTGCGCAGGTAGTACGGCACCGTCGATTGGGTGAAGCGCGTGGCCGGCGAGCCCGCGTCGGACGCGAGCCACGCCCGGAACGTGCCGGACACGCCGGCGTCGTCGGCCAGCCGCTGGCAGATCGCGTCGCCCCCGTCGAGCCCGCCGAAGTTCCCGCGCTGGGTGGAGCTGGTGGTGAAGGCCCACCTGCCGTTGATGCACAGCTCGTCGCGGCAGGTGACGCCGCCGGTGCTGACACACTCGGCGTTGGTGACGCAGCGGGTGGGGCAGGTCGAGGACGTCCCGCTGCACCGGTAGAAGTTGTTCTGGCCGCAGGCCACCGCGGTCGTGGCCAGCGCGTCGGCGGGGCAGGCGACGGTCGTGCCGTCACACACCTCGGCCGGGTCGCACGCGCCGGAGCTGCCGCGGCAGGCGACGCCGGCGTCCACCCTGCGGTCCGCGGGGCATTGGTTCGAGGTGCCGGTGCACAGCTCGGGCAGGTCGCACAGGCCTGCCGTCATGCGGCACACGAAGGTCGACGGACGCAGGACGTCCGCCGGGCAGGCCGCGCTGGTGCCGGTGCAGGACTCGGGCATGTCGCAGCCCCCGTCCGCGGGACGGCAGGTGGCTTCGTTGTCGAAGAAGGAGTCCACCGGGCAGGCAGTGCTCGTACCGTCGCAGACCTCGAGGCGATCGCACACGCCGGCGCTCGGGCGGCAGACGACGCCCGCGTCGACGACCAGGTTCGTCGGACACCCCGCGCTGGTGCCCGTACAGACCTCCGGGCGATCGCACGTGCCATTTGCGGCGCGACACACGGTGCCAGCGGACTCGACGCCACACTGCCCTGCCCCGTCGCACACCCCGGAACGGCACATGGACGGGTCGCTCGCGCACTCGTCGGCCGGGTCGGCGCCCATGGAGATGGGGGAGCAGGTCCCCGCCGGTCCCGTGGAGTTGGTCGCGCCGCACGTCATGCACGTGCCGGTGCACGCCGAGTTGCAGCACACGCCGTCGACGCAGAAGTTCGACTGGCAGTCCGCAGGGGCGGAACAGGCCGCGCCCAAGGCGCCCGGCGTCGAGCCACCGCCAGCGCCACCACCGGCACCGCCGCCGCCCGAGCCTCCGGCGCCGCCCACGCCGCCGCCACCGGCGCCACCGACCGA
>JALHOS010000088.1:8035-21354 GCA_022842905.1 Myxococcaceae bacterium | reverse complement strand
GGCCGCCGTCGGCGCGCGGGGCGACGGGACCGGCTGCGGCGGCGGCGGCAGGCTCGGGGCCGTCACCGACATGGCCGGCGCGCTGGCCTCGGACAACAGCGCGAGCACGGCGCCCGCGAGCAGCAGGAGCGCCAACAGCCCGAAGACGCCGAACTTCTGAAACCCGGCCAGCGCGTCGACGGCAGACGCGACCGACGTGACGGCCACGACTTCGACCGGCGCGCCCTGGACGGCCGACTTCAGCCCGTACGCCTGGACCGGCGCCGAGACGAACAGGGGGAACTTGAGTGGCCCCACCGAGCTGACCGGCCCTTCGGCGACTGGGCGGACCGCGCCTGCGGCCAACCCCTGCGCCTTCTCGAGGAGCGCCTTGTTCGCGCCAGCAGTGACGGCCGTGCCGCCGGCCACCGCGACGCTGACGGCCTCGAGCTGCAGGTCCTTCGCGAGGCCGGCGACCAGTGCCTGCGGATCCGGCAGCAGCGGCAGCGCCACCATGATGGACCCGCTGCGGACGGCGTCGGCCTTGTCCATGGCATGAGTCGGGACGACGTAAACGAGGTGCGGCTGCCCAGACACCGTCGCGACCGCGGCCGCTCCGCTGGCGCTCCCGAGCACCGCGACGTCGAGGCCCTCGGGCGCGGTCGTCGCCGCCGCACCGGTCCCGGTCGCCCACTGACCACCCGCTTCGTTCACCAGGCCGACGATCAGTTGGGCGCGCTGCGGCTCGGACAGCTCCGCGCCCACCGCGCTGCGGACTTGGTCGAGCCGCTCCGCCGTCGGGGCGTCGACCTTCGCCGGCTTGACCCCCGAAAAGCCGCTGGCCGACGCGCGGAGGGCGGCGTGGACGAGCGCCGAGCGCTGCCCTTCGACGACGAGGGCGACGGCCGACGGGACACCGCCGAGGGCCGAGCCGGCGAGCTCCGACTGCCGCGCCGTGAAGGCGGGCGCCGCGCTCATCAGCCCGTACGCCCAGACGCCACAAGCCACGACTGCGAAGACGAGGAACTTGAGCCGGTTCATTCGCGGCGGGCATATCACGACGGAACTGCACCTTCCGCAATTCGGCGCGCACGGAATCGCGCCCACGCTCCGTTCCAAACTTGGCTAGTGTCCACCGCGCCATGACGCCCAAGACCTTCTCGGTAGTGGTGACGGTGGACGACCCGCTGACGGCAGAGCGACTGGTCGAGCTGCTGAAGGAACAACAGATCGACGCCCTCACGCGGGCCGGCGGCGCGGCGTCGACCGCGAGCTTCGAGCCCGCCTCGCCCGGCTTCTGGGATCTGCTCGTGCCCGCCGAAGCCGCGGAGCGCGCCGCGGCGCTGGTGCAAGACGAGCTGGCGGCGATCGCCAACGACGCCGAGGCCAACACGCTGGCCGCCGAAGAAGAAGCGCTCTCCGGCGAGACGCCCGTGGCCGAAGGCTGAGCGCTACGGCGCCACGACGTCGGTCGGGTCGACGATCTCGAAGACCGCGAGCCCTTCGACGGTCCACGCCCCGTGTTCGAGGTTCCGCGCCAGGTACCGCGCCAGGGGCTCGTCCACCACGCGCTTGAAGCTCCGCGATGCGTGCCGCAGCGCGGGCCCCTGCGACCCGTGCACCAGCAGCCCCATGTGTGAGACGCGCGTGACGAGCCATGGGCGATCCGCCCGCACGACGACCACCACCAGCCCAGCTGGCGCTTTGCTGAGCGCGGCCACCGCGTCCCCCGCCGGGATCACGTCCAACGAAAACTCGCCGACGACCCGCGCCGCCTCGGCCAGCTTCAGCGCCTTGCCTGACTTCTCCGCCCACACCTTTTCGTCGAGGCGCTTGTGCACGGTGCGCGTGGCCTTTCCTCCGTACTGCCGCGTGACGTCGCGCAGCCGGCCCTGGGCGAGGTTGGCCGGGAGCCACTGTGCTTCGACGATGTGGCTGCGGCCTTCGTAGGTGGCCTGGCCGTCCGCGTAACGAATCGCCGTCAGCAGCGGCAGGACCTGGCCGGGTTCGGGAGCCAACGACAGCGCCATGACCTGCTCGACCAGCGTCTGGCAGTCGACGGCGTCGTGGCGGACCAGCGGGTCGGGGTCCACGCCCTGCCCTTCTCCGAGCGGCGAGACTTGGTACGGAACGCCGAGGTAGCCGCCGCTGACCGCGACGACCCGGCTGGGCAGCGGCTTGGCGTGGGCCTCCGCGAAGGCCGGCCCAAAGGCCCCACCGTCGAGCGACGCCCACGGCGCCGCCGCCAACACGACGAAGACCGCGATCATTTGATGAGCTTGGCCCGGCGCAGCACGGCCTTGCGCTCTTCGTCGCTCAACCGGAGCTTCTCGATCTCGTCCTCGTAGCGCAGCCGCTCGTCACCCGACGCTTTGTAGCTCTCGAGCACGAGCCAGTCGGACATGTCGCGGTCGCCGCCCTGCGCCATGATGCGAGCGGCGGTCGCGCGGAGGCGGGCGTCCTTGTCGGTGAGCAGCGGCTTGAGCAGCGGCTTGGTCACCTTCGCGGGCGCACCTTCGAACAGCGCGACCCCTTGTGTGCGAACCGACAGGTCCGGCGAGGCGAGCTGCTTCTTGGCGTGATCGAGCCCTTTGGGGTCGCCGAGCACGCACAGCGACTGGGCCGCCGCGAAGCGCGCGGACTCCGACTCGTGGGTGAGGAAGCCCTGCAGCGGCTTGACCTGTTTCTTGTCGCCGACCTTCGCGACGGACTGCAACATGACGGCGCGTGTCTCGGGATCTTCTTCGGCGATCGCGGCCTTCATCAGCGCGGGTCCCGCCGACGCGGCGCCGATGACCCCGAGCGCGCGCGCCGCCTCACGGCGAATGCCGAGCACCTTGTCCTTGAGCAGCACGACCAGCCCTGGCCCCGCTCGGACCGCGCGGATCTTCCCCAGCCCGCGAATGCCGGCGATGCGCAGCGACAGATCGTCGGACATGATCGCGTTGGCGAAAGCCTGCTCGGTGGCGGCTCCAGGAACCGCGAGCATGGACAGCGCTTCGATCAACACCACCCGCCGCTTGGGGTTGAACTCCTTTTTGAGCAGCTCGCCGATCGCCTCCGACGCCCAGGGCCCGGCGTTCATGAAGGTCAGCTTGTTCACGCCGGCGTTCATCGACAGCTCACCGGACAGCATGCGGGCCAGCGTCAGCTGGACTTCTTGAGCCTTCGCTTCGGGGTCGGCCAGGACCGACGTCCCGAGCAGAGCGAACAGGAGGAGAGCGATCCGCGTCATCGACGAAGACGTTAGCATCGGGGCGTGGCGACTCGGTGGACGGTCTGCGTGGGGCTCATGGTCGGACTCCTGGCCGAGGCGGCCAGCCCGCGGGTGGCGAACGCCCGCTGCCATGCGTCCTGCGAGCGGTTGATGGAAAGCCGCCTGAAGGCGACCGTGTGTGGTGCATGCCTGGTGTCCGACGGGCCGGCGGCGTGGCTCTTCAAGACGGCCTCGCAGCCAGAAGGCGCCCTGACCGATCTGGACTGGGCAGTGCGCTGGGAAGCTTGGCAGCGCAAGGCCGGCGGCCCGGAGGCGGCGCGTCGCGCGCTCGTGGAGCGAGGGGCGAAGGCGCCGCACGAACGTACGCTGCACTGCACCACGCTGGCCCACGTCAGCGCCGCTGCTCCCGGGACTGACGGGGGGCTCGGCGCCACGTGCCTCGAGGCGGCGCGGCGTGGCCTCGAGGCTGAGTTGCTGAGCACCGAGGCCTGGCAACGCAACGACGCGCTCGCCCACGCGCCGCGAGCACTCGGGGTGCCCGTCGGTCGCTTCGTGCTCGACGCGCTCGAGGGGAAGCACCCGGCCGCCGCGTTCATCGCGTGGCAGGCGCTGGTCGCGGCGGAGGATCACGCTGGGCCCACGGCGGCGGCGCTGCTCACTGCCCAAGCGACGGGGCGCGACGCCGCGGCGATGAACCAGCTGCTTCAGCGCGCGGCCCAAGAAGTGGACCTCCAGCGGTCGGCGCTCGACGGAAGCGATGACACGCGGCGGCGCGAGGCGATCCGGGCGCTGACGCCCTACTCGCCCTGGACGCGGGCGGCGCTGGAGCCCTTGGTGCTGGGTCCCCGCGCTGCGGACGCGCAGCTGGCAGCGCGGGCGCTCGCTCGAGGCGCAGGCCAGCCGCTGGGGGACTTCGCCCAGGCCGTAGTCAGCGACCCGGCCACGTCGCCCGCGCTGCGCAGTGCCTGGCTGACGGTGCTCTCCCACAGCGGGCCGTCGGCCTGTGAGGGGGTGCTGCGGGGCCTGGCCACGGACCGCACGCGCCCCGACGAACTGCGCCGCCAAGCCCTCGGGGCGCTCGCCGCCTGCGCGCGAGGCGCCGCGGTGCCGCTGATCGAACAGGTGGCGGCGGAGCCGGCGCTGGCGCTGCGCGCCGCGGCGATCGCCGCCGCCGGCAACGTGCCGCGAAACGCCCGTGCGACGGCCTTGGTCGACCGCGCGCTGGAGGACCCGGAGCCGCTCGTGTTGCGCGCCGCGCTCCAGGCCGCGAACGCCGCTGGGCTCGCGCCGACGCGCTACGCGGCCTTCAGTCAGCACGCGGACGACGGCGTTCGCGCCGACGCCTTGGGTGCGCTGCTGCGCGCACGCCCGTTGGAGGCGGCGGCTGCGGTGTGTGGGTGCGTCGAGAAGGACCTCAGCGCGTTGGTGCGCGCGGCCTGTGCGGAGCACCTGGGCGCGGCGGGGACGCCCGGACTTCAGGCGCGCGCAACTCTGGCCCGCGCCGCCGAACACGACCCGGACCCGCGCGTGAAGATGGCGGCGGCCGCAGCGTTACGTAGACTGCCCGGCGCCGTTCCTCTTCCGTCGGAGCCACGCCCACCATGAAACGCAAGGTCGCCGCCGTCCTCGAGCCGAACGCGAGTCGCTGGAAGGCCTTGGCCGAAGGCCTCAAGAAGGCCGGCCTCAAGGTCACCGCCGCCCGCGAGCCCACCGCGCTGACCAACGAGCAGCTCGTCGTGCTGGGCACGTCAGCCAAGTCTCCCAGCCGCGTGGCCCGGGAGGTTCGCGAAGCCGCTCCCGGCGCGCTGGTCCTCGCCGCGCAGAGCAAGGGCTTCAAGGCGCCCTTCGCCGACGCGGTCCTGCCCGTGCCGATCTCGCCGAACGATCTGAAGGTGCGGCTGGCCGAGTGGGAGCGCAGGGAGTCCGAGGTGCCGCTCAACGTGCCCCGCGCGGGCGACGGGATCCTGGACCCGATCACCAACTTCTACACGTTCAACCACTTCAAAGAGGTGCTCTTCATCGAAGTGAAGCGGGCGCGGCGCTACGGCTTCCCGCTGGCGCTGGCGAGCATCGGGTTCGACGGGCAGGACCAGTACGGGCCGCAGGTGCGCGCGCAGCTCATGGGCGGCCTGAGCCTGGCCATGCGCCGGTCCCTGCGCGACACCGACTACCCGGTGCAGTACTCCGAAGATCGGGTGCTGCTGCTCATGCCCCACACCGATCTGGCCGGCTCGCTGATCGTCGCGCGGCGCATTTGTGAGCGCGTGTCCAAGGCAACCTTGCAGGTTGGCGACCAAGTCGTGCAGCCGACGATCTCCGTGGGCGTGGCGGCCGGCGACCCAGGGCGCAACCTGTCCTTCTCCGATCTGGTCAAGCACGCCCAGGACGGGCTGGAGCAAGCGATGGCGGCTGGCGGAAACCGCGTCGAGTTCCGAGACGCCGCGTCGGGCATCGAGACCAGCTCGGACGGCATTCCCGCGATCCCGCCCGTCGCGCTGCCCAGTCCGGTGTAGCGCGTCGTGAAGGAACGGCCCGCTGATTTCAGGGCCCGCTGATCTCAGCGGCGTCGACACGGTTCCGGCCGGCGCGCTTGGCCCGGTACAGGTACTTGTCGGCGGCGGCGATCAGATCGTCAGGCTGCGCGAAGTCGGAGTCGAACAACGTGGCGACGCCGAGGCTGATCGTCACCTTGATCGGCGTGCCGTTGAACACGAACTCGGCGACGTCGACCGCGCGGCGGCACCGCTCGGCGCAGCGCAGGCCCTTGTCGGCGGCCGACTCACGGAGCATGAGCGCGAACTCCTCGCCGCCGTAGCGCGCGAAGAGATCTTCCTGCCGCACCGTCTCTGCGATCTTCTGCGCGACGCGCTGGAGCACGTAGTCCCCGGCGGGGTGTCCGTAGGTGTCGTTGATCTTCTTGAAGTGGTCGATGTCGAACATGACCAACGACAGCGGCACCCGGTGCCGCAGGCAGTACGCGAACTCCTTGCGCAGCGTGTCCAGGAAGTACTTCTTGTTGAAGATCTTGGTCAGGCCGTCCCGCGTGGCGCTCTCGTAGATCGACTTCTGGTACGCCTCTTCGAGCTGGTCCTGCAGCGAGAACTTCACGACCGTGTTCGCGCCGATCTGGATCTTGTCGCCGTCCTGCAGCGAGGCCACGTTGACCTTGATGCCGTTGAGGAACGTGCCGTTGGTCGAGCCCAGGTCGACCAGCTGATAGTCGCCGTTGGGCGACTGGTTGATCTTGCAGTGCTTGCGGCTGACGCCGTCGTCCTCGACCTGGAGCGACGTCTCGGGCGCCCGGCCCATGGTGAACTCGGACTTCTCCAGCTTCAGCATCTTCCCCACCATCGCGGCGTTCTTCGCCGAAATGACGATGAGATAGACGGAGCTCTTGGCCTTCGTCTCTCCGAGCAGGTCCTTGATGGAATGGACTGCTGTCTTTTCCTCGGACATTCGCTTCGGGAATCCTAGGAACCACGTGGAGACTTCAGCAAGTCACGGGCCGGTGGCTACCACCGACCCCCGCTCCCCGGCAACAGATCGTTCCAAATATCGGGCCAGGGCCCGCCCCCGGAAGTACGCCAGGCCGTGCATGAGCTTGGCGACCACCGCGGGCACGGTCATGTCCCCGCCGCTGATGGCGCCATTCGCGCGCGCGACGGCGCCGGACTCGTACAGCGACAGCTCGACCCCGTTCCGGTGCGCCTGGCTGACGAGCACCACGGGGATCCCCCGCTGCCGAGCGAGCGCGAAGACCGGCGCGAGGGACCGCCCCAGGGACGCGTCCACCGGGAAGTTCCCTGCCCCGTACGCTTCGATCACCAGCCCCTTGATCTGAGGGACGATCGCCAGCGGCAGCCGCGGATCGAGGCCTGGGAAGACGCGCAGGAGGAAGATGTTGGGCTCGAGCTTGGGCAGCACCCGCCGCTTTCCTTTGGCCTTCCAGCCTTTCTCGAAGCGCGTGTCGACGCCGAGCACTCCCAGCCCGGGGTGGTTGGGCGATTCGAAGGCGTCGTACTCGGACACCGCCACCTTCCGGACACGGTTGCCGCGGAGCAGGTGCGAGTCGAAGCACACCGTTACCTCCGACGGCCCGTGCAGCGCCGACGTCACCGCGTCGATGAGGTTGAGCCGCGCGTCCGTCCGTACTTCTTCGAGCGGCCGCTGCGCGCCGGTCAGCACCACGGGCTTGTCGAGCCCCGGCAACATGAACGAGAGCGCTGACGCGGTGTCCGCCAGCGTGTCCGTGCCGTGGGTGACGACCGCGCCGTCGAAGTCGTCCAGCCGCTCGTGGAGGAGCACCGCCAGCCGACTCCACAGCTCCGGCTGCATTTCACAGGAGTCGATGTTGCTGAACAGCTCGAGCTCGAGGTGGGCCAGCGTCTTGAGCTCCGGCACCCGGCTGGCGACGGTGCGAAAGAACGCCCCGGGCTTGAGTGCATTGGGCCGGCGCCCCGTCATACCCAGCGTTCCGCCGGTGTGGATCAGCAGCAGCCTTTTCATGCCTTCCTTTACAAGAGGGGATCATCGTGGGTACAACGCGCCGCATCGTGCCGCAGTCATTGAAGAAATCCATTCGAGTGTCGGCCTTCGGGGGAATTCTCGCGGCAGCGCTGCTGGCCGCACCCGCGATCGCGCAGACCGATCCGACCCGGGCCCTCGCGGAGCTGCCCGGCTTCGACTTCAGCCGGCTGACCCAGGCGGCGAAGAAAGAGCTCGCGTCGGTGCTGACAGACGAGTTCGATTACTGCGGTCGGCCGCTGACGCTCTTGGCGAGCCTGAAGAAGGGCGACGCCTGTCGGCACACGAAGCGGCTGGTCGGCTTCGCGGCGACCTTGGCGAGCGAAGGCTCGCCCGCGACGGAGATCATCAACCAGCTGTCCAAGTACAACCAGGGCTTCGCCAAGCGCGCGGCCCTCAAGCCCGACGAGCGGCTGTGCAAGGGAAGCAAGGACGCGAAGGTCACGGTGGTGGAGTTCGCGGACTTCGAGTGCCCGGCCTGCGCGGCGGCCCGGCCGCTGATCGAGGAGCTCGCCAAGTCCCGCCCGGTGCGCATCTGCTACGCGCCGTTCCCGCTGCAGAGCCACCCCCACGCGGTGCTCGCGGGCCAGGCGGCGTTGTTCGCGCGGGACCAGGGGAAGTTCTGGGCCATGCACGACGCGCTCTTCGACAACCAGCTGTCGCTGTCCGAGGGCTACATCAAGCAGCTGGCGGGCAAGCTCGGGCTCGACGCCGCGGCGCTGGGCAAGGTGTTCGCGGCGGGTAAGTACGTCGACGAGCTGAACGCGTCGAAGGAGCAGGGCAAGGCTGGCGGCGTGGAGATGACGCCGAGCCTGTTCCTCAACGGCCGGAAGGCCTCGCTGCCGCTGGCCGCGGACGCGCTGCAGCTCATGGTGGACGACGAACTCGACTGGGTCGCCGGCAACAACGGCTGGCCAAAGGACTGACCTCCAAGTGGACGCCCGCTTCCTCGTCGATCCCCGCGGCAGCCTCGTCTACGCCGACGGGCAAGGCTCGCCGCTGGTCGGGCGCACCGGCTACTTCCGCCTGCAGGCCACCTCGCCGGACTGGGTGCTGCTGCTGCGCAGCCCGGCTGAAGGAGGCCTCGCGCCGCCGCGGCCTCGGGTGGTCCTCGCCGGCGACGTCAGCGTGTTCCCCGTGCAGGATCTGATCGCGTTCTTGGGCCAGTCGCGCTGGTCCGGCGTGCTCAAGGTGTCCTGCCCGGGCGTCGAGCGGCACCTGGTGCTCAAGGACGGCGACGTGCGCAGCGCGTGGTCCGACTCCACCGCGGATCGCGTGGGCGAGGTGGTGCTGCGGCTGGGCTACATGACCAAGGCGCAGCTCGACGCGGTGCTCGCAGACACGCCCCCGTCTCGGCTGGGCAAGGCGCTGGTCGAGCGCGGGCTGCTCAAGTCGCACGATCTCTACAAGTGCCTCAACGAGCAGATCTCCGAGATCTTCCACGGAATGATGCTGGCCAAGGAGGGCACCTTCTCCCTCATTGACCAAGACATCGACGAGAAGAGCATCACCCACAACCTGTCCGTCGGCATGCAGGGCCTGCTGATGGACAGCATTCGGAAGATCGACGAGCTGGCGCAGTTCCGAAAGCGGATCCCCCACGGGCGCGTGGTGGTGATCCGCAAGAAGCCGTCGGACGGGAAGCTGGAGCCTGAAGAAGACGCGCTCTTGGCGCTGGTCGACGGGCAGCTGACGGTGCTCGAGCTGGCGCAGGGCGGGAAGCTGTCGGAGTTCGACGCCACCCGCATCACGTACCGGCTGCTCGAAGGCGGCTACGTCGGCGTGGCGCAGCAGGCCCCGGCCCCGGCGGTGAAGGCGCCGAAGGTCGAACCGGCCGACGCCGGCCCGCTCGACGAGAAGCGCCTGTTGGGCGTGTTCAACGTGATCTTCCGCGAGGTCCGCAACGAGGTCGCCAAGCACGGCAACCTCGACATGTTCCTCTCGTCGGCGAACGCGGCGCTGCGCGGCAGCGGCGTGTCGATGTCGCGGGTGCTCGCCGGGCTGTCCTTCATGGAAGACGGCGCGCTGGACACCGACATGGTGCTCACGCAGTTCAACCAGCTCAAGAGCGCGGGGCACATGGGGTCCGAGCCGCTCATGACGTTCAAGCAGGCGCTCAGCGACGTCATGTTCTTCCTGTTGTTCCAGGCCGGCGAACTGCTCGAGACGCGGGCAGACGAAGACCTGGCGCGGCGGGTCAAGGAGCTGCTGAGCACGTTGGATCCGAAGTAGCCCGATGTTGCCCTACCTCACCCCGGACCTCCCTGCGGCCGGGGGCCAGCTCAAGTCCAAGCCGGAAGACTTCGTCGTCGAAGAGCTCCCGGCGTACGAGCCCTGCGGCGAAGGGGAGCACCTGTTCTTGTGGGTGGAGAAGCGCGGCTGGTCGACGCCGCAGGCGGCCAAGCAGCTCGCGCGGGCGATCGGCGTCGAGGAGAAGGACGTCAGCTGGGCGGGCCTGAAGGACCGCGACGCCGTCACCCGGCAGTACCTGTGCCTGCCAGCCAAGCGCGCGGCGGATCCAGCGACGATCTCCCTGCCCGCGGGCCTGGCGGTGCTCAAGTGGGCGCGCCACCGGAACAAGCTCAAGAACGGGCACCTCAAGGGCAACCGCTTCGAGCTGGTGCTGCGCAGCGTGCTCGAGCCGGACGTGGCGCTGGAGGCGCTGGCGCGCGTGGCGCGACTGGGCGCGCCCAACTACTTCGGGGAGCAGCGCTTCGGCGTGCAGAGGGACAACGCCGCGCGAGGCAAGGCGATCCTCGAGGCCGGGGGCCGCCACCGCGATCGCTTCGAACGCAAGCTGCTCTTGTCCGCGTTCCAGTCGGAGCTGTTCAACCGCGTGCTCGCGCAGCGCCTGGCCGACGGCCTGTTCTCGACCGTTCTCTTGGGCGACGTGCTCAAGAAGCTCGAGAGCGGCGGCGAGTTCGTCTGCCAGGAGCCTGCGGTGGACCAGCCGCGCTCCGACGCGTTCGAACTCGGCGCGACGGGGCCGCTGTTCGGACCGGCCATGCGGCCCGCGGAAGGTGACGTCGGGCTGCGAGAGGGCAAGGTGCTCGCCGACGAAGGCGTGGAGGCCGCGCTGTTCGAACGGGGTGGTGGGGAGACCCAGGGCGCGCGCCGGCTGCTCCGCATGCCGGTCAAAGACGTCTCGTCGGAGCGCGTGGGGGCCGACGTGACGGTGCACTTCACCTTGCCCTCGGGCAGCTACGCGACCGTCGTGGTCCGGGAGCTGACGAAAGCCGAGTGAGGGTGCTTTTCGGGTGGCTTTGACGCGCAAACGGCTCACAATGCGCCGCCGCTTCTGCCCTTAAGGAGGGCCTTGAACTCATGATCGCGCTCGCCCTGACGCTGACGCTGTCGACCGTGAAGCCAGGACTCATGGTGTTGGACCCCGACGCCAAGGGGGCCAGCGCCGTCGAAGTCGCCGTCGTCGCTACGGCCGTCGCCAACGGCGCGCGGGATCTCGACACCTTCGAGGTGATGACCGCAAACGACGTGCGGACCATGCTCGGCGTGGAGCGGCAGCGCCAGCTCATGGGCAGCAGCGCCGACTCGGCGAACCTGGCCGAGTCCCTGGGGGCCCGCTACGTGATCTCGTCCACCGCCACCAAGGCCGGCACCGCGCTGGAGGTGGACCTGCGGCTGCTCGACACCGCGAACGGCAAGGTGCTCTCGCAGAAGAAGAGCGATCCGCTGGCCAAGCCGGCGGACGTGAGCCCCGCGGTGCAGGGCCTGACGCAGGAGCTGCTCGGCGTGCTGCTCGCCAACGAGCAGGGGTCCGTTCTGGTGCGCGCGAGCGAAGAGGGCGCCGAGGTCCGCGTCGACGGCAAGCTGGTGGGCAGCACCCCCATGGCAACGCCGCTCAACTTCGCGCGCGGCCGGCACCGCCTCGAGGTCGCGAAGGACGGCTTCATCACCGCGTTCAAGCCCATCGAGATCCGCCACAACCAGACGACCGTGGAAGACGTCCGGCTCGTGCCTTCGCCGGACTACATCTCGGCGTACGAGGCGCGGAACAAGCGCATGCGCATTGGCGCGTGGGTGACGGCCATCAGCGCGGTGGCGCTCATCGGCACGGCGGTGATCCTCGATCGCGCGGTGACCGAGGACATCTTCCTCAAGCAGTTCACGCCCCGGCAGAAGGCGCTCGTCGCGCAAGGGCAGCAGACCGCGGCCCAAGCCGGCTTCTCGGGCGGGCTGGCCACGACGTACGGCGAGTGCGCGCAGGACCTCGCCAAGTGCGACACCGAAGCTCGGGCGGCCAAGTCGTCCGTCGAGACCTGGCAGGCGGTCACGATCGCCACGGCGCTGACCGGCGTCGCGGTGGGCGCGCTGTCGGCCTACTTCTGGATCGCCGGTGAAGATCCGGGCCGCTACTCGCGGGTGTCCTTCAACTTCGCCCCGCTGCGGGAAGGCGGGGCGTTTTCGCTCAGCGGCAGCTTCTAACGAGCGAGGCGTCGAGCGGAAAACCCCGCTCAGACGTTGCGGTTGAGGAACAGCGCGGCCTGGTGCGAGAGGTAGGACAGCACCCCCACCTCGTGCTCCTGGAACTGCTGGCCGCCGCTGCGGTTGATGAGCTGCATGGCGCCGAAGGAGCGCCCGTGGGTCATCATCGGCGCGCAGAGCAGTGACTTGGTCTCGAAGTCGACCTTCTGGCCGACGGCCGCGTAGAACCGCGGGTCCTTCTGCACGTCGCTCAACGCCAGCGACACCCCTTCGAGCGCGCAGAAGCCGGCGATGCCGGTGCCGGTGGGGATGGTGATCTTCGCGGCCATGAGCTCCTTGGCCTTGGGGCCGCGGGCGCACAGGAACGTCAGATCGCCGCTGCCCGCGTCGGCGCGCAGCACGGAGCCGGCCTCACACGGCACCTTCTCCATGGCCAGATCGAGCACGAAGAGCATGGCCTGCTCGATGTCCGTCTTCCCTTCGAGCTCGTTGACGCGCAGGAAGATGTCGGCGAGCAGATCTTCCACGTTCTGCTTCACGACCGCCTGCTGCGCGGGCGACGACTTGGGCCGGCCGATCTGCCCGGTGACCGGCATGACCGGCGCTTCGAGCTCCTCGACGTCGCCGACGTTCATGCGCGGCGAGCTCTTCGAGCTGCGGTACGGCTTCTTGAACGGCAGCGGCGTCGGCTGGCTGACCGGCTTGAACGGCAGCGTCGCGTCCGTCGGCGCGGCGGCGGCGTCGGGCTTGGCCGGCTCCGGCCGCTTGCGATCGGGGACGTGGGTGGCCTCTTCACCCGTCACGCCCTCGGGGCCGGGCGGAGGCGGCTGGATGAGCGTCTTCGCGTCGTTCGCCGTAGGCTTCGCGGGGGCCTTGCCCGGCGGCTCGGTCTTCGCGGCCGCAGGCTCGATCTTGGTCGCGGCGTCATCGGACTTCGGGCCGAGCTCGGCGGGCATGGTGTACACGCCCGACGGGTTCTTCTTCACCGGGGCCTTCGCGGCCTCTTCTTCGGACAGCTCGCGAATGCGGAAGACGCGGCCGCTGGTCGCGTCCGTCACGTGGATCGAGTTGTCTTCCTGCACGTCCACCATGAGGTTCTGCATGGACGCGCCCTGCTCACCGACCTTCTGCATGCCGGCCTTGAGCGCCGCCATCC
>JALHOS010000088.1:0-8025 GCA_022842905.1 Myxococcaceae bacterium | reverse complement strand
CCGCGCCCACTTTGAGCGTCATGTTGAAGCCGCCTGCCGACGCCGCCGGAATGTGCACCTCGAACTTGGCCATGGCGCGCGGCAATAGCATGAGTTTCCTCGTTTGGGAGCCTTCAGCCTTGGGCTAAAGACCCCAGCGCCATGCCAGACGAAAAGGGACTGGGTTCGAAGCTCCTCGGCTTGTTCGTCGAGGTGGGCGACAAGAAACCCGCCGACGACGCGGAGGCCGCCGAGCAGGGCGAGCAGTCCGCGGCGGACCTCGTCAAGCAGCTCGCGCAGCAGTCGCAGCCCGGCGCCACGGCCGCCAGCGCAGCCCCCAAAGAGCGCCCAGCGGGAGCGGCGGCCCCGGCGCCTTCGGTCAGCCGCCCTCCCCCACCCTCAGGCGCGGTGACACCGGCGAAGGTCGACTTCGATCAGGTGTTCAAGACCGCCGGGGTCGATCCGCAGGAGCTGGACCGGGTGCGCAAGGCCGAAGACCTGCTCAAAGGCCTGCCCGAAGGCACGCCCGACGCGCTCAAGCGGCAGATCGTCGAAGCGTCCCTCAAGGCGTTCGGGGTCGATCTGCAGAAGATCTCCCAGGCGGCGACGAACCAGCTCAAGGCGCTGGACACCTTCACGCGGCTCAAGGAAGCGCAGACGCAGAAGTCGATTCAAGACGCCCAGGCGCAGATCGCCAAGCTCGAAGACCAGGTGATCGGCCTGAAGGCCGACATCGACAAGCGCAACACCGAGCTGGCGCAGCTTCAGGCCGCCGCAGAAGTCCGGCGTGCCGAGGTCCAGCGCGTGCTGGGCTTCTTCCTGCCTGCCCCCACGGGCAGCCCTTCGCCGTAAGCACGGCAGCTCCACGTCGTTCCCAGTCGAGGCACCTATGAAACTGACTCCGTTTGGAAAGCTGTTCATCGCCCTGGTCGCGCTGGGGGTCTTGGGCTTCGTCGGCTACAAGAAGTTCGGCGACGAGCTGCGCAGCTGGGCTGGCGCCTCGACGAGCAAGCCGGGCGAGCCTGGCGGCACGGGCACGCAAGGCGGCGGCGGCGACGTCACGAAGGACGACTTCGCGAACATTCACCAGGGCATGCAGGACGCGCCGCGCGACGGGAAGGTCGCCGTGGCCGGGCAGGCAGCGGCGCTGGCGGGAGGCGCGCTCAGCCGGCCGCTCAAGGTGGGCATCAACACCTGGGCGGGCCACGCGCCGGGGATCGTCGCGAACGGCGGCCTCAAGGTCGGCAGCGCCGCGTCGCTCTACAAGAAGAAGTACAACCTCGACGTCGACTTCGTGCTGCTCGAGGACCCCAGCGCGAAGCTGGCGGCGTTCATCAAGGGCGACATCGACGTGATGTGGGACACCGTCGACTCCTACGCCCGCGAAGCGAGCGAGCTGGCGGAGAAGGGGCTCAAGGCGAAGGCGATCATCCAGCAGGACTGGAGCCGCGGCGGCGACGGCATCGTCAGCGTGAAAACGATCAAGTCGGTCGAGGACCTCAAGGGCAAGCGCATCGCCAGCACGAAGTTCACGCCGTCCCACTGGCTGCTGCTGTTCCTGCTCGCGCAGTCCGGCCTGACGCCGCAGGACAAGGCGGAGATCGAGAAGAACATCGTCTACACGGCCGACGCGCCGTCGGCGGCGGCCATGTTCAAGGCCGGCAAGGTGGACGCGGCGGTGACGTGGGAGCCGGACCTGTCCGGGGCCGTCAGCGCGCGGGAAGCCGAAGCGCACGTGCTCGTTTCCACGACGGCTGCCACCAACGTGATCGCCGACACGCTGGTCGCTCGGCAGGACGTCATCGACCAGGCGCCCAAGACGCTGCAGGACTTCGTGGCGGGCTGGTTCGACGCGATCAGCGTCATGAAGGAAGACCCCCAGGGCACCAATCAGATCGTCGCCGACGCGCTCAAGCTCACCACCGACGACGTGTCGGGCATGCTGTCGGGCCTCAAGCTCACGGCCTTCGCGGACAACGCGCTGTTCTTTGGGCTGACCGGCCCCAAGCCGCAGTTCGACAGCCTGTTCAACGGCGCGTTCGTCATCTGGCGCAAGAAGGGCGTGGTGACGAAGGTGGTCGACGCGCAGGACTGGAAGGACCCGCGCTTCGTGTCCGCGCTGGCCCCGCTCTACAAGGAACAGAAGGTCGAAGAGTCCTTCGCGTTCAAGGACAAGCCCAAGCTGACGGACCGGGCGATCGTGAACAAGAGCCTGTCGATTCACTTCACGACCGGCTCCGACGAGATCATGCCGGGCAGCTACTTCACGCTCGACACGCTCGGCGAGACGATGCTCGCGTTCGGCAACACGTACCTCCAGGTGGAAGGCAACACCGACAGCCGAGGCTCGGAGAACGTGAACAAGACGCTGTCGCAGAAGCGCGCCGACTCGGTGCGGGCGTACCTGGCGAAGAACTTCGCGATCGACGAGAAGCGCTTCGTCACCGTGGGCAAGGGCAGCAGCAACCCGGTGGCGCCCAACGAGACCGAGGACGGCCGTGCGCTCAACCGGCGCACCGACATCAAGGTCGTCTTGAATGCCCAGTAAGAGCGCGCCGAAGAAGCGTTCGCTGTGGGCGCTGCGCACCCAGGTCCCGAGCGGGACCGGGCGGCTGCTGTCCTTGGGCTCGCTCGGCGTGCTGCTGCTGGGCTGGTGTGTGTTGTCCTACGTGCAGGTCACGCGGAACGGCGAGAGCCAGCCGCTGGTGCCGCACTTCTTCCTGCCGGCGCCGGATCAGGTGCTCAAGAGCCTGCTGTACCTGACGTTCGAAAAAGGCCTGTTCGAGAACGTGCTGGTCAGCACGGTGCGCATTCTCAAAGCCTTCGGCCTGGCGATCGCCGTGGCGTTCCCGCTGGGCGTGGCGATGGCGAGCTTCGACGTGGTCAACCGCGTGTTCGAACCGCTCGTCGCGCCGCTGCGCTACCTGCCGATCACCGCCTTCATTCCGCTGCTAATCCTCTGGTTCGGGATCGACGAAGCGCAGAAGGTGGCGTTCTTGTTCCTGGGCACGGTGGTGTACCTGCTGCCGGCGATCGTCGACGCGCTGCGGGCGGTGCCCGAGGAGATGGTGCAGACCGCCTTCACGCTGGGCGCGAGCAAGGGCCAGGTGATTCGCACCGTGCTGATCCCCGCCGCGCTGCCGACGATCTTCGACGGCTTCCGGGTGATGAACGCGATCGCGTGGACGTACATCATCCTCGCGGAGATCGTGAACGCGCAGAGCGGCCTGGGCTACGTGCTGGACTTGGCCGGCAAGCACAACAAGCCGGAGTGGAGCTTCGCGGGGATCCTGGTGGTGGGCGTCATCGGGATCCTCACCGACGTGGCGATCCGCGGCGTCAACGCGCTGCTGTTCCCCTGGAAGGAAGCCGATGCCTGACGCGCCCCTGCCCGCTGTGCCCGCCGCGCCTGTTGCACCCGACGTCGCCGCGCCGCCGGCCGCAGTCGCCGCCAGCAGCCCGAGCGCCCTGCCGCCCAAGCTGCAGATCGACAACCTGTTCATGAGCTACACCGACCGCCGCGGCAAGACGGTGCAGGCGGTGGAAGACGTCAGCTTGTCGCTGGCGAACAAGCCGGGGACCGGCGAGCTGGCGGTGTTCCTGGGGCCGTCCGGGTGTGGGAAGAGCACCATCCTCAAGGCGGTCGCGGGGCTGTTGCCGGTGGACTCGGGCTCGGTGCTACTCGACGGCCAGCCCGTGCAGGGCACCGGGCGCGACCGCGGCATGGTGTTCCAGAGCTACACGAGCTTCGCCTGGCGCACGGTGCAGGCGAACGTGGAGTACGGGCTCGAGCTGCAGGGCCTGCCCAAGGCGGAGCGCAGCAAGCGGTCCCTCGAGCTCATCAACCAGGTGGGCTTGAAGGACTTCGCACAGGCGTACCCCAAGCAGCTGTCCGGCGGCATGAAGCAACGCGTGGCGATCGCCCGGACGCTGGCCAACCAGCCCAAGGTGATCCTCATGGACGAGCCGTTCGGCGCGCTCGATCCACAGACGCGCTGGGGCATGCAGACGTTGATCCTCGACGTGCTGCGCAAGCAGGACAACACGGTGCTCTTCGTCACGCACGACGTGGCCGAAGCCGTCTACCTGGCGGACGTCATCTTCATCTTGTCGCACCGGCCGGCGAAGGTGCTGCGCCGCATCGACGTGCCGTACTTCCAGTCCCGCGACATCGCCGTGAAGCAGTCGGCGGAGTTCAAGCGCGTCGAGAATGAGATCCTGGACCAACTCCACACGCTGCACGTGCAGGGGAACATCCGCGTCGGGCTGTAGGAGCTCGACCGGGGAGCGCCATGGCCGACGACGACAAGCCGACCAGCTACCTCAAGGCGGCGTTCCTCAACCCGTACAACCTGAGCCTGCTCGCGGGCGCGGGGGCGATCTCCGCGTTCACCGGCGACTGGCTCATTGGCGCGGCGGCGGCGGGGCTCGAAGCGTTGTGGCTGGTGCTCGGCCCCGACTTCAAGCCGTTCCAGCGCGCCGTCCGCCAGGCCCAACGTGAGCAGCAGGACGAGCTGGACAAGAAGCGCGTCGCCGAGCTGATGAAGGAGCTGCCCGAGCACGAGTGGCAGCGCGCCAAGGCGCTCGACGAGCTGCGCCGCGAAGTCGAACGCGACGTAGCGAACAACCCGTCGTTCCAGGCCGTGCTGCTGCAGACCGAGCTCGACAAGCTCAAGCACCTCCACCAGAGCTTCGTGCGTCTGGCCCACGGCTGCCGTCGCGCGGAGACGTACCTGCAGGCGATCAACCTCCGCGAGCTCGACAACCAGCTCAAGGCGCACCAGGCCTGGGCCGAGAAGGCGCAGGACGCGTCGGTGAAGGAGCTGGCCGAAAAGAACGCGCAGGTCCTCCAGAAGCGCCTGGACACGATCAAAGAGATCCAGACGTTCCTCGCGCGCGCCCGCGGGCAGATGAACTTGATCGAGAACTCGGTGCGCCTCTTGCGGGATCAGGCGCTGACCATGACGAGCCCGGATCAGCTCACCGAGCAGCTCGACGATCTCATGACCGGTGTCGACGCCATGCAGGCCAGCGTGAAGGACACCGAGGCGCTCATCTCAGGCGCGCGGTTCGAGCCCATCGCGCCCGTCGGAGATCAGCCACAGGCGACGGGCGGACAGCAGCGCGTCAAGGAGTGACGGCGGCGCCGAGCCGAACCGTCACACCCCGACGACGCTCCGGCCGACTCACTGCTCGACGATGTTGAACTCGGTGCGGCGGTTCTCCGCCTTGCCGGCCGCCGTCGAGTTCGACGCGATGGGCTTGGTCTCGCCGAAGCCGACCGCTTCCATGCGCTCCGCCCAGATGCCCAGGTGCAGCAGCGCGTCGCGCACCGAGTTGGCTCGGGCCTGGGACAGCTTCATGTTCTTCAGATCGTCGCCCACCGAGTCGGTGTGCCCTTCGACCCGCACCTTCTTGATGCGCGGGTTGTCCTTGAGGGCCTGCGCCACCTCACTGAGGATCTTCTGGCTCTCGGCGCCGACGATCTTCGCGCTGCCCGTGGCGAACTTGATCTGCTTTTTGATCTCGATGCGGTCCTTCGTGACCGTGACGAGCGAGTACTTCTTCGGGCAGCCCTTGTTGTCGACGGGTCCGTACTCGTTCGGGCAGTCGTCCTGCTTGTCCTCGAGGCCGTCCTGATCGTTGTCCTTCTCGGGGCAGCCGTCGTCGTCCTGGAAGCCGTCCTTGTCCTCGGGCTCGTCGCGGCAGTTGTCCTTCTGATCGGGAATGCCGTCGGCGTCGTTGTCGAGCTCGGGGCAGCCGTCGTCGTCCTGGAAGCCGTCCTTGTCCTCGGGCTCGTTGGGGCACTTGTCCTTGTCGTCGAGGATCCCGTCGCCGTCCTTGTCGAGGATCGGGCAGCCGAGGTTGGCGATCGGGCCGGCTTCGTTCGGGCACTTGTCGGCCAGGTCCGTCACGCCGTCCTGGTCGTTGTCGACCTCCGGGCAGCCGTCTTCGTCCTGGAACTTGTCCATGTCCTCGGCCTGATCCGGGCAGCCGTCCTGCGGGTCGAGCACGCCGTCGCCGTCGCGGTCCTTCGGCGCTTCCACCGGGCAGCCCTTGTTCTCCTTCGGCCCGGCCAGCGACGGACAGTTGTCGTCCTTGTCCAGCACGCCGTCGCCGTCCTTGTCCGTCTCTTCGATCTTCACGACGAGCTGCGGCTCTTCGCGCACCAGCACCTGCTTGGGCGCGCAGTCCTTGGACAACACCAGCGCCTTCTTCGCGGCGGCCTCGGCGGCCTCCATGTGTTCGAACGCGCGGTTCGAATTGCCTTCGTCGAGCTCACCGTGCGCGAAGTCCAAGTTCGCCTCGGCGGTGGCCAGCTCCCGCGGCGCACACCGCAGGGCGCCGGACCGCCGCGCCTTGTCGATGTCCGTCTTGACGATGTCACCCGCCGCGCGAATCTGCGGACCGGAGTGACACCCCGCCAACGCCAGCACCAAGGACAGCCCCAGCAGACGTCGCGTCATGGCCTTAGGGCTCCTTGCGGGTTTCTGATGAGCCGTCGGACTTCTCGGACTTCTCGAGGCGCTTGCCGGACTGCTTGAGCGCGTGGTCCCGAGCCTTGGTGGCGAAGTCCACGGCCTTCTTCGCGTAGTCGACGGCCTGCTCGAAGTCGCTGTAGCCGACCTCCTCGCGGGACTTGTGCTCGTACAACACCGCCGCGGTCCATTCGTACGGCGCGAGCTTCTCGGCCTGCGCGGCACGCGCCGCTTCGAGCATGTTGTCGGCGTCCATCAGGTAGCTGGTCGACTGGAAGGGGCCGCAGCCCACGACGAACAGGCTCGCCACAAGGCCCGCCACGGAGCGAACGCGCATGTCGGGAAAACTCCCATGCGAATACTGGCGGGTCAACCTTTTGGGGGGCCTGAAGTTGAACGCGGTCAGAGGATCCCCGTATGGTCGCTTCCATGAGACAGCCGATCGGCTCAGCCCCAAGTCGCCCCGGGGACGAGCGCCCCCGAGCGCAAGTGTCCTACGAGGGGGAAGACGAGTTCAGCACCATGTCGCTGGACCCGCAGCGGCGTGAAGCCCAGCGCTCCGAAGACAAGCTGCGCCCTCGAGGCCCCGGTGAGAACGCACAAGTGAAGGTCGACCCCCTCAAGGCGACCAACGACAAGGGCTTGTTCGGCGTGCTGCGCCGCATCTTCGCGCGGTGAGCAACGAGTTCCGCAGCTTCGAGGAGTTCTGGCCGTACTACTTGGCCCAGCACCAACGCAGCGCGACGCGCGGGCTCCATGCCGTCGGTTCGGTGCTCGGGCTGGTGCTGGCGGCGTGGGGCGTGCTCAGCGGAACAGCATGGGGGATCCCCGTCGGCCTCGTCATTGGCTACGGCCTCGCGTGGGTCAGTCACTTCGTCGTCGAGCGGAACCGGCCCGCGACGTTCAGGCACCCGTGGTGGTCGTTCCTGGCTGACTGGCGCATGGTAGGGCTGTTGCTCACTCGCAAGCTGAGGACCTGAGCCGCTTCGTTGCGGCCTGCAGCTGGCGCTCGAGCAGCACCGCCACCACGTGGAGCGGGTCCGGCTCGGCTCACGGCAACACGTGCGAGGCCACGCCTGCCACCCACCCGACCTCGGCGGCCGCCGAACGCGTCACGGCGCGAGCGGACCACCGAACACGACGACCGCCCCGCCAGGACCGGGGACCAGGCTCAGCGCCGGCTGGGAGGCCGGGAAGAGCGCAAGCAGCAACGCGCCGGTGGCCGCGAGCCCCGCGCCGAGCCCCAGGAGCGCAAAGCTGGTCAACCGACTGCTGGCGACCCGTGCCCCCGCATCGACGATCGCCTGACGTGACGCTTCGGTCGACGCGCTCGGGATCCGACCTTCGGTGGTCAGCAGCTTGAGCAGGTCGAGCTGCGCGGCGCCCGTCGCGACGAAGAAGTGCACCAAGCCGCCCACCGCGCCGACCCCGCCGCCCACCAAGAAGCCGATCCCCGCGATGCCGGTCCCCGACAATCGCCGTGGCCCAGCCGGCGGCGTCGTGACGGCCACGGCGCTCGGCTGCGGCGGCGCAGGCGTGACGGCTACGGGCGCGGGCGGCGCTGGAA
>JALHOS010000087.1:19307-21603 GCA_022842905.1 Myxococcaceae bacterium | reverse complement strand
GAGTGAGCTGGGAGTGACCCTCGACGTGCGCCGGCGAACGGACGACTTCACGGCGCCGCTCGGCGGAGTCGTGCTGTGGACCTGGCCTGTGAGCGTGACGCCGCCCGACGCGCTGCGCTTCGACCGGGCTTCCGTGGCGGTGATTGCCTACGGCCCGCCGGCCCGCCGTCTGGGCGCCGTCATTCGCGAGCGTGGCGGTTTCCCCACGTGGCACGGGCCGCGGTGGCTCATCGCCCAAGCGAGGGCGCAGCGCGAGGCGTGGAGCTGAGGGCTCGGCTGGTTCTTTCAGCGACCCCCGAAGCGTTCGGTCGCGGAAGCGCCAACTGGGGCGGCCACGGTCGAACCTTGCGCTGCGCCACCCTCGCGCGGCGCGGGGAGCTGAGGACGCAGCCGGGCTCCTCCGCGGCGGTTCGAAGCGTTCAGTGGCGGAGCGCTGGCGTGGGGCGGCTACGGTCAAGCCTCGCGCCGCGCCACGCGTGGAGCCGTGGCTCTTCCGCGGCGGTGCGAAGCGTTCAGTGGCGGAGCGCTGACGTGGGGCGGCCACGGTCGAACCTTGCGCTGCGCCAGCCCCGCGCGGCGCGGGGAGCTGAGGACTCGGACCACTTCTCCGCGGCACCCCGAAGCACCCTTGCGCGACGCGTGGTGACCCGCCCTCCCGAGCACGTGGCCACGACGCGCACGTCGCGCTGCGGGGAAGCAGGCGGGGCGCGCGCCTCCCTGCTAGACGCAACAGTCGTCGGCAACGGCCGGCAGGTCGAACGAAGAAGAGAAGCGCATGAACACCTTTGGTGAGCTGTTTCGCGTCAGCACCTTCGGAGAGAGCCACGGCGTCGGCTTGGGAGCGCTCGTCGACGGCTGCCCCGCGGGGGTGCCCTTCACGGTCGACGCGCTGCAGGCCGCGTTGGATCGCCGGAGGCCGGGGCAGTCCGCGCTGACCACCCCGCGCGCCGAAGCCGACCGCGCCGAGGTGCTGTCGGGCGTGCACGAAGGCCGGACCCTGGGCACGCCGGTGGCGGTGCTCGTCCGCAACACCGACGCCCGAAGCCAAGACTACAGCGGCCTCAAGGACCGCCCCGGCCACGCCGACGCGGTGTGGCGCGCCAAGTTCGGCCACGTCGACCCGCGCGGTGGTGGACGGACGAGCGGACGCGAGACGTTGTGCCGAGTCATCGGCGGAGCGCTGGCCGAAGCGCTGCTCGCGCGCGACGCGCCGGGCGTGCGCATCGTCGCCTGGGTGTCGCAGGTGGGCCCCGTGCACGCCGAGGAGCTCTCCACCGTGCCGACGCGCGCCGACGTCGACGCCCACCCCACGCGCTGCCCGGCGCCCCAAGCGCAAGCCCGCATGCGCGCGCTCATCGAAGAGGCGAAGGCGCAGGGCGACAGCTGGGGCGGCGTGGTGAGCGTCCGCGTGGACGGCCTCCCTGCGGGCTGGGGCGAACCCGTCTTCGGCAAGCTCAAGGCGCGGCTGGCCGACGCGTGGGTGGGCGTTGGCGCGGTGAACGGCGTGCTCTTCGGCGAAGACGCCGTGCGCAACCTCGAGCGTCCCGGCTCGTCCTTTCACCAGGCAAGCGAGGGGAACACGCCGTCCGGCGTCTACGGTGGCATTCAGGGAGGCCTCAGCACGGGCGCGCCGCTGGTGGCGCAGGTGCTGTTCAAGCCTCCGGCGACGCTCGCTGACGTCGCGAAGGCCGGGCGCCACGACCCCTGCATTCTCCCGCGCGCGGTGCCCGTCGTTGAAGCAATGGCGGCGCTGGTGCTTGCCGACGCGCTGTTGCTGGCCCGCGCACGAGAGCACCGGCCGTGACTCGCGCAGAGGTGACTCGCGCAGAGCTGACTCGCGCAGAGCTGACTCGCGCAGAGGTGACTCGTGCGGAGCTGACTCGCGCAGAGCTGACTCGCGCAGAGGTGACTCGTGCGGAGCTGACTCGCGCAGAGCTGACTCGCGCGGAGGTGACTCGCGCAGAGGTGACTCGCGCAGAGGTGACTCGCGCGGAGGTGACTCGCGCGGAGGTGACTCGCGCAGAGGTGACTCGCGCGGAGGTGACTCGCGCAGAGGTGACTCGCGCGGAGATGACTCGTGCGGCGATGACTCGTGCGGCGATGACTCGTACGGCGATGACTCGTGCCGCGATGACTCATCCGGCGATGGCTCATCCGGCAAGGACTCATCCGGCAAGGACTCATCCGGCAAAGACTCATCCGGCAAAGACTCATCCGGCAAAGACTCATCCGGCAAAGACTCATCCGGCAAAGACTCATCCGGCAAAGACTCATCCGGCAAAGACTCATCCGGCAA
>JALHOS010000087.1:0-19297 GCA_022842905.1 Myxococcaceae bacterium | reverse complement strand
GACTCATCCGGCAAAGACTCATCCGGCAAAGACTCATCCGGCAAAGACTCATCCGGCAAAGACTCATCCGGCAAAGACTCATCCGGCAAAGACTCATCCGGCAAAGACTCATCCGGCAAAGACTCATCCGGCAAAGACTCACCCGGCAAAGACTCATCCGGAGCTGACTCGATGGCGATGACTCGAGCCGCCAGGACCCGCGTAGGTTCACCCACGCCCAAGGCGGACGCGGCCAGCGTCATCGCCTCACTCGAGCCCGGCGCCGTCGTCATCGCTGACCGTCGCGTGCTCGGCCTGCATCCACCCCTCGCCAAGGCCCTGCGCGCCCGCGCCGACATCGTCGTGCACGCCGTCACCGCCGGAGAGCGACTCAAGTCGTTGAGCGGCCTGGCACAGCTGGCGAAGGCCACGTTGCCGCTGCGTCGTCACGGCCTGCTCTGCGCCATCGGCGGGGGGACGGTGGGCGACCTGGCGACCGTCGGTGCGCACCTCATCAAGCGCGGGGTGCGGCTGTGGCACGTGCCGTCCACGCTGCTCGCCGCGGTCGACAGCAGCATTGGAGGCAAGGGCGCCCTCAACGTGGGCGCGGTGAAGAACGCGCTCGGCGTCTTCCACGAGCCTGAGCGCACCTTCGTCCTGCCAGAGCTCTTCACCACGCTGACGCCGACCCAACGAAGGGAAGGCCGGGTGGAAGCGTGGAAGATGGCGCTGACGCTCGACGCGCTCACCTACCGTCGGTGGTGCGCCGCTGCGCCCGACGACGAGCCCCTCGTGGTCCACGCCCGCGCGCTCAAGACGGCGATCTGCCGAGCCGACCCGCTCGAGTCGAAGGGCCTGCGCGTGGTGCTGAACTTCGGCCACACCTTCGGCCACGTCTTCGAAGCGCTCAGCGGCTTCCGCGTCCGGCACGGCGACGCCGTGGGCCTGGGCATGCTGTGCGCGTTGGACGTCGGGGTCGCGCTCGGCGTGACGCCTGCCCAGGTGCGGGACGCCGTGACGCCCACGCTGCCCCTCGGCGCCGCGCCACGAGTGCGGCTGAGCCGACTGCTGAGCCGAGCGACCGACGTGCACGTCGCAGCGCTGCTGTCGGCGGACAAGAAGGCCGACGCCGCGGGGCTGCGCATGGTGCTCCTCGAGCGGCCGGGCCGCTGGCGGGCGGTCCCCGTCGCCGAAGCCGTCTGGCGGGCCTGCGCACGCCGGTGGCGCCGTGGGGAGGCCCCTTGAGGGCGGCTCCGAAGACACCGCGGAGTGGCGCTGCCGTACCTTTCTGCCAAGGTTCTCTCGCGGCCCAGGGCAAAACGAAGCGCGACGACGTCGGGTCGCCGCGGCCAGGCGCGCACGACGAGGGGGAAGTCCCGTGACGAAGGTGCTGTCGCCTCCGCTGTCCAAGTCCGATGCCATGCGCGCGCTGGTGGTGGCGCACCTGACCGGCCAAGCCCTGTCGCTCGACGTCGAAGCGCCGGGCACGCCGAACGACGTGCGCGTGCTCGACCGAGGCCTGCGCGCGCTGGCCGGCCGCACCTTCCCGGCGGGCCTGGACTGTGAAGACGGCGGCGCCCCCTTCCGCTTTCTCTTGGCGCTGGCGGCGACGACCCCCGGCGCGCAGGTGCGCTTCTTCGGGAGCGACCGGCTGTCGGCGCGGCCGCACGGCGCGCTCATCGAGTGTCTGCTGACGGCGCTCGAGCCGCAGGGCCTCAAGCTGTCCGGCGCGCAGACCGTCTGGCCGTACTCCCTCGAGGCGCCGCTGAGCCTGCGCGCCACCCCCAGCTTCCGCGTGCGGCCCGAAGACAGCGGCCAGTTCCTCTCGGCGGCGCTCTTCGCGGCGGCGTCGGTGGCGCAGCAACGGCAGCAGCCGTGCACCGTGCACGTGGACGGGCCCGTCGCCAGTGAAGGGTACGTGGCGCTCACCGAGCGCTGGCTGCGCGCCGGAGGGTTCGAACTGCACGCCGAAGGGGCCGCGACGACGGTCGTACCGCCGACGGCGCCTTCGTCCGCGCCGCTGCCTCCGATTCCCGGAGACTGGTCGGCGCTGACGGGGCTGCTCCTCATCGGCTGGGCCAAGGGCGTCGGCGTCAGCGGCGTGGACGAGTCGGCGCTGCACCCCGACCGCGCCTTCGTCGACGTCCTGCGCAGCGTGGGCCTCACGCTGGACACCGGGAGCGGCGTCGCGCTGTTGAGCGGCGTGCCCCAGCGAGGCTTCGACGTCGACGTGCAGACGTTCCCCGACGCGGCGCTCAACTTGGCGGCGCTGGCCTGTGTCCTGCCCGCCCCGTCGACGCTGCGGGGCGTGGCCGGCCTGCGGCACAAGGAGAGCGACCGCCTCGAGGGCGCGCAGGCGCTCGCGAAGGCTGGCGGCGCGACGAGCCACCTCGACGGGGACTCGCTCCGCATCACCCCCGGCGCCAAGCCCGCGCGCGTGGCCTTCGACGGACAGAACGACCACCGGCGGCTCATGGCGGCGACGGCGCTCGCGGCGCTCACCGGCGCCACGCTGCAGCTGAGCGGCCTGCGCGCCGTCGACAAGTCCTTCCCCGGCTTCTTCACGGAAGTGGCGGCGGTCGGCATCGTGCCCGAGGAGCCCCAGGCGTGAGTCCGCGGTGGGACGTGGTGGTGGTGGGCTCCGGCCCCAACGGGCTGACGGCGGCGGTGTGGCTGGCGCGCCGGGGCCTCAAGGTGCTGGTGGTGGAAGGCCAACCGACGCTCGGGGGCGGCACGCGCACGCAGCCACTGACAGGCCCGGGGTACCTCCACGACGTCTGCTCGGCGATTCACCCCATGGGCGCCGCGTCGCCCGTCTTTCGGGCGCTGGAGCTGTTCAAGGACGTCGAGCTGATTCACCCGGACCTGCCGCTGGTGCACCCGCTGGACGACGGCGACTCGGCCGCGGTGGAGCGCAGCGTCGAGGACACGGCGGCGAAGCTCGGCGCCGACGGCGAGGCGTACGTGCGGCTGTTGCGCCCGCTGGTGGAGCACTTCGACGACGTCGTGGGCCTGACGCTGCGCCCGGTGACCCACGGCCCCCGAGGCAACCTGCTGCGGGCGGCGCAGATCGGCTGGCAGTTCGCCCGTTCGGCGCACGCGCTGGCCGAAGACACCTTCGAAGGCCCCAAGGCCAAGGCGCTGCTCGCGGGCTGCGCGGCGCACAGCTTCTCGCCGCTGACGACGCCGTTCACCGCGGCGGCGGGCCTGGTGCTCTTGGCGTCGGCGCACGCGGTGGGCTGGCCGCTGGTCAAAGGGGGCAGCCAGCGCATCGCCGACGGGCTGGCGGCCAAGCTCAGGGCGCTGGGCGGCGAGGTGTGGCTCGGGCACCCGGTGGCGTCGTTGGATCAGCTGCCGGAGCACCGCCTGGTGCTCTTCGACACCCACGTCGAGGTGATGGCGCGCGTCTGCGGCGACGCGCTGCCGGGCTGGTACCACCACGCGCTCAGGTCCTTCCGCCGCGGGCACGCCGTCTTCAAGGTGGATTACGCGCTGTCCGGGCCCATGCCCTGGCTGTCGGCGAAGGCGCACCAGGCGGGCACGCTGCACTTGGGCGGCACGCTGGGGGAGCTGACGGTGGCCGAGCGCGCGGCCGACGACGGCTTCGTCGCCGAGCGGCCGTACGTGCTGGCCGCGCAGCAGAGCCTGTTCGACGCGACGCGCGCCCCGCTGGGCAAGCACACGCTCTGGGCGTACTGCCACGTGCCCAACGGCAGCACGGTGGACGCGCTGCCCAACCTCGAGCGCCAGCTCGAGCGCTACGCCCCGGGTTTCGAGCGGCTCGTCGAGGCGCGGGTGGTGTCGACGCCGCAGGACTTCGAGCTGCACAACGCGAGCTACGTGGGCGGAGACATCTCCGGCGGGCTGCCAGAGGGCTTGCAGCTGTTCTTCCGGCCGCTCCCCGGACCTGCGCACGTGACGCCCAACGAGAAGGTGCTCCTGTGCAGCTCGTCGTCGCCGCCCGCGCCCGGCGTGCACGGCATGTGCGGCTATTGGGCGGCGAAGGCCGCGCTCGAGAAGCTGGGCGTGGACGACGCGGAAGACGTGTTCGCCCGTCGCTGACAGGCAGGCGCAGAGAGTCACCGTCCCCTGCCGGCATTTCGCTTTGCAGCCCCGGACGAGTCCTGCCATGTCGCGCGGCCCGTGACCCTCGACGTAGCGCGCGCGCGCTTCACCCTGGCCGTCGTCTTCGTGCTGAGCGGCCTTTCGGCGCTCATCTACCAGTCGGCCTGGCAGCGCCTCTTGAGCCTGTCGGCGGGCATGGACCTGTACTCGGTGACCGCCGTCGTCGGGGCGTTCATGGCGGGGCTGGGGCTGGGCAACATCGCCGGAGGGCGGCTGGCCGATCGGCTGAGCCCGACGCGCTCGGTGGTGGCCTACTCCGTGGCCGAGGGGCTGCTGGCGCTGAGCGGCGCGAGCAGCCCGTGGACGTTGCCGTGGCTGTCGAAGGTCGTCGCGCCGCTGCTCGTCACGCCTGCGTGGGGCTTCGCGTTCCACTTCGCGCTGCTGCTGGTCCCCACCGCGCTCATGGGCGCGACGCTGCCGCTGCTCGCGCGCGGGGTGGTGCGCCACGCAGCGGAGATCGCCCCCTTCGTCGGTCGGCTCTACGGCGTCAACGCGCTGGGCGCCGCCGCCGGCGCGCTGCTCATGGCCGGCCCCTGGTTCCTCAGCCATGTCGGCCTGGGCGGGGCGCTGCTCATCGCCGCGGGGCTCAACGTCACCTGCGCGCTCGGTGCGTTTCGTCTCACGCGGCTGGCCGTCGAGCCGCTCCCTGCCGACTCCTCCCCGCCCTCCTCGCCCGCCTGGGGTGCGATGGCGCTCTACGCGGTCACGGGCTTCGGCTCTCTGGGGCTCGAGGTGGTCTGGTTTCGCCTCCTCAACGTCGTCGGGCGCTCGTCGACGTACACCTTCAGCCGGCTGCTCTTCCTGTACCTGGTCGGCCTGTCGGTCGGCTCGCTCGTCGCCAGCCGCTTCGCGACGCGGCTGACGCGGCCCGCACGCGCCTTCGCCTGGGCGCAGCTCGGCATCGCCGCGTGGGCGCTGATCGGCCCGTGGGCCGTCGTCCGGTACTTCGACTTCGTGGGGAAGGTCCGGGAAGTGCCGCGCGATCTGCTGGCGCCGCTCGTCGTGCTGCTCGTGCCGACGGTGCTCATGGGCGCGGCGTTCGTCTTCATGCAGCGCGCGGTGAGCCAGCGCGTGGGCTCGGTGGGCGCGGACACGGGCGGGCTGCTCTTCGCGAACACCGTCGGCTGCGTCGTCGGCACGCTGGTGACGGCCTTCGTGCTGCTCGAGCGCTGGGGCACGCCGCGCACCCTGCTGGTGCTGGCGAGCGTCTTCGCGGCCGTCGGGCTGTGGACGGTGGCGCTCGAGCGAGGGCCGCTGCGCAGGCTCGGAGCGCTGGTGCTCGCGCTGGGGCCGGTCGCGCTCGGCTGGGCGGCGTTTCCACAGGGCACCGCGTTCTGGGCGCCCTTGCACGGCGTGCCCGCGGCGGCGCTGAGCCCGCGGGAAGACGCGGCGTGCATGGTGGCCATGGTGGAGGAGCCCGGCCCGACACACACGCTCTTCATCTCCGGCGAGCGGCAGAACGGCGTGCCCTTCGACGACTTCCACGTTCGCCTGGGCACCCTGCCGGTCGCGGCGCACCCGCAGCCGCGGCGCGTGTTGGTCATTGGCCTGGGCGCGGGCTCGACGCCGCTGGGCGTGGCGTTGGATCCACGCGTCGAGCGAATCGACTGCGTGGAGATCTGCCCCCAAGAGAAGCCGCTGCTCGAAGGCCTCGCCGGCAGAGGCGTCAGGGAAATGCAGGTGCTCTTCGCCGACGGGCGCGTGCGGCACCACTTCCAAGACGGGCGGCGGTTCCTGCTCGACGCGCAGGGCACGTACGACGTCATCATCACCGACACGCTGCTGACGAAGTCCGCGTACTCCGGCAGCCTCTACTCCCGCGAGTTCTACGCGCTGGTGGCCTCGCGGCTGGGCCCGGGCGGTGTCTTCGCGCAGTGGGTGCCGTCGGATCGGGTGTACCAGACGGTCCACAGCGTCTTCCCGCACGTGACGATCCCCACCGCCAAGCGGCTCGACGGACAGCCGGAGCTGCTCCTCGCGTCGATGGAACCCCTGCGCGTCGACGCGGGGGAGCTCATGCATCGGCTGCAGAGCTTCCGCCTCGAAGTACTGCCAGCGCAGCAGGCGACGGAGCTCGTGCAGACGGCCGCGGACCTGGGCCCGAGTGAACGGAGCCTGCCGGCGCCGAGCAGCGCGGACCTCAACACCGACCTGTTCCCCCGGGACGAGTTCGAGAGCTGGTAGAGGCGCCGCGGGCTCGTCGTGAAGCCCTGAAGACGATCGTCGCTTCGGCGGTCACCACCGCGGCCCCTCGCCAAGCGCCTTGGCACCGCTCGCTGCGAGGGCCCACCTCGACGTCAACGCCGCTGGCTGGCGCATGCCCACACCAGTCGGTTCGCCGCACGCGTGCTCCACCTGCGCGAGGCCGCGACACGGCGACAAAATCCCCACACGCCGACGATCAGCCACTTCGCGCGCCCGAGGCATTTTCAGCGCAACGGCAGAGTCCTTGCTCTGCCCGCCGGACATGACCGCCCTCGCGAACTTCCTCACCGCCGCCGTCGACGACACCCGCTTTCGCGCGCTGTTTGGCCTCGCCTGCGTCGCCACGGCGCTGGTCAGCCTCGGCTTCTACGCAGACATGCAGAACCGCCGGCCGTCGCCGATCCTCTCGGTCGAAGTCCTGCCGGCGAAGGCGTACGAGCTGCCGAGCCTGCGCCCCGTGATCCGCCCGGCCGCCCCCGTCGCCAAGCCGCGCGCGTCCCGCCCGGCGGCAAATCCGCTGCAGGTCGCCTCGCGCTGAGAACCAGACTTCTCGGTTTCTCAGCGGACGGAAGCGCCGAGTCGTCTAACTCCTTGAGAAGACCGGGTAAATCAGCGCAAAAGTGGAAACGTGGTTGGCAATGCGACTCCGGTGGACGCGGTGAGTGCGGGCGATAACTCCTGCAACCCGCTGCACCCCACCCTTGAGGAGTTCCGCCAATGACCACGACCGCAATCACCACCACCTCGGCTTCGTCGCTCACCCCCGTCCTGTCCACCGAGCAGAAGGACCTGCAGGGCCAGATCGGCAACAGCGGCACCTGGTCGGCCTGGTTCTCCAAGACCTTCGCGTCGGCGAAGTCGGTGTTCGGCAAGGTCATGGAGTGGCTCAAGGCCCGCCGTGAGACGATCTCCACGTTCTTCCGCAACAACCCTCAGTACATCGGCTGGGTGCGCAAGGGCGGCGAGTTCATTCTGAACCGCCCCGAGACCCAGGCCACGCTGCAGAAGATGGCGAACCGGCTGCCCACGGAGATCGGCAAGAAGCTGATGGAGCCCGAAGTGCAGAAGGAGCTGCTCAACGCGGCGATCGACGTGGGCCTGAAGCTCGAGGGCTCGGAGACGAAGTTCGAGGAGCTCAAGGCGAAGTACGGCCCGCTCGTGATGGAGGAGATGGACAAGCTGGCGAAGCTGGCGTTCTCGTCCATCGTCGAGATGGTGGGCAAGCAGGTCGGCAAGATCGTCTCGTCGGTCACCTCGGCGGCCCGTGACAGCTTCAGCAGCGCGCCCGTCGCCGCGCCGGCGGTTCGCTAAGCAGCACGACGCTTCCCCAGCAGTGCGCCGCGCGAGTCAGGTCTTCGGACCGGCTCGCGCGGTTTGCTTTTCGAACGTGCCGACCGCCGCCCACCTGCGCAGCCGGCTGCACAGCTTCCGAACGAAGGGCTTGGGTCAACCCGTGGATTTGCCGGGACTGTGGCGCTGGCGCGCCGAGCGCACTGCCGGGCGCCCGTCGAAACCACCCTCACTTCCCGGAGAACTCCCATGAAGCGCTTCACCGTCACCGTCACCGTCTGCGCCGTGCTCGCCGTGCTCTCGTCGTGCAGCCCGCCCGCCCAGTCGTGCCAGTACACCTTCGAGGCCGCCGGCCAGAAGGTGTTCAGCTGCGCCGAGGCTTCGGGGCTGACGGCGGACCAAACCCAGGCCTACCGCCAGCGCTGCGACGGGAGCGGCACCGACGGCGGCACCAACCTCTACGCCGCGCTGGGCGTGCAGATGAAGTGGCAGCCCGAGCCGTGTCCGCGCGCGCAGGCGTACGGCGCGTGCACGGTGGCCAGCAGCGGCGGCTACAAGGAATCGGTCTGGTACTACGCCTTCGACGGCGGCTCCCCGGAGATGACCGAGCAGATGTGCAAGTTCCTGAGCGGCACGTGGGAAGCGGCCCAGGCGAACTGAGGCGAAGTGATTCGTTGCTCGGACACCCGTCCGTCGCGTTGGATGCGTGTCCATGAGAACGCTCGGGTCCGCGGTCGCGCTGGTGAGCCTCTTGGCGCTGGCGCTGCCTCGCCCTGCCGACGCGTGAGGCATTTCCCCGCCCGTCGGTCCGACGGGCCTCGCCCAGCGCTGCCAAGGCAGCTCGACCAAGGACAGCCCGCCGCCCGCGTCTCGGGCGGGCCTGTCGGTCGCTGGGCTTCGCACGCGGTTGGTGTCCGGCGCGGCGCAGCCCGTCGACGTGCTCCAGCTGGCCGTCGGCGCGTCGTACGAGCGGCGGCTCAACGAGCGGTGGACGCTCCAGGGCAGCTTCGCGGAGATCGTCTGGGGTGAGCTGGCCCAAGGCCCGGAGCGCTTCATTCTGGGCCCCGGCTTCGCGGCGTCCTTCGCGGCGTCCTTCCTGGCGCTGGAGCAGGGCAAAGCCTGGCCCTTCATTTCGTTGTCCGGCTCGCTCGCGGTGAGCGCGGCGCGGAGCGTGCCGACGCCGTACGTGGCGGTCGATCTGAGGCTCGGCGCCGCCGTCGGGTACACCATTGCCCAGCGCTTCACGCCCTACGCCGCGGTGCGCGTGTTCGGCGGCCCCGTCTTCTGGAACGACGGCGCGTTCGGCGACGCGTTCCACGTGCAGGCGGGGCTGGGCGCAGTGGTGGGCCTGCCCGCTGGGTTCGACCTCGCGCTCGAGGTCGTGCCGTTGGGTGAGCAGCGGGCGACGCTGAGCGTGGGCGTCAGCTTCTGACCGAAGGGGCTGGACCTCCGCTTCGTCAGCCTGGCTCGACGAGGACGCGCTCCGTGGCGACCTTCTTGAAGTACGCCACCGCCGGCGTCGGCGTGCGCGCGAGCGTCGCAAAGTCCACGTGGTACAGGCCGAAGCGCGGGCCCCAGCCTTCGAGCCATTCGAAGTTGTCCATGAGGCTCCAGTGGAAATACGCCTGCACGGGCACGCCCTCCGCGCGCGCCTGGAGCAGCTCCTTCCAATGGTCGTACAAGAAGCGGACGCGGCGCGTGCCGGCGCGGTCGTCGAGGCCGTTCTCCGTCACCCAGACCGGCTTGTCGTAGCGCGTGAGCTGGCGCAGCAGCTGACCGAAGCCCTCGGGGTAGTACTCCCACTTCAGGTCCGTCAGCCCGCGCCGCTTCGGGTCTCGGAAGTGGTACTCGACGAAGGGCGCCTGGGTGACGAAGCGCAGGTGGGCGCGCGAGTAGTAGTTCATGCCCACGAAGCTCATGCTGTCTTGGGCGCCGTCGATGAAGCGCTTGCCGCGCACCACACCCGGCAACGTCGCGACCAGCGTGCCCGTCGTCAGCGCTTCGAAGAAGGCGTGGTTGTACGTGTCGTGCACCAGCCGGCTGAGCGCCTGGTCCACCGGGTGCCACGGCCGGTCCGCCGCGAAGACGAGCATGTTTTGAGCGATGCCCAGCTCGCGCGGCGCGAGCAGCTCCTTGGCGATGACGTGCGCCCGCACCAGGTTCTCGAGCGCGCTGAACGCTTCCTGCGGGCTCTTCCGGCCGGGCGGGAAGGCCCCGGCGATGTAGCCGGCCAGCAGGAAGACCATGGGCTCGTTGATGCTGACGACGGCCGCGTCGAGCCCGCGCAAAAGTTCCTCGCAGCGCTGCACGTAGGCACGCCAGACGTCGAGGCAGCCGCGCTCGTGCCAGGGCGTCTCTTCGTGAAACCACGACGGGTGGGTGAAGTGGTGCAGCGTGACCAGCGGACGAATGCCGGCGTCGCGCAGCGCCTCGAGCCGTTGGCGGTAGCCGTTGAAGGCCGCGTCGTCCCACTGGCCCCGCTTCGGCTCGAGCCGCGCCCACTCGAGCGAGAGCCGGTAGCTGCTCGCGCCCAGCCCGGTCAGCAGGGAAATGTCGTCGGCAAAGCGCGCCCAGTGCTCACACGCCCGCCCGTTCCGTGCCCGAGGGTCGTGCAGCTTCCCGTCGCGCTCCCAGCTCGACCAGTCGTTCTCCAGGTGCCCTTCGACTTGGTACGCGCTCGTCGCCGCGCCGAAGACGAAGTCACTGGGGAAGGTCAGCGGGGCGCGCATGAAGAGGTGGGGGCTTCGCCGGCCGGCAGCTTCAGCTCACCCGGCGCTCGTGGAGCCACTGGGCGATCGCCAACTCGGCGTCCACGTCGATGTCGGTGAACACCACGCCAATCTTCGCCCCGGCCTTCTCGCCCGAGCGCGAGACCACCTTCGCGCGGGCGAACACCGGCCCGTCGTAGGACGGCAGGTGAAACCGCAGGTGCACCACGTCTCCGAAGGGCGGGCTCGTGGTGACGAACGCCGCACCTTCCGGGGACAAGTCGCCCACGCAGGACCGCTGGCGGCCGCCGGGCTCACGCACGTCGAGGGCGACCTCGGCCCGCGGGAAGTCACGCCGCTCGCTCGCGCGCCGGCTGGGCCCGTGAATGCTCCGACCGCCCCGTCGCTCGCCGCCCTTTCGTCGCTCGCTCATGGGCCCAACCGTGCCAGCCGCACACCGCCGCGCCAGTTTTTGCATTTCAAGGCCCACTGCAAACGCTGCGTGCACCGGACGGGGAAAACGCAGCAGCTTCGCTTCGGGTGAAGCTGCTCCCTCGGAGCGCGCCTTGGCACGCCGCCTGCTCGACTCACGCCTCGTGGTCACGCCCGCATCACCAGCACGAACGCCTGACGGGGAACAAGGCACGGGGCGCGACCGTGGTGTTCAGTCGCGTCGTGTTTCCAGCCGTGGAGGTGCCGCGCTGCCGGCCTGAAACGACATTGTGATTGTTGCTCTGCGCCTTCGCAGAAATGCCCGAGACACGCCTTGGGCACTGACGGACCCCGACGGAGGCAGCTAGAGCACTCGAAGGCCGTGCGCCCGCAGTACCGGGTCGCGGCCTTCGAGTCTTTTTGGGCGCCGGCGAGTGGGTCTGCTACGCCCGCGGGCCCATGAGACGATTGCTTGCGTTGGCTGCCGTGGTCCTCACCCTCCACGCCTGCCGCACGGCGCCCCAGCCCGTGTCCGACGACGACGCCCGCTTGGGCACCGAGGCGCCCGCCAGCCTCGAGGTGGTCGACGCCGGGGCCTCGCCCGCAGGGCCCTCGCCCGCTGCGATCCAGCCACGCGATGCGGGCTTTGCGACCGACGACGACGAGGAAGAAGAGCGCCCGGCGACGCTGCCTTCTCGAGCTGTGGATGCGGGGAGCACGCCGAGCGGACCGCCGCCGGCCGACGCGGGCAGCACACCGATCTCGAAAGACGCTGGGACGAACGCCGAGGCGCTGCCCACGCCCGACGCTGGCAGCGCAGGACGCATGGCGGCCGCCGCCACCGTCGACGCGGGCCCACCGCCCGAAGCCGAGCCGCCCCCCGCGCCGCCCAAGCCCAAGCCGGAGCTGGCCGACGCGTTGCCGCTCCCGCCGGTCCCCAAGGGCCTCCCGCCGCTGCCTCCGTCGCAGGCCAACCCGCTCACCGCCGAGAAGGCGGACCTGGGCCACAAGCTCTTCTTCGACAAGCGGCTGTCGAAGGACGGCTCGCAGGCCTGCGCCACCTGCCACCACACCGACAAGGCGTACACGTCCGGGCGCGCGGTGGACCCGAAGGTCGGCGGCGCGCAGAACAAGCGCAACGCGCCGAGCATGCTCAACCTGGGCTTCCACCGAGAGTTCTACTGGGACGGCCGCATGCCTTCGCTCGAAGCGGTGAGCCTGGCGGCGTGGAAGGGCCAGCTGGGCGCGGACCCGGCCGCCATCGCCAAGATGCTGGGCGACGTGCCCCTGTACCGGAAGCTGTTCCAGCGCGCGTTCGGCGAAGGCCCCACCGAGCAGAACGTGCCCAAGGCGCTGGCGAGCTTCTTCCGCGCGCTGACCAGCGGGAATTCGCCGTGGGACAAGTTCATCGCCGGTGACGCCAAGGCGCTTTCCGCGCAGGCGCAGGCGGGCTGGCGGCTCTTCGGCAAGCTGGGCTGCGCGCAGTGCCACACGCCGCCGCACTTCACCGACTTCGGGTACCACAACGTCGGCGTCGGGGACGACCCAGGCCGCAAGGACGCCACCAAGGACGAGCTGGACACCGGCAAGTTCAAGACGCCCAGCCTGCGCAACGTGGCGCTCACCGCGCCGTACTTCCACGACGGCTCGGTGACCAACCTCACCGAGGCCATCAAGCTCATGGCGCAGGGCGGCGTGCCCAACCCACACCTCGACGGCCTCCTCAAGAAGCAGACCGTGGTGAGCAAGGACCTGAGCGCGCTCAAAGCGTTCCTCGAAGCGCTCAACGGAGACGTGTCCTACCCGGACGCACCGGAGCTGCCGTGAAGTCGGGCGCCGCGCTGCTGGCCGTGCTGGCCTGGCTGAGCGGCTGCGCCAAGCGACTCGGCGAAGGCGTCGACGCGCCCGTCGTCGTCGTGGCCAAGCGCGTCCACACGCTGGACCCGGCGAACCCCGTCGCGCAGGCGCTGGCGCTGCACCAAGGCCGGCTGCTGTACGTGGGTACGGAAGCCGGCGCGCTCGCCGCGGCAGGCGCCGGGGCGCACGTGGAGCGCTTCCCCGACGCCACCGTGGTGCCCGGCCTCGTCGACGCCCACGGCCACCTCACCGGTCTGGGTGAAGCGCTGTCCCAGGCGGACCTGAGCCGCGCGCGGTCCGAAGCGGAGGCCGTCGCCGAAGTGCTGCGCCGCGCGGACTCGACGCAGGGCGACTGGCGGCTGGGGCGAGGGTGGGACCAGAACGACTGGCCGGGCAAGGCGTTCCCCACCAAGGCCTCGCTGGACGCGGCGCTGCCCGGCCTGCCGGTGGTGCTGTCCCGCGTCGACGGGCACGCGGTGTGGGTCAGCTCCGCGGCGCTCCAGCGAGCGGGCGTGACGAAGGCCACGGTGGATCCTCCCGGCGGCCGCATCCTGCGGGACGAGCGCGGCGAGCCGACGGGCGTGCTGGTGGACGCAGCCACGGCGCTCGTCGACCGGCTGGTGCCCAAGCCCACGCCGGACGAGCTGCGCCGCCAGCTCAAGCTCGCCCTCGAGCGCTGCGCACAGCTCGGCCTGACCGGCGTGCACGAGGCGGGCATGGCGCTGCCGACGTTCGAGCTGCTCCAAACGTGGGACGCGCAGGACCTGCTGCCGATTCGCGTGTACGCCATGGCCGACGCCTGGGGCGGCGACGGCGAAGACTTCCTCGGGCGAGGGACGTTCAAGGGTCGCAAGCTGCAGATGCGGGCGGTGAAGCTGGGCGCGGACGGAGCGCTGGGCTCGCGCGGCGCGGCGCTCGTCGAGCCGTACTCGGACGAACCTTCGACCCGCGGCCTGCCGCTGCTCTCGAAGGACGCGCTGCTCGCGAAGGCCTCCGCGTTCGCCGAGCGGGGCTTTCAGGTCTGCGTGCACGCCATCGGCGACCAGGCCAACGCCGACGTGCTGGACGTGCTCAGCCAGCTCGAGCAGGCGCACCCAGGCAGCCGTCACCGCGTCGAGCACGCGCAGGTGCTCCGCGCGCAGGACGTCGGGCGCTTCGCTGCCTCGGGTGTCATCGCCAGCATGCAGCCCACCCACGCGACCAGCGACATGCCGTGGGCGCAGGCGCGGCTGGGGCCCGAGCGGCTGAAAGGGGCGTATGCCTGGCGAACGCTGCTCGACGCGAAGGCGCGGCTGGCGCTGGGCAGCGACTTCCCGGTGGAGAGCCCCAACCCCCTCTTCGGGCTCTACGCGGCGCGCACGCGGCAGGACCACGCCGGGCAGCCGGTCGGTGGCTGGCGCCCAGAGGAGCGGCTGACGGGCCGTGAGGCACTCGAAGGCTTCACCACCGGCGCCGCGTGGGCGAGCTTCGCTGAGGCCGAGCGCGGGCAGCTCAAGGCCGGCTTCGACGCCGACTTCGTGGTGCTGCCGGTGGACCCCGTCGACGACGAGCCCACGGCGCTGCTCGACGCCCAGGTGCTGGTGACGTTCGTGGGCGGCGTCGACGTGTACCGCGCGCGAAGTCGTTGACCACCATTCGGGCGCTCTCCGAGCAGCCCCGAGTAACCGAATCGGCTGGCCGCGGAGCGCTGGGGGCCGGCGCGCAAGACGAACGACGAGAAGCCCCTCATCGACGCGCTGACGAAGGCCGCCGGCGTCGAGCTGGCGGTGGAGATCGACTGGGAAGGCTCCGCGAACACCATGGCCGACGTGGGCGACGTGTGGAACGAGCGCTACGGCCTGGCCAACCTCGTCCGCGCCGTCCAGCAGGTCTGCGTCGACGAGCTCGGCAAAGAGGCCATCAAGTCCGGGCTCCAGAAGGTCGGCATCAAGCCCGCAGCGCCGACGCGATGCAGAAGCCCCTCGAAGCGGCGCGCTGAAATAGCCGCTGCGCGACCTCAGCCGACCCGCGCGCGTGCGGCCTGCGCGTCGCGCTTGGCCAGGCCGAACAGCAGCGCCGCGTACTTCGAAGGGAAGTGCGCCACCTTGAGCGTCACGTGGGGGTGCTTGGGCGCCCAGACGAGGAACAGCTCGTCCAAGAACTCTTCGCCCACGTCGTAGACGCCGGTGAAGTCCAGCACCGCCTCACCCGCCGTCACGCCGTCCATGAGCAGCCGCGCCGACAGCCGGTACGTGGAGCCCGCGGACGCCACGTCGAGCTGGGTGCGCAGCGGCCGTGGTTCCACATTCGATTGCGTCGTCACTCGCCGGTAGCGACACGCGCGCGCCTTGCCTGAAGCGACGAGCCGGCCCGCGTCGACTTCGCGCCGCAGGTGTTTGTGCGCCGCCTGCCGGGAGATGCCCGCGGCTTGGGCCAGTTGGGTCGCGCTCACCGCCGGCAGGCCGTCGAGCAGCCGCTCGAGCACTCGTTCTGCGATGCCACGCATGCAGGGCATGGTACGGGCCTGTTGCAGCCCCGCAAGAAATCGGCCGCAGTTGACGACGTGGCGCGAGTTGTCGATTCGCCAAAGGTCAACCTCGGGACGCGGCGGGCGACGATGGAGCGCGGTCAACCAACGCGCTGACGATTCGCCAACACCTCGGAAGCAGGCGCCGCAATCGACAACGAAGCGCGCGCGCATGACGATTCGTCAGGCCGCGCGACGGGGCTATGGTTCACGGCCTTCGTCGTGAGCACTTACTTTCAGTGGATCATCCTCTGGTCGATCACCGGCAGCCCGTTGGGCTCGCTCGTGGCGATCTCGTGTTCTGGGCGGTGGTCAACCGGTTCACGCTCGGGGTGCTGCCGGATCCGCTCAAGGTGCTCTGGCGCTGGCGCCGCGAGACGCGGCTCAACCACCTGCTCAAGCTGAATCCCCACGATCGCCGCACGCGCCTCGAGCTGTCGGAGCTGCTCGTCAGCCGAAAGGCTCACGCCAAGGCCGTGGACACGCTGCGGCCGGTGCTCGAGCACGGCGACGACGACCCGCAGACGCTTTTCACCATGGGCGCCGCCTGCCTGGGCGCGGGCTACCGGGAACAAGGTGAGAAGCTGCTCGCCCACCTGCGCGAGGAGCAAGCCAACTTCCGCCAAGGTGAGGTGGACCTCGTCCTGGGCCACGCGCGGCTGGCTGCCGGTGACGCCGCCGGGGCAAAGGAGGCGCTCGATCGCTTTCTGACCGTGCGCAAAGGGAGCGTCGAAGGGCGGGTGCTGCTGGCCCGCGCCCAGGCCGCCTTGGGTGACGACGCGAGCGCCGCGCTGACCAAAGACGCCGCCTGGGCCGAGTACGAGGCGTCGCCCAGCTTCCAGCAGCGCAAAGAGCGCCTGTGGGCCTGGCGGGCACGCCCTTCCCGCCCGCTCATTTACGCGGCCATCGCGCTGGCGACGGCGGTCGTCCTCTACAAGACGCTCGGCCCCGTGGTGGCGCAGCTCCGTCCGCCGGACGCGCCGCAGCAGGTCGACGACGACCTGGGGCCGTAAGGGACCTCGGACACGATGGACGAGTGGATCGCCACGCTGCAGGGGTGGATGCACGCCGCAGGGCCCTGGGGCTACCTGGTGCTCTTCTTCGCTGCGCTCATCGAGTACGTCTTCCCGCCGTTCCCCGGCGACACCGTGGTGCTCCTGGGCGGGGCATACGCGGCGCTCGGTGAGCGGCACGTGGCGCTGGTCATCGCGGCGGTGACGCTCGGCTCGGGGGTCGGCATCGCCCTCCTGCACCGCGTTGGCGTGGCGCTCGGCCGGGGCCTGGCGCACCGCACCGGCTCCGTGTTGGGCATTTCACACCAGGCGCTGGAGCGAGCCCAAGTGGCCGTGCACGCGCGGGGCGACGCGCTCTTGGTGCTCAACCGCTTCCTGCCGTCGTTTCGGGCGCTCGTCTTCGTCGCCGCGGGGGCCTCGAGCATCTCCCTGCCTCGCGCGCTCGTGCTCGGCACCGTCTCCGCGGCGCTGTGGAACGCGCTGCTGGTGAGCGCGGGGTACGTCGTCGGTGACAACCTGGCCCGCATCGACGAGCTGTTCACGACGTACCGCCGACTCTCCTTCGTGCTCTTGGGTCTGCTGGGGCTCGGCGTAGGCGCGTGGGCGTACGTCCGCCGCCGGCAGGCCAGGCGCGCACCATAGCGCCGGCGTCCTCCGCGGCACGCCTTGGGTCCCTTCGGGCTTTCAGGTACAGACCTTCGCTTCCCATGCAGCGCGCCCGGCCCCCCTTCGGCTCCGTTCTCTCGTGCAGCGCGGCGCTCGTCCTGCTGGTGAGTAGCGGCGGATGCCAGGGGTGCGGCCCCGTCGTGAGCGGCATCACGCCGAGCTTCGCCATCTCCCCGGACACCCAGGTCGTCGACTTCGGCCGCGTCGCGCAGGGCCAAGTCGTCCGGAAGAAGGTCACCGTCGTGGCGGAAGCGCGCGCGCCGGTGGCGTTGAGCCTGCGGACCCAAGCGCCGTTCGCCACCCAGCCGACGGCCCAGCTCGAGGCCAGCGCGAGCGTCGACGTCAGCGTCACCTTCACCGCGGGCACCGGCGCGGTCGAAGGTGAGCTGCGCGTCATCGGCGACAACGGCCAGGAGCGGCGCGCCGTCTTGCGCGGCACGGGCGTGGTCGTGGAGACGTGTCTGGCGCAAGACCCCTGCACCGACTCGACGTTCTCGGTTGAGTTGGGGCGCTGCGTGGAGACGCCGAAGCCCGAAGACGGCGCCTGCACGCCGAGGAGCGTGTGCCTGACGGACGGGCGCTGTCGGTCCGGCCAGTGCCTGGGCGTCGCGCGGCGCTGCGACGACGGCAACGCCTGCACGCAGGACGGGTGCTCGGAAGACGCTGGCTGCGTCAACCTGCCCATCACCTGCCCGGGCGCCGCGGAGCGCTGTGAGGTCGGCGTGTGTGACCGGCAGACGGGGTGCCGGTTGGCGCCGGCCCCGGACAACGAGCCCTGCGGCCCGGGGGACTGCGTCAACGTGAACCTCTGCCGAGGAGGACGCTGCACGGAGCTGCCGACGCCCGACGGCGTCATCTGCGGGCAGCCGGTGGCCTGCATTGGCGAAGCGCGCTGCCGCATGCAGCGCTGCGAGCGGCCCGACGCAGGGCCGTATGGGCCCAGCTTCTCGACGCCCCTGCCCGGTGCGCTGACGAGCCCGCTGCGCAGCGCGGACGGGACGCTGTACGTCAGCCGCTGCGGCGTCCCCCTGCGCCTGCCCGACGGGGGACGAGGTGATGCCGGCTGCGCCCTGGTGTCCTTCACCGGCAACGGCTTCGAGCGCTTCGGCACGCCGCTGGCCGACGGCGGGCACGCGCGGCTCTTGGGTGTCGGGTCGAATGGAACGCTGCTCGTCGAAGGGGACGCCCTCGTGCTGCGGCGCGCGCTCGACGACGGGCTGGGCTGGTCGACCGAGCTGCCTGGCGCCGTCGAGGTCGCGGCCATGGAGCGCTCGGGCGCGGTGTGGCTGATCGTCCGCCCGGACGCGGGGAGCGACGGGGGCGCCGCGGCGGACGGCGGGGCCGACGAAGACGCGGGCGCTGACGCCGGTCCGCTAGCCGACGTGCGGGCGGTGCTGCTGCATGTGGTGGACGGCGGGGCACAGACGATCTCCTTGCCGTCAGACCCGCGCTTCGTCGTCGCGGACCGCCGCGGAGCCGTGTGGGTTTCGACGCCCGACGGGGTGCTCCAGCTCGAAGACGCCGGCGTCGTGGCGCTGCTGCCCGTGGACGGCGGGGCGCGCCGGCTGGCGGTGACCGAGGACTCGCTGTGGGTCGACGGGGCGGGGCTCCTGCGCGTGCGGCAGGCGGACGGCGGCGCGCGGCTGCTGCTGCTCTCCCAGACCGACGACGCCGGCGTGGCCGTGCGGCACCAGCCGACGCCGTCGCTCTTCGGGAACGGCCGGGCGCTGACGACGTACCGCCGGTGCCGCACGCTGCTCATGAGCTGCGCGCCCGAGTTCGAGGAGACGTGGGCGCGCGTGGTGAACGCGACGACGGGCGCGGTGGAGTACGACGCACAGCTCGTCCCCGCGCAGGTGGAAGGGGTGCTGCACGAGGTCGCGTTGCTCTCGGTCCTGCCGGGGGCCTTCGCCGCGGTCGCCAGCGGCGCGGCAGATGCGGGGCGCGTCGCGGCGCTCCAGCTCGTCATGGGGTCCGATCTGCGGCTGCTCTGCCCGCTCCCGTCGACGAGCGCGGACGTCCGGCAGGCGCACTTCTCAGGCAGCACGCTCTACGTCGTGGTGGGGTTACCCGACGGGGGTGCGCGGCTCGAGGGCTACCCGCTCCATTCGGTGCAGGCGGCAACCGCGGGCTGGCCGCAGGCAGACGGGCGGAGCGGGCTGCTGCGGGAGGAGTAAGCCGCGGGCGCAGGTGACTTCGCCGCTCCGTCAGGGCGCCGACGTCAACTGCCCACTCGAACGCACGGCGCGAGCCATCGGTGTCACCAAGCGTCGTGCCCGCCGGGCAGGCCGGCGAGGTGCGCACAGACAGCCGGCCGCGGTACGGCGCGCCGCACTCCAGCGCGCAGGCGTCGGCGTCGAGGTCCAGCACCGAGGTCCCAAGCGGACAGGCCGGGCGAGCGCTGTGCACGTCACCGCTTCACTCCCAGGAGGAGTGCGCCGCGCGCAGCGTCGGCTCGCCTCGAGTCACGGCGACGACGTCAGCACCCGGCACTCGAACGCACAACGCGAGCCATC
>JALHOS010000086.1 GCA_022842905.1 Myxococcaceae bacterium | reverse complement strand
CTGCGCCCGCGCTGCCGCCTGCGCCCGCAGTCCCTCCGCCACCCGAGCCGGCCGATCCGCCGCTGCCCGCAGTCCCACCGCCCGACCCGCCAGTCCCGCCCACGCCCGAGTCGCTGGCCGTGCCCACGGCGCACTTGCCCGCCATGCACACCTGCCCCTCAGGGCAGTTGTTGTCGGTGGTGCACGGCGCGCCCGTGGTGTCCGGAATGCAACTGGCTGCCGCGATCAGCGCGGCGACGACGAAGAGGGATCTGATGCTCGTGGTTTGCACGTTCGACCTCGCTAGTTTCCTTCGACGAAGAACAGCACCACCGCGGCGATCGCCGCGGCCCCGGCGACGCCGTACGCAATGTTCGCACCCGTCGCCATGCCCTGCGCCTGCTGCTGGAGCGCGGTCGCGTCCGCCCGGGAACGCTCAGTACTCTTGAGCGACTGCGCAGCCCCGTTCGCCGCGACACCCAGGCCGATACCAGCCCCGAGCGCGGCCAGCGCCGTACCGCCGGCGATCCACGTCACGACGCGGCCTTTCTTCGGCGCGGGCGTCTTGAGGTCCGGCGTCGACGGCTTCTGCGAGTCGGCTGGCGTGAGCGAGGGGTCCTTCGACGCTACCGGCGCGTCCTTCTTGGGCGAGACGGGGATCGACGGCGTCTGCTCGGCCTTGGGCGTGAGCGCCACCGTCAACTCGGAGCTCTTGGCCAGGCTCACGGTGAAGCTGCGCTCGACCGTCGTGAAGCCGTCGGCGGACACGGTCAGCGCGTGCTGGCCCGCCGCGAGCTCGACGGACGCCGGAGACACGCCCACGCCCTTCCCGTCGACCTCGATCTTGGCGCTCGCCGGCTCGGCGAAGATCAGCACCTGCTGCACGCCCTTCTCCCGAAGCTTGCGCTCGAGGTTGGCGACGCTGTCCTGCACGGCGACCTTGTCTTCGGCCTGGGGGAGCAGCCGCAGGTAGTCGCGGTAGTTGCGCAGCGCCTTGGCCACGTCACCCAGCTGCTCATGGCACTTGGCGATGTTGAAGAAGATCGCCGGGTGGGGGCGCGCTTTGTACGCCTCGTCGAACTTCACGACGGCCTCGGCGTACTTCGCCTGCTTGTAGAGCTTCTTCCCGGCTTCGAACGCGGCCTTGGCCTGCGCGGCGTCGGCCTCACTCGCGGCCTCCTGAGGCCCAGCGGACAGCGCGGCGATCAACACGACTCCCAGCATCATGGGGCAGCGTCTCCAAAGAGGGTGACGAGGACAGCGTTCTGGCAACCAGCCCAGCGACGCGCCTCTTTAGAACGGCGCGTCCTTCAAGTCGTCGTCGTTCGCGAAGGGGTCCTTCAAGTCCCCCTTCGCCTTCTTCCCCGTCGCTGGGGCCGCTGGAGCCGGCGCTGCGGCCTTGTCCTTCTCGAGGGTGACGGTCAGGGACTGCCCGTCGCTCGAGAACCCAATCTTCTTGGCCTGCGGAGCATAGCCCTTCGCCACGAAGCGCAGCTCGACCACGGCGCCTTGTTCGCGCTCCAGCGGGAGCGGGGTGGTGCCCAGGAGCACATCGCCCTCGTAGAGCTCGGCGCCGACCGGTTCCGAGCTGAGCGTCACCTTCACCTTGGGCGGGGCCGCGGGCGGCGCAGGCTGCTCGGCCACCGGGGTCGACGGGGCCTGGGGCGCGGCTGGCGGCTGCACCGGGCCGTCCTTTGGATCCGCGCCAGCCTTGCCCTGACTTCCGCCCGCAAACAGCGCGATGCCGGCGACGACGACGAGGCCCACCACCACCGCGCCGATCACCGGCGCCTTCGACCGCGGCAGAGCCAGCGCCACGTCGGCGTCGGCGCTCGTCTCTTCGTCGCGCGGGCCTGGCGCCGCAGGCGTGCGCGGCTTGGGGGTAGGCGCCTTCGCTCTGGCCTGGGCTGCTGGAGCCGGGCCCACGCCCGACGCCCGCACTGCTTCGATGCCGGGGCTCGGGGTCGCCAGCCCCGGGAACTTGCCGGACATGGTGCGCGTGACGCCCGACGTGGCGATGCGCAGCGACGTCAACAGCGGCTCGAGCACCTCGATCACCGCGTCCATGGTCTGCGGCCGCGCGGCGGGGTCCTTCTCCAACATCTGGAAGACGAGCGCGTGGAGCGTCTGGGGCACCGCGTTGAGCACGTGTGGCTCGAACGGCGGCGGCGCCTCGGTGACCTGCTTGACGATCAACATCGACGGCGTCTCGGCGATGAAGGCTGCGCGGCCCGCGAGCATCTCGTAGAGGATGAGCCCCAGCGCGTAGATGTCGGTGCGCGCGTCGACCCCCACCGCCCGCGCCTGCTCCGGCGCCATGTACTGCGGCGTGCCGACGACCAGCCCCGTGGCCGTCTGGCTCCCGTCGCTGGGGCCCTGGACCTTGGCCACGCCGAAGTCGAGCACCTTGACGAAGTCCGGCTGGCCGGGTCGCTGCAAGACGATGACGTTCTCGGGCTTCATGTCCCGGTGGACGATGCCCTGCGAGTGCGCCGCGGCCAGCGCCCGTGCCACCTGGAGGATGATGGTGATCGCCCGAGCCGGCTCGAGAGCGCCGCTGCGGTGCACCAGGCTCGCGATCGTCAGGCCCTCGAGGAACTCCATGACGAAGAAGAAGCGGCCGTCCTGGGTCTGCCCGAAGTCGGAGATGTCGACGATGTTCTGCTGGCCGATGCGGCTGGCGCTGATCGCCTCGCGCTTGAAGCGGGTCACGAACTCGGGGTCGCCGGACAATTCCGGCCGCATCACCTTGATGGCGAACGCGCGTCCCAGCTCGACGTGCTCGGCGCGGTACACCTCACCCATGCCGCCCGCCGCGAGCTTGCCCAGAATGCGGTAGCGCTCCTGAATGACGTAGCCCGCGCGCAGCGGCTCGGCGCTGCCGCCCAGCGCGCTCAAGACGCCGCCCGGGTTGCTGGGCTGGGGCGCGGGAATCACCAGGTCCGGCCCAGCGCCGCCGCCACTCTGCGTCCGCATGGTCAGGCTGTGCTCCGGCGCGGAAGGGCGCGGCGCGGCGAACGGCGTCGGCCGGCGAGTCGTCGCGTCGATGCGCTCGCCCCGCGGGTGCGACATCGGACGAATGGTCGCGTCGTCGACGTCCGCGGTGTTGAAGAGCAGCTCCACGTCGCCCAGCCGCAGCACCGCGCCCGGCGTCAGCGGCCCTTCGTTGACGAGGCGTCCGTTGAGCCAGAAGCCTTGGCCCGACAGATCCTTCGCGACCGGCGTGCCCGTGGGGTCCGCCGATACCGCCACGTGCTCGGGAGCGAGGAGCCCCGCGCCGAACTGCACTTCACAGGGCGCGCTCGAGCCGATTCGGAACGGCATGGGCGGCAGGGCGAAACGGCCTTGGCCTCCTGCCACCACCTGGAATTCGTAGGCCGACATGGCGCCGTACCGTACTCGGTTCCGCGCGACCCGCCGAGCACACGCGCGCGCTTCTTCAGCGGTTCTGGGTCGGCAGGCCCACGTGCGCCGCGACGGCCGCCAGCTCGGCAGGGAACGGACTGGCCGCGCCCAGCGTGCCGCCGGCCGGGTGGGGGACCGCCAGCGCCGCGGCGTGGAGACACACCCGAGGGAACGCCGCGTCCACCGGCCCGCCGTACAGCCCGTCGCCCAAGAGCGGCGCCCCGACGGCCGCCAAGTGCGCGCGGACCTGATGCAACACCCCCGTGGTGATGACGACCTGCACCAGGGCGTAGGGACCGCTCCGTGCCAGGACGGTGAACTGGGTGAACGCGGGGCGGCCGCCGTCCAGCACCGGCCGCACGTGATCCCCGGCGTGCTCCAAGCCCACGTCGATCTCCCCTTCGTCCGCGAGGGGGCCACAGGTCAGCGCGAGGTACTGCTTGCGCACCACGCCGGGCTCCGAGAACGCCGCGCGCAGCGACTGCCAGGCCGCGACGTCCTTCGCGACGACGACGACACCCGACGTGTCGATGTCCAAGCGGTGGCACAGGCCCGCTTCCTTCGGGTCGCCCACCTGCGCCAGCTGCGGCCAGCGCGCGACGAGGGCGTTGGCGAGCGTGCCGGTCTCGCCCGGCTCGAGCGGGTGCACCGGCACGCCGCTGGGCTTGTCGACGAAGATCAGCCGCTCATCTTCCTTGAGCACGACCAGCGGCACCCGCGGATCCGCGACCAAAACGGGGCCCTGCGAGTCGGCGGGCAGCTCGACGGACAGCACGTCACCCGCGTTGGCCAGGTCGCCCTTCTTCGCGCGGCGGCCGTTCGCGCGCACGTGGCCGCCGTCGAACAGCGCCTTGAGCTTGAGCCTGGACAGGCCCAGCCGCTCGCCCACGACGGCGTCGAGCCGGTGGCCCGCGTGGTCGGCCGTCACCGTCAGCTCGTGCCGCGCGGCCGTCACTCGACCAGCGCCTCGTAGACCTCTTCGGCGGTCTGGTAGCGATCGTCGGGCTCCTTGCGAATGAGCCGGTGCGCGACCCGGGACAACAGCCGGTCGGCCTTGGGGTTGAGCAGGTGGCTGGGCACCGCTTCCGTCTCGAGCACCTTCTGCCACAGCTCGTACGGCGTCCTCGCCTCGAAGGGCGCGCGCCCGGTGATGAGCTCGTAGAGGATCACCCCGACGGAATAGAGGTCCGTCCGGGCGTCGAGCGGCTCGCCCAGGATCTGCTCGGGCGCCATGTAGCGGAACGTGCCCACCAGGCGGCCGTCGGCGGTGACGTGGGCGTCGTCGGCGAGGAACTTGGCCAGGCCGAAGTCCATCAACCGCACCACGCGGTCTTCGTCGACCATGACGTTCGACGGCTTCAAGTCGCGGTGAATGAGGCCGTGGCCGTGCACGTAGGCCAGCGACTCGCACAGCTGCAGCATGACGTCCTTGACCCGCCCCACGCGCTCGGGTCGGTTGAGCTGCCCCAACTCGGCCTCCGACGGCTTGGTCGGCGTCTTGGGCTCGGCGACGGGCAGGTCGTCGGGGAAGGGGTGTTCACCCGACGCGGAGCTGCTCGTGTTGGTGTCCGGCTCGTCCATGGCGTCGGCCAGCGCGCGCACGGACTGGGCGCCGGTCTCGTAGTCGACGGCGAACTCGTCGGACGGCGTCTCTTCGGAGAACGCGGACAGGGTGAAGAGCCCGGAGTTGCCTTCACCGTCCTCTTCGTCGGCGTCTTCGAAGTCCTCTTCGGGCTCGCTGGCTTGGTTGAGTGAGCGGCGGTGCTCGTTGATCGCCTTGGCCAAGCCCAGGTCGGTCTCCAGCGCGTCGTCGGACAGCGAGAGGTAGTGGCGCAAGGTCAGCCCGTCGACCAGCTCCATGGCCAGGTACGGGTACCCGTGGAAGACGCCGGTGTCGTAGACCTTCACGACGTTCGGGTGAGACAGGTGCTGGAGCGTTTCGAACTCGCGGGCCAGTCGCCGAGCGGCTTTGGGATCCAGCGCCGGGCCGGTGGACAAGAGCTTGAGCGCGGCCATTTCGCCGGTGCGGCGATCGACGGCGCGGTAAACGGTGCCAACGCCACCGCTGCCCAGGGTCTCGAGCACTCGGTACGGGCCAATGACCTTGGGCGGCATGGCGGCGCGGACGATAGGGATCGCGCTGGCTGGGGTCAAACCTGCAGGCTGACTGTCGCCACCGACCCGTGGGCGGCGCGTTTCGACCGGCCGCGCCGTTTGGCGGAAATGAGGACCGCCGCCCCGCGCATTCTGCTGGGCATGAACGAACTCACCTCCGCGCTTCCCGAACGCCCCGTTTCGTATAGGGTGCCGCGCCCGTCGGCCATGGACACGTCTGAGCTCGAAGCGAAAGTCCGGCAGCGAGGGCTGCCCAAGCACATCGGCGTGATCATGGACGGCAATGGGCGCTGGGCTGAAGCGCGCGGCGAAGACCGGCTCGTCGGCCACCGCGAAGGGTCCACCAGCGTCCGCGAGGTCACCCGCTGCGCCCGCCGGCTGGGCGTGCAGGCGCTGACGCTCTACGCGTTCTCGTCGCAGAACTGGTCCCGCCCGCCTGAAGAAGTGGCTGGGCTCATGGATCTGCTCCGCGAGTACCTGCTCAAGGAGCGCGAGGAGATCCTGGGCAACCAGATCCGCCTCAACGCCATCGGCGAGCTCGACCGGCTCCCGCGCTACGTGAAGGAGCCGCTGGACGAGCTGCGGGCGGTGAGCGCTCACCACACCGGCATGACGCTCACGCTCGCGCTGAGCTACGGCGGCAAAGAGGAGCTGTTGGCGGCGACGCGGGCGCTCATGGCGCGGGCGGTCGCGGGCACGCTGGCGCCGGATCGGCTGACCGAAGAGCTCTTCGAACAACACCTGTGGACCAAGGGCCTGCCGCCGGTGGACTTGGTGGTTCGCACCAGCGGCGAGCGGCGGCTTTCCAACTTCCTGCTCTGGCAGTCGGCCTACGCCGAGCTCCACTTCACCGACACCCACTGGCCAGATTTTCGTGCCCAGCAGCTGTGCGAGGCGATCCTGGCGTATCAGCACCGGGAGCGGCGCTTCGGGCTGACCGGCGCGCAGCTGCGCCGAGCCGGCACGTGACCGAGAAGAACAAGAACCTCCTGATTCGCGTGCTGACGGCGGCGGTGCTGCTGCCGGGCGTGCTCTATCTGCTGTACCTGGGCGGCTATTGGACGGCGGCGCTCATGGGCGTGGCCGCGGGGCTGTGCGCGCAGGAATACCTGCTCATCACCCTCAAGGAAGTGCGGCCGATCGGCTGGGTGGCGATCGCGCTGGCGGTGCTCTTGCCCGTGCTCCCGGTGTGGCGCCTCCACGACGCGACGGCGCTGGCCTGCGGGGCGACGGGCTTCGTGCTCTTCGCGGGCTGGAGCTACCACCTGGTCCGCGGCCCGCTCCCCGAAGCCCCGACGCGCACCGCCCACGTGCTCATGGCCTTCACCTACGGCTCCGGCGGGCTGACGGCGCTCTCGGCGCTGCGGCAGTGGACGGACGGCGGGTGGTGGGTGGTGGCGGCGCTGGTCATCACCTGGGGGAACGACACGGCCGCGTACTTCGCCGGCCGATTCCTGGGGAAGCACAAGCTCTACCCAGAAGTCAGCCCGAACAAGACGTGGGAAGGCTTCGCCGGAGGCTTCGTCGGCAGCGTCGGCGGCCTCTTCATCGTCCGGGGTTTCTTCTTTCCCACGCTCACGATCGTCGACTGTGTGGCGCTGGGCGTGCTCGGCGGCATTCTCGGCCCGGCCGGCGATCTGTGTGAGTCCATGCTCAAGCGCGCGTACGGGGTAAAGGACTCGGGCAAGTCGATTCCCGGCCACGGCGGCATGCTCGATCGCATCGACGCGCTGATCTTCAACGCGCCCATGGTGCTGCTGTACGTGCAGTTCGTTCGGCCAGCCCTGGGCTGAAAAGCGGGCGGCTGCGCCGGCGCCAAGCCGTGGTTAACTGTCTTCGCCTTCCCTCATGGCCGCGCTCCAGAACGTCATCTACTTCGGCATCTTCCTCGGCGTGCTCGTGACGGTGCACGAGCTGGGGCACTTCCTGGCCGCCAAGGCGTTCAACGTGAAGGTGCTGACGTTCAGCATCGGCTTTGGGCCCAAGGTGTTCGGCTTCCGGCGCGGCGAGACGGAGTACCGCGTGTCGGCGCTGCCGTTGGGCGGCTACGTGCAGCTGTTCGGCGCGATCCCCGGCGAAGAGCTGTACTCGGCCGGTCCGGACGACGCGCCTCCGACGGAAGAAGATTTGGCCCGTGGGTTCCTGCAGGCGCCCTGGTGGAAGCGGGCGATCATCAAGGCGGCGGGGCCCGCGGCGAGCCTGACCTTTCCGCTCATCGCCTTCTTCTTCGCCGTGCTGGGTGACGCGCAGGTGGTGGCGCCGAAGGCCGCGTGGATTCGGCCGGGCTCGGCGGCGGCGCAGGCGGGGCTTCTGCCCGGAGACGTCATTCGGCGCTTCGAAGGGGAGCTCGTCTTCTCGTACCGCGACATCACCCAGGCGCTGCAGAACGTCTACGAGCGGCCGGTGACTTTGACCGTCGAGCGCGACGGCAAGACGTTCGACGTGCAGGCGACGCCGAGCCGGCTGGTCGAGAAGACCGCCGTGGAGACGACCAAGCGCGGGATCTTGGGCATCAGCGCGGTGGCGCCGCCGCCCGTCATCGCGGTGACGCCGGGCTCCGTCGCCGCGCAGGCGGGGCTCGCCACGTTCGATCGCATCTTGTCCGTCAACGGGCAGCCCGTGCGCGACGAGGTCCAGCTCGACCGGGTGCTCGCGGGCCTAAAGGGGGCGCTGAGCATCGTCGCGGTGCGCAGCGAGGCGTCGCGCGTCGGCGGTGCGGGCGTGGTGCTGCCGTCGCTGGTGAACGCCGTCGTCGAGAAGCAGGAAGGGAAGGGTCTGGCTGCGCTGGGCGGCGAGTCGGCGGCGCTCGCGGTGTGGACGGTGCTCCCCGACAGCCCGGCGCAGAAGGCGGGGCTGCTGCCGGGCGATCGCCTCGTGGACGTCAACGGCAAGGCGCCGGGTGACTTCATCGAGCTGCTGTCCGGCATTCAAGAAACGGAAGGCGCGCCGTTGGCGGTTCGCGTGCGGCGCGGCGCGGAGCTGCTCAACGTGACGGTGACGCCACAGGCCAAGCCGCGCTGCGATGACTTGGGCAACCGGCTGCCGGACCGCTACGAGTTCGGCGCGTTTCCTCGGCCAGGGTTCCTCGACTTGTCCGCCGACATCCTCGCTGGGGGCGCGAGCACGGAATACGCCACCGTCCACATCGGCCCGGTCGACGCGGTGCGCGCGGCGCTCAAGCTGGTGCCCGAGGCGATTCGCCAGGTCGCCGTGGTGCTGGGCCGAGGCCTGCGGGGCCAACTGCCAGCCGACTCCTTCGGCGGGCCGATCATGCTGTTCCGCGTCGCCGCGCTGACGGCCGAAGCCGGCCCGGAGGCGTTCCTCAAAGCCATGGCCTTCATCTCGGTGAACCTGGGGTTGGTGAACCTGCTGCCGATTCCCATTCTCGACGGCTACGGAATCCTCGAGGCGCTGTGGGAAGGCATTCGCCGGCGCCGCGTGCCCGCCCGCGCTCAGGAGATCGCCAACTACATCGGCTTCGCGATGCTCGTGGCGCTCATGGTGTTCGTCTTCTACAACGACATCGCCAAGCTCTTCATGACCTCGGCGAATCGTTGCTCGTGATCGTCTCCCTCGACACCTCCACCTTGACGCTGTCGCTGGCGCTCCTCGCGCCGGACGGCGGCCTCGTCGAGCAGCGCCTCGAAGGCCCGCCCAAGCGCCAGTCCGTGGTGTTGCCCGACTGCCTGAGCGAGCTGCTCGCCCGCCACGGGAAGACGCTGCGCGACGTCACCGGGCTCGTCTGCGGCCTGGGCCCGGGCAGCTTCACCGGCCTGCGTATCGGCCTGGCGACGCTCAAGGGGCTGTCCTACGCGCTGCAGGTGCCGCTCGTCGGAGTGTCCAGCCTCCAGGCGCTCGCGCTCGACGTGCCGGCGCCGGCGCTCGTGCTGGCCGTCGCGGTGGTGAAGAAGGGCGAGCTCTACCTGGGAAAGTTTCGGCGCACCGCCGACGCGGTGGAGCCCTTGGGCGCCGTCACCAGCGCGACCGTCGCTGCCTGCGGGGCCTGGCTTGGTTCCGACGAAGGGCGAGGCTTCGTCGTCGTCGGTCCTGCCCTGACGGACTACGCCGCCGCGCTCGAGGCCCACGGGGTCGACCCGGCGCGCCTGCTGCCCGAGCCCCGCGTGCCCAGCGCCGCCGCCCTCGCGCGGCTGGCTCGCTGGCCGACCACGTACGAGCAGACGCACGCGTTTGCGCTCGAGCCGGACTACGTGCGCGGGTCCGGCGCCGAAGAGAACCCGAAGTTCCCGCCGTTGCCTGGAGTCCCCGCCCAGGCGCGGCTCAAGGAGGATCCATGAGCTCGTTCTTCGTGTCGGTGATCGGCGCCACGGGGTTGGTCGGCCAGCAAGTGCTCGCTGCCTGGCAGCGCCGGGAGCTGCCCGCAGACGCGCTGCGGCTGTACGCCAGCCCAGCTTCCCAGGGCGAAGAGCTCGAGTTGAACGGCGAAGATCTGCCGGTGGAAGCTGTCAGCGACGAGGCGCTGCGCGGCGTGACGGCGGCGATCTTCGCGCTGCCGCCGGCGCTGGCGCAGCCGTGGATCGACAAGGCGCGCAAGCAGGGCGTCTGGGCGATCGACGTGAGCGGGGCCTTGCGCTCGGACCCGTCCGCCAAGCTCGTCGTGCCCGGCTTCAACGACGGCGCGCTGTTCGAGGGTGACGGGCGGCAGGTCTTCGTGCCGTCACCCGCGGCGCAGGCCCTGACGCTCTCGCTCGAGCCCTGGCGCAAGGCCTTCGGCCTGGTCATGGCGGACGCGACGGTGCTGTCCGGTGCGGCGAGCGCAGGCAAGGCGGGCGTCGAGCGGCTGACACGACAGACCGCCGAGCTGCTCAACGCGAAGGAGCCGCAGGTCGACACGTTTCCCCACCGCCTCGCCTTCAACGTCATCCCCGGCGACGCGCAGTTCGAAGCCGGGCTGTCGCTGGCCGAGCGCGCGATCCTCGTCGAGCTCGCCCGGCTGTGGGCTGGCCCCACGCTGCCCGCCGCCACCGTCACCTGCTTGGCCGTGCCGACTTTCCACGGGCAGCTGCTGTCCGTGTCCGCGCACCTGGGGCAGGAAGTCGACGCGGAGGCGCTCCGAGAGGCCTGGCGCTCGTCGAGCGCGCTCAAGGTGCTCGACACCCCCGAAGAGCACGTCTACCCGATGCCCATGCTCAGCACCGACGACGGCGCGATCCACGTGGGCCGCCTGCGTGCGCACCGCGGACGAGCGCAGTTCGTCGCGTCCGTCGACAACACGTTCCGCGCCGCCGATGCCGCGGTGGCGCTGGTTTCGAAGCTGGTCCCCAAGTCGTGACAAATTGGCACGGCCGGTCGCCGCCGTCTCTGCGTGGCTCGGGTGAAGGCCTCGGAACGACGGGAGAGTTTGGCCTTGCGCGAGTGGCCTTGGGCTTGCTTTGCGTGCGGCCCATGCGCTGGGTGGTGCTCCTCGTGAGTGTGGTGTCGACGGTGGCGGCGGCCCAGGTGGCCCAGACGCAGCCGTTCCGGGTTCGCGCCGAGGGGCGGGACACCGACACGAGCCTGAGTTTCGGCGCGGCCGAGTGTGGGTCGACGCTGACGATTCGCTGGACCTACCAGCCGTTGCTTCAACAGCAGGTCTGCGCAGCGGTGCAGTTTTGGACCACGGACGGCGAGTGCGCGGACGCCGCCGGCACCAACGATCGACGCCTCGACGACGTGGCTTCGTTCCTGTTCACAGGCGCGACGGCGACGGCGCCTCGCACGGGAACGTTCACCGTCAGCGTCTCGAGTCTGTCTGGGTTTCAGGGGGGCGACGCCGGGACGTGCGGCGCGCCGGCGACCACCAAGCGGCACCGCGTCTGCGGCGCGTTCAAGACGAGCAACACCTTCTGCGGTCAGAGCGAGTACACCGCCCGCGCGGATCCGCTGAACCTGGTCTACGACGCGGTGCCGCCGGCGCGCCCGGTCATCACCGCGCTGCGCGTGCAGGACAGCGCGCTGGCGGCTGAAGTTGCGTTCGGCTCGGACGACGTCGTGTCCCTCAGCGCCGAGGTGCGCAAGCAGGGCGACGCGAGCTTCCGCTCGGGTGGGAGCACGACCGTGTCTGCCTCGGACTCGAGCGCGACCGTGCGGGTCGCCGGCCTCGAGAACGACACCACGTACGACGTGCGCGTCTTCGCCTCAGACGCCGTGGGCAACACCAGCGAGCCGTCTGACGTCAGCGCTGGCACGCCGATCCGCATGTTGGGGTTCTTCCAGGTGTACCGTGACGCAGGCGGCGCTGGGCGCGGGTGCGCCGCGGCGCCGTCGCTGGCTGGGCTCGCGCTGGGCCTGTGGCTGCTTCGAAGGAGAAGGGCATGACAAGGACGTTTGCCGCGCTGCTCGCGCTGCTGGCCGGCGCGGCGCAGGCCGAGGTCTCCGGGGCCTCCGAGCGCCGCATGTTCGTGGAGGTCAAGCTCGGCTCGTATCTGCCGCTGGTGGATCGGAGCTTCACGGGCCAAGTGGGCCCGTACCAGACGGTGTTCCAGAACGCGCCCATGCTCATGGGGGAGCTCGAGCTGGACTACGAGGTGTTCCAGAAGATCGGCACGCTGAGCTTCGGGCTTGGGGCGGGCTACGCCGAGAAGTACGGCAGGGCCAAGGCCGTCACCAATTCGAGCGGCGTGACGACCATGCTCACCGAGGCGCAGCAGCAAGCCCAGAGCACCGGCATCAAGGTGGTCCCCATCAAGGCGCTGGCCATCTACCGCTTCGACTGGCTGCTGCAGACCTTCGATGTGCCGCTGGTGCCCTTCGTGAAGGCCGGGCTCGTCGTCATGCCTTGGTTCATCACGAACGGTCCGAGCATCGAGATCGCCGAAGGCCTGCGCGGCGAAGGTGTGAAGCTGGGCTTCGCCGGCACGCTCGGGTTGGCCCTGTGCCTGGACTTCCTCGACAAGCGGCTGGCGCGCGACTTCGACACGAGCATGGGCGTCAACCACACGTACCTCTTCGGTGAGGTGACGCTGCAGGAAGTGTTCGACGTCGTGGCCACCGGGCCTGACTTCTCGAGCCGCCACTGGATGTTCGGGTTGGGTCTCGAGTTCTGAGTCCGGCTGCGCCCAGCCTGCGCGTGCCCAGCGCGCGCGGGCGAGTCTTCCTCGCTGCGCTCACGGCGTTCGTGTGGGGTGCGGCCTGCGTCAGGCAGGTGCCCGTCGAGCGGCTCGAGCGGCCGGCGGAGACCGGCGTCCCCGCGCGCTTCACGTTCGATCGGCCGCTGCGCTGGCAGTTCTCCGACGGCACGCCGCCTCAGTCCGGCGCCGAGGTGGCGCACGTCTTCACCAGCCCCGGCGCCTTCGAGGTGAAGGGCTACGACGGCGAGCGGCTCGCCCGGCACCTGACGGTCCTCGTGGAGCCCCGCGGCGTGCTGCACGTCGTCCCCCCGTCGGCGCAGTGGGCGGTGGTGAGCCGGACGCTCGACGAGCTGTCCGCCACCCTCGACGTCGCCGAAGCGCTCGCCGGTCCCGAGCGAGTGCAGCGCGTGCTCGACGAGGTCCCGCTGCTCGCCTTCGCGCTCGAGTACGGGGGCGCGCCGGCGGCCGCGCTCGATCCCCTCGAAGGCGCCGGCGTCGCGCTCCTCGAGGGTGAGCTCTTCTTGTCCTTCGTGGGTGTGAAGCAAGACGCCGCCGCGCTGGAGACGCTGCGGGGCTGGCTCGTCGGCAGAGGCTTCTCCGCGACCTCGACGGCCTCGGGCGTGGAGTTCTCCAACGGGGGCGAGGTCTGGCTTGGGTTCACCGACCGCGGCACGTTGTTCCTCGTGCGGGCGGACGGCCAGCGCAGCGTCGACGACGCCGCCCGGCACGTCGCGACGGCGGCCGATCGTGGCCTGTCGGCTGACGGCGCCAGCGCGGCCTTGCTCGACGCGCTGCCGGCCGGTGGGGTGGTGGGCTTCGCGCGCCGCGAGGCGGTGGGCTCCACGCTGCCGTGGAATCAGCTGGCCGTGGCGCTGCGGCTCGAGCGCGGCCACGCGACGCTCGACGGGTTCGTCACCGCGCCCGCGCCGCTCTGGACGACGCCGCCCTTGCCGAGCAAGCGGCTCCTCACGGTCGCGCCGCAAGGGCCCGTCGCGGTGTTGTCTGCCTCGGTCCCCGCACGGCAGCTCGCGGAGCTTTCGTTCGGGCCTCGGGGCTCCCGCCGCTGGAAGCGCTTCGATCGTGACGTCAGCGAATTGGGCGCAGCGGCAGACGTGGTGCTCGAGTCCGTCGGCCCGCTGGCCGAAGCCGCGCTCTACCTGGACGTGCGCCGCTTCATTCGCGGCGTGGTGGAGCGCGAAGGCAAGCCGGACCCGAAGGGTTCCCTCGTCGCGCAGCTGGCCCACTCCAACCAGGCCGTCGTCGAGCACCTGGTGACGGAAGCGCTGGCCGATCTCCGCGCGCCGGTGGATCGCGCCGCGAGCCAGGGCGTCGCCGTGTTCCGGACGACGGTGGAGAAGGAGCCGCTGGAGATCGCCGTGGCCGAGTCCGCCGCGTTTTTGAAGGCGGGCTCGCCGCTCGCCCGCGCGGAGGTGGACCTGACCCAAGACCCGGCGCTACCGGACCTGTTCGGGGCCGGGCACCTGAGCCTGCGGCTCGACGTGCAGCAGCTGCTCTTCGAGCTTCAGACGCCCTTCACGCTCGACGGGGTGGATCCGCGCAAGCTGCTCGTGGCCCAGGCCCTGGCCGTGGCGCTCGTGGAGAAGCTGCTCAAGTTCGACGCCCTCGTGCTCGACGCCGTGCCCGACCCGCTCGGGGCGCGGGTCCGGGCCGACGTGACGCTGGGCAGCCGCGCCAAGGCCAAGGACAAGAAGCAGGGCACGGACAGCGGCGGCCACGCCCACGCGCAGTAGCGACGACCCCAGGCGCCAGGCTACGAGCCGAAAGCCATGGCCCTGTCCGTCACCGTTCGGTTCTTCGCCGCCGCCCGCGAGCGCGCGCGGACCGGCAGCGCCCGCCTCAGCCTGGCCGACGGCGCCACGGTCGCGCAGCTCAAGGCCGAAGTCTTCTCGCGGTTCCCGGCGCTCAAGGCGCTCGAACAGCAGCTGCGCGTGGCGGTGAACGAGGAGTTCGCCGACGACACCGAGCCCGTACCCGACGGCGCCGACGTGGCGTTCATTCCCCCGGTGGCTGGCGGTGCGCCCCCGCTCTTCACGGTGACCGACGCGCCCTTGGCGCTGGAGGCCGTCGTCGCCAACGTCCAGGTGGCCTCGCACGGGGGCCTGGTGACCTTCCTGGGCGCGGTGCGCAACCACACCCGCGGCCGCCCGGTGACGAAGCTCGAGTACGAGGCGTACGCGCCCATGGCCGTCAAGCAGCTCGAGAAGATCGCGCTCGAAGCCCAGGCTCGCTGGCCCGGGGTGCTCATCTCGGTGAGCCACCGCGTCGGCACGTTGCTGCCCGGTGAGGCCGCGGTCGCGATCGCCACGTCAGCCCCGCACCGCCACGACGCCTTCCGGGCTTGCGAGCACGTCATCGATCGGCTCAAGCAGGACGTGCCGATCTGGAAGAAGGAGTTCTTCGAGGACGGCGAGGTCTGGGTGGGCTTGGGGCCGTGAGTTGAGCTAGGAGGAGCCCAAAGCGACGTTTTGAGGCCGGGTCGAAACACCTTCTTTGAGGTGAACCAAGTGATGCGTGCGGATCTGCGAGGGATCTTCCTGGGCGTGCTGCTGGGCACGAGCCTGGTGGCGGTGACCAGCTGCGGAAAGAAGTGCAACCCCACCAGCTGCAAGACGGGCTGCTGCACCGACAAGGACGAGTGCGTGGCCGAGCCCACGGTGGCGGCCTGCGGCGTCGAGGGCGCCAAGTGCGCCGCCTGCTCCGACGGGCAGAGCTGCCAGGCCGGCGCCTGTATGATGGCGGTGGACATGAACGACGGCGGCATGGACGGCGGCGCGGTCGACGCCGGGCCGCCCCGCTGCGTGTACGACGACGACTGCGCTGGCCGCGACGGTGGTGGCTTCATCTGCAACAAGGCGACGGGCGTTTGCTTCCAGGGGCAGGGCTGCAACGCGGACCAGGAGTGCCAGATCTCCGAGATCAACCCGCCGCTCGACGGCGGCGAGGCGTCGGAGGACCCCTGCTACCGCAGCGGGCTGGGTTGCCGGTGTGACCGACGGGACGCGCCTCCAGGCGTGGGCGGCTTCAACTGGGCCGGCACGTGCCGCCAGCGCAAGCCTCCGTGCGCCGAGTGCACGACCGATCTCGAGTGCGGCGTCGGCGACGTCTTCCAGCCGCCGGACGCGCGGGGCGAAGGCCGCTGCGTGCAGATGCCGGACGACACGTCGGGCAAGAAGTACTGCCTGTTCCAGCGCGTCGGCCAGTGCGCCTGCGGCACGGTCGACTTCGTCGTCGGCATGGGCGCCCAGCGCATCTCCGTGTGCAAGCCCCAGACGAACAGCTGCAGCCAGGTCGGCTGCAACACCGACACGGACTGCAGCTCCGGCAGCGTGTGCACCGTCAACAACCCGGACGGCGGCGCCAGCAGCTGCGGCGGCGTGTGCGTGCCGCGGTGCCGCTGGGACTTCCAGGAGCGCCGGCTCGTCTCGCCGGGCTGCCCGCCGGGCCAGACCTGCTGGGTGGACAGCAAGAACCTCAACCCGACCTCACCCTTCTACGGCTCGGGTCGCTGCAAGGCGCCGTGCACCAACAATACGGACTGCCAGGACACCAGCCGAAACCCGTTCGGCGGCATGAACCTCAAGTGCTCCGGCGAGCTGCTCATGGGCGGTGGCCGCGACGCCAACCGCTGCCGGGCCAACGGCGTGTGCATGGACAACCTCGAGTGCCCGGCGCTGCCGAACAACCAGCCGTACCTTGGCTACTGCGATCGCGGCCGCTTCACCTGTGAGACGGACTGCCGGACCGGGAACGATCCGATCTCCGCTCGTCCGTACAGCGACTGCCGCACCCCTTACGCCTGCGCGAGCGACGGCGGCGTCAACATCTGCAAGCGGCTCAACTGCGCGGAGCAGGGCGGCTCGGCGATCGCCTGTTCCCGCGGCATGTTGTGTCAGCCGGAGGATCGCGACGGGAACGGCCAGCCGGAGATCGGCATGGTGCCGGCAACCGAGCTCGACGAAGACCTCTGCTTCGAAGCGCCGCGCACGCCGGGGCCCTACTGCAGGGCGTGCATGAGCGACGACGACTGCAGCAACCTCCAGGTGCCAGCGTTCCTGACCTGCGCGAACGGGGCGAAGAACCCGTCGTGCAGCCTGCTGCCCTCCCGCTGCGTGCCGGTGCCAGGCGCGATGGAACCGAAGAGCGTGTGCGGCGTGCCGACGGCCAACGACTTCACCGCGTCTGCGGGCGCCGCCCGTGGCTGTCCGCAGGGCTACAACGTGCGCGCGCTGTACTTCAACGAGGCCGGCAAGGGGCAGAACGACGACCTGTGCACGGCGCACTCGGAGTGCAACCCGGGGTCGATGGACGGCGGCGGTCCGGGGCGCTGTGAGCTGACCGGCCTGGCGCCCAAGCGTGAAGACGGCGGCATCAAGAAGGCCTGCGTCTGCACGGCTGGACCCATGGGCGACTCGCAGTGCCCGAACAACCGCGACGCGGGCGTGAAGTCGGTCTGCCAGAACCTGATCCCCGGCTCGCCGTCGATCTGCATGGACACGGTGGTCTGCATGCCGCAGTCCTTCGCGTACAAGCCGGTGGGCATGCCGAACATTGGCGCGGACTACGGCTGCGGCCTGATGCCGTGAGCTGATTGAGGCGAGCGGTCGATGCGGGTCCTCCACGAGGGCCCGGCTCGGCTGCGGGCCGCGACCGCTACCGTCGAAAGCGCCGGCTCAGCTCGACCTGCGCGCGGTAGTGCGCCAGCTGCCGGCTCGTCTCTTCAGCCGTCCAGCCCAGCAGCGTCGCCATGCGTTCGGCGACCTTCGGCGCCACGCCTTGGCCTTGATCGCGCGCGCGCAAAATCAACGACAGGCGCCGGGTCAGCACGTCGTCCAGCGTGCAGGCGAACTCGTGCTGCACGGCTTCGTCCACCTGGCTCATGACGTGTGGCAGCTCAGCGTCGAGGCGGTCTGTCGCGCCGGGCCGGCTCAGGACCCCGCCTCCGCGCGCGCCGTACGTCTCCGTCACCAGCCTGGCCAGCGCCGGCCCATGCGCGCCCTCGAGCTGGGTGCGGACCAGGTCCAGCGCCGCGTCGCTCTCCTCGAGGCCCACGGAGCCCGGCAGCGGCCGCGTCAACGTGGTGCAGGGCAGCTTCTTGCCCAGCTGGCCGAGCGCGCGGTCGACGACCTCCATGGCCATGCGCCGGTACGTCGTCAGCTTGCCGCCGGCGATCGTCAAGAGGCCGGCGCGCTCGTAGATGAGGTGCTCCCGGGACACCTGCGAGGCCCCGCTCGTCGCCTTCGCGGGCGCCAGCAGCGGCCGCAGCCCTGTCCAGGTGGCCAGCACGTCGTCAGGAGTCAGCTTGGCGTCGGGCACGTACGCGTTGGCGACCCCGAGCAGGTAGTCGATGTCGGCAGGATCCGGCCCCAGCCCGTCGGCGCTGCCTTCGTGGAACGTGTCCGTCGTGCCGATCACGCTGCGGCCCCAGCCCCAGGGGATCGCGAAGACGACGCGCTTGTCCGTGGGGTGGGTGAGCACCAGCGCGTGGTTGAGCGGCAGGCGCTTGGCGTCGACCACCACGTGCACGCCCTTGGTGGGCTTGAGCACCGGCGCCTCGCCAGCGAGCGCGCGCAGCTCGTCCGTCCAGGGGCCGGTCGCGTTGATCACCACGCGGCCCTTCACGTCGAAGCGCGATCCAGTGAGCGTGTCCTGCGCGGACAGGCCGATGACACGCTCACCCTCTTTGAGCAGCGTCGTGGCCTTGACGTGGTTGGCGACGAACGCGCCCAAGGCCCGCGCGTCGAGCGCGTTCTCGAGGGTGATCCGCGCGTCGTCCGTCATCGCGTCGTAGTAGACGATGCCGCCCGCCAGCCCCTGCGGCTTGAGCATGGGCTCGATCGCCAGCGCGCCCTTCGTGCGGTACGTGCGGTGCACCTGGTGCACGTCGAAGAAGCACAGCGCTTCGTAGAGCCACAGGCCCAGGTTCAGCGTGGTCAGCCAGCGGCGGTCACCTCGGTAGTTGACCACCATGAACGCCAGCGGCCGCACCAGGTGCCGGGCCAGCTTCATCAGCCGCTTGCGCTCGTTGACGGACTCGAACACCAAGCCCAGCTCGCCCTGCTCGAGGTAGCGCAGCCCGCCGTGCACCAGCTTCGTGGACTTGGACGAGGTGCCGCTGGCGAAGTCGTCCTTCTCGACCAAGGCCACGCTCAGCCCGCGCAAGGCCGCGTCACGCGCGACCGCCGCCCCAATGATGCCCCCGCCCACCACCACCAGGTCGAAGCTCGTGTCGGACAGCGCCGCGAGGGTCTTGGTCCGGGACGGGACCGCTGCGTCAGTAGCCACTGCGAAGGACTCCCAAGAAAGGTCAGATCTTCCGGCGCTTCCCGGTGCGCTTGTACGTCACGTAGTCGGCCAGGATCGTCCCGTGGTCGAAGCACAGCGGCGAAGGCAGCTCGTTGATCGGAAACGCCCGGGCTTCGGCCGCGTCGTCGCTCCCCTTGGGGTCGCCTTCTGCCCAGCCGATGTAGACCGTGGACAGCGTGTGCTTGCGCGGATCCCGCGCGGGGTCGGAATAGGTGAAGAACTGCTCACTCAGGTCCACCTCGAGCCCCGTCTCCTCGCGCACCTCCCGCACGCAGGCGGCGTGCAAGGGCTCTCCTTCGTCCACGAAGCCGCCGGGCAGCGCCCAGCCTTCGGGCGGGTTCCTGCGCTTGATGAGTACGACGCGCTCGCCGGGCTGCTCGACGATGCAGTCCACGGTCGGCGTGGGGTTCTTGAAGGCCATGAGGGGGGCGCACTGTACGGCAATTCCGGCGAAAAGCCTGCTAGGCCGTGCGCTCGTGCGGGCAGCGCTGCTCATCGCCATTTCCTGTCTCGTCGGTGCGTGCCGCGCGCACGTGCTCGACGACGGCACGGTGACCCTGGCGGTCAGTGAAGTGCTCACCGACGGCTGTGGGCTGGGCGGCACCGCCGCGTTTCCGGGCAGCGTGACCCTGACCGCCGCGGGGCACCGGCTGACCGGCACGGCGAGCTTCCTGTCGACGGGCGTGGCCGGCTTCTACCAGCCGAGCAGCGAACGCTTCGTGCTGGACGGCACGCTCGCGAACGTGCCGCTGGGGCGCTGCCAGGCCGAGTGGGTGCAGTGGAGCCTGTCCGGCGTCGGGCTCGCTCCGGATCGCCTGGAGGGCACGCTCGAAGTGACGGCGTCGGCGCAGGTCGCGACCGCGTGCACCTGTCAGACGATCGCCCGGGTGCGCGGCCAGCGCTGAAAAGGGGAAGTCAGTTGGGGCCGGTCGCGGGGCAGCTCCAGCGCACGTTGAAGCGCCGGAGCACCGGGCTCGTGCTGCCGTCGTTGCTGCGCAGCTCGAACTCCACGCGCAGGTACTTCGCCCGGGGAATGCCGATCGCCACCAGGTCCACCGGCGAGGTGGTGTACGCGCCGAAGCGCGGGTTGATCGGGCTATTGAGCTCGGCGATCGTTTCCCCGGCGCGCACGTACGCTTGCAGCGTGGTGCTCGGCGGCGTCGTGGTGTCGAAAGTCAGCTCCCGCCAGGTCGCGTTCGCGCAGGCTTCGAAGGTGCGCTTGTAGAAGCCCACCGGCGCGGTGAACGTGCGCGCCTGGTAGCCGGTGAAGTCGGAGTACGTGTAGAGCCCCGCGGACTGCTGCCGCGTGCGGGTGATGGCCCCGGTCGCGTTCGAGATCTTCATCGCGTTGCCGCTGTAGTTGTTGATCCACGGCTCGCCGTCACCGTCGAGGCCCACGCCGATGCTCCACTTCGTGTTCATGTCCGACGCGTCGATGAAGCCCGCGGTGCCATAGGGAATGATGGCGCCGGTCCGCGCGTCGAGGCGAATGAGCTGAGCGCGGTCTGCGTTGCGACGGGGATCCGCCGCGTACACGTCGAGGTAGCCAGACATGTAGACGATGCCTTCGGGGTACGTCGGCATGATCGGCGCGGACACGGCGATGCCGCGGCCCCAGCCGAACTCCGAGCCGATCTGGCTGCGCGCGGCGGCCACCGAGAAGGACACCCACGTGTCGGTGGCGCGGTCGTACCGGCACACGTCGGTGCCGCCCCAGCTCGGCAGCCAGATCCGGTTTCGGGAGTCGACCGCGAAGCCGTAGCTGCTGCAGTTCAGCCCGCTGGTCATCGGCGTGGAGACGGTGGCCAGCACGTTGCCGGTGACGGTGTCGATGATCGCCATGCGGTTGCCGCCTGGGTAGATCGCCCACAGCCGCTGGAGCCCGTCGATGAGCGCGCCGTACGCGCCGACCCGCGAGTCGACCGCCGAGAACTCGACCGGCAGCTCCACGAAGAGGCCGCCGTCGAGGCGCGCCGGCACCACTTGGCCGTTCCTGGAGTTGAGCTTGTAGAAACGGCGCTCGTGGTACGTGCCCAGCCACACGTCGCCGGAGCGGTTGCCGTTGGTCCCCGCGCCGACCGTCACCGCGCGCCCGGCCACGTCGTTCGCGCCGGCCGGTGCGCCCACCGGCGTCGTGAAGAGCACACATTCGTCGTACTGCGTGGGGTCGGCGTAGTTGCTGGGGACGATCATCTCCCCGGCGTCCGGGTCGGTGCTGATCTCTCCGTCGTTGTTTCGATCTTGGCTGGTGTCGATGCGGCCGTTCGCGTTGCGGTCGATGCAGTCGGCGCGCTCGTTGGCCACCTTGGTCACGCTGCCTTGGAGCGCTGGGGCGCGGTTGGCGATCCACACGTCGCCGAGCAGGTCGATCGCCGTCCGGCTCGGGCTGTGCGCCTGGTTCCCGAGCAGGCCGTGCACGTTGCCGCTCGTACACGGCGGCCCGGCGCTGTTCGCACAGTCCTTGGGAATGACGGAGTAGTACCGGCCCACTTCCTTGCCGGTGCGCGTGTCGTACTTGGACACCGTGCCCTGCGCGGCGTTGGCGATCCACATGAAGTACAGCTCGCTGGTGTTGCTCGTCAGGACCAGGCCGCCGTCCGGGCCGGGAATGACGCGCAGGCCGGTGCCTTCGCCGCTCAGCCCCCCGTCCAACGTGAAGGTCGTCGGGTCCACCGTGCCGGTGTTGAACATGTCACCCGCGTCGAAGGGCGCGCCGCCAGCGCCGCCACCGC
>JALHOS010000085.1 GCA_022842905.1 Myxococcaceae bacterium | reverse complement strand
GCGTTCGCGACGGCGCCCACGCCCACGGCGGCGGCCGCCCGGAGCGGGTCCTCGCGGGGCACCAACGCGAAGGGGATCATGCGGGCGGGAGCGCGGCTTCGATGGCGGAGCGGACCGGGGCCAGCGCTTCGGGCAGCGCCGCGCGTTCGAACGTGGCGTCGATCTCTCGCATCACCCCTTCGAGGCGCAGCTGCCACGAAGAGAGCGCCTGGGCGTCGTCGTCCTGCGGGCGCTGCGCGAGGAGCGCGGTGCCGGCGTCGACCAGGCGGGTGGCGCGGGCGAGCGGCGCGTTGGAAGCGCGCTCCGCCGCGGCGCCCAGCGCGTCGCTCTGGGTCTGCTCCAGCAGCGGCGCGAGCACGTCCTTGGCCAGGCGCTGCGCGTCGGCGGTGGGCACGCAGTACACGAGTGGCCAGAGATCGGCCTGCGTCGGCTCGCGGCGCCCGGCCAGCACGGCCGCGGCGGCCAGCACGCGCTGCGCCTTCACGAGCCGGCGATCGCTCAGGTCGATGCCGGCCTTCCGCAGCAGGCGCACCGCGTGGGCGAGCGTGGGCCGCAGCACCGACAGATCCACCTGCCGGGCGGCCTGCGCCAGCACGTCGACGTCGGCCAGGCTCGCGGACGTGGTGGGTCGCCAGGCGCTCGCCTGCCAGCCACCCTCGAGGAGCGCCTCGAGCTGCGAGTCGCCGATGGGCTCGACGAAGGTCCGCACCAGGAAGCGGTCGGCGAAGGCGGCCAGCGCCGGCTCGTCTGGCAGCGCGTTGCTCGCGCCGATGCACACGCGCAAAGGGCAGCGCACGACGGTGTGGCCTTTGCGGAAGACGCGCTCGTTGAGCAGCCCCAAGAGCGTGTTGAGGATCGCCGTCGAGCCGAGGAAGACCTCGTCGAGGAACGCGAGGTCGGCTTCGGGCAGCATGCCCTGCGTCTGCGCTTCGACGACGCCTTCCTTGAGCCGGCGAAGGTCGACCGGGCCGAAGACCTCCGAGGGCTCGGTGAATCGGCCGAGCAGGTACTCGAAGTAGCGACCGCCCAGGCTCTGCGCGACGCGGCGCACCGCTTCACTCTTCGCCGTGCCCGGCGGGCCGATGACGAGCACGTGCTCCTGGGCGATGGCCGCGAGCACGATGAGCTGCGTGAGGTGCTCACGCTCGATGAGCCCGGTGGACGAGTGCTGGAGCGCGGCGCGGATCGACGTCGAGGCGGCTTCGAGGGACATGGTGAGAAGGGAGCCTCAGCTTATGCGAACGCGCTCGGTTCACACGCCGAGCACGAGGAACGCGGCGGCGATCAGGAAGTCGAGCAGCAGACAGCCGGTGCACGCGTCGATCACTCCCTGGGTCACCGCCTGGCCCACCGCTTGGGCACCGCCGCTGGCGCGGAGCCCGTGGTGCGCGGCGACGAGGGGAATGAAGGCGCCGCAGAGCACCGCCTTGAGCGCCGCGCAGAGCAGGTCGTACCGATCGACGAAGCGCGGATCGATGAAGCTCGCCCCGTCGGCGCCGAACGCGAAGGTGACGGTGAAGTCCGCCGCCAGCGCCGCGGCGACGGTGCCGAGGACCGCGAGCAGCGGGACCGCCACGAGGGAGCCGAGCAGGCGGGGCAAGACGAGCTCGCGGACGGGATCGCCGCTGGACAGCACCATGGCCTCGAGCTGCTCGTTGACGGCCATGCTGCCCAGCTCGGCGGAGATCGCGGCTCCAGCGCGGGACGCGGCCAGCAGCGCCACGAGCATGGGCGCGAACTCTCGGACGATGAGCTCGAAGTACGCGGCGCCGACGACGGTGACGTTCCCGGTGTACTTGCGCGCCTGCGCCTGGGCGATCGTCACCATGACGGCGCCAAAGAAGGACAGGCCGGCGACGACGAGCGGCGCGCTGGACGTGCCGAGCTCGACGGTCTGGCGGAGCACCTCCCGCCAGGGGACGCGGCCGCTGCGCGCGCTCTGGGCACTGCGGCCGAGCAGCAGCACGGCGGCGCCGACCGAGGAGACCGGGCTCACGTGAGCCACCGGCCGAGCAGCGGCGTCAGCAGGAAGTCCAAGAAGAAGATCGCCGCGCAGCTCGACACCACCGCGCTGGCCGCCGCGCGCCCGACACCTCGTGCGCCCCCTTCCGCGGCCAAGCCCGACGCCGTGGAGACCAGGGCGATCGCCGTGCCGAAGGCGGTGGCCTTGATCACCCCGCCCAGCAACTCCGTCACCTTGAGCGTCTCGGACAGGCTCTCGAGGAACACCCGCGGCGGGAGCCCAATCGTGACGCGCGCCGCGACGACCTCCCAGAGGATCGCCGTGGAGAAGGTGACGAGGGACAGCGCCGAGATCGCCAGCGCGCTGGCGACGACTCGAGGTGCGACGAGAATGCGGAACGGATCGAGCGAGATGCCCCGGAGCCCTTCGAGCTGGCCGTTGACCTTGAGCAGCGCGAGCTCCGCCGCGTTTCGGGCGCCCACCCGCGCGGACATGATGAGGCCCAGGAGAATGGGCCCGAACTCCCACACCAGCGCGTAGCTCGCGGCCCAGCCGGTGTAGAGGCGCGCGCCGAAGCGGTTGGCGTAGACGCCGGCTTGGATGACGACGGTGGCGCCGATGAGCGTCGCCGCGCCCAGCGCCAGCGGGAGCGCGTCGGTGCCGAAGAGCGTCAGCGCGCGGAGGAGCTCTCGCGGCTCGAGCCGAGGGCCGTGCCAGAGCGTGCGACCGAGCACCAGGGTCAGCGCGCCGAAGCGGCGGATCCCCTCGAGCACGGCCTGGCCGACGACGCGGGGGAGCATGAGCGGGGCGGACTCTACGCTGCGCGGCGCGATTCGCGCGGCCTCAGGTGGCGGTGGTGGAGCGCGCGTCGCGACGGCGGCCTTCGACGAGCTCGACGCGGCGGTCGATCTTCAGGCTCGGCGCGTCGTCGGACAGCGCGACGATCAAGGTGCGGTCCTGAGCGACTTCGATCAACAGCGCGGCGATCGCCGCTTCGGTCTTCGGGTCGAGGCCGGCGAACGGATCGTCGGCGAGGAGGACTTCGGGGCGGCTGACCAGCGCGCGCGCGATGCCCAGGCGCTTCTTCATGCCGCCGGAGAGCGCTTCGGGGTGGCGATCAGCCGCGGCCCACAGGCCGACGCGCTCCAGCGTGGCGCGGACCAGCTCGTCGGCCTGCTCGGGGCCGACGCCACGGTTCTGAAGCGGGTAGGCCACGTTCTGCCGCACGGTGAGGGAGTCGAAGAGGGCGTCGCTCTGGAAGACCATGCCGAGGCGGCGCTGGAGTTGGTCGCGCTGAGTCTTGGCCAAGGAGGGCAGCGGGTGCCCGTCCCAGCGCACGGTGCCTTCGTCGACGCGCTGCAGCCCGGCCAGGGCCTTGAGCGCGGTCGTCTTCCCGGAGCCGGCCGAGCCGAAGAGGACCAGGTGGGTACCGGGCGGGACGACGAGCGAGAAGTCCGTGAGCGCAGCCCTCGCGCCGTACCGCACCGTCACGCGTTCGAGGGCGACTTCCATGGCGGCGGCACGCTACCAGGTCGGGTGGGGTGGCTGAGGGCGTTGGGCAGCACCGAACCAGTTGGGTCAGTTCTGTTCGAGTCTGCGGCACTGGCAGCTTCAGGCCGCTGACCCAGCCACCCGCACGCGTTCGAGCTGCTGTCCGGACAGCTCGAGCGCCGCGAGCCAGGCAGGCTGGCACCCTGAACTCGCGGCCAGTTCGCGCAATGCTCGATGCTGCGCCTCGTGAATCAGGGCCGACGCGGTCGAACGAGCAAGAACGGTCGTCCTCGAGCGCGCGCAAGACTGAGCGCAACCGCGGACACGAACTGTGACTTGCCAATGGGTCATTCGGGACCCAGTTTTGTGAATTCTGCCGCAGCGAAAACTCTGCGCTTGATTTGCAGCGCCGGGTCTCTACGGTTCGCACACCAAACACGTAGCGAGGGGGATCAATGGAAACCAAACGAGAAACGCGGAAGTGGCTGTGGCTTCTGCTTCTGGTCGCAACGGCATGCGGACCCTCGCAGCAGCGCAGCGAGGTCTCACGCAAGTCAACTTCATTGGACCTGCCGAACGCCCCGTCGAGCAATATCTGGACGAATCGGATCGCTGAGGTGCCGATCACGGGCGCCATCAGAATGATCCCTCGCTCAGCCTTCAACGCCAAAATAGCCGAATTAGGCAGCGAGGCCTTCACTGGGCGCTTCGATCAACTTCAGAACGGGCTGCAGTTCGGCGAGATCGCGAACGATGGCTGGACGAGCGGTGTTGTCGCGACAGTCAAAGACGAAGACGTCACCATCGACGGACAAATCTGGTTCGTTGTTGATGACGCCATGGTTTGGGACGGTTCGCGGCTCCTTGCGAGCCAGTACTCCATCGCCGTCATCGAGATGCAGCTGCACACACCATGGTTCGGACACGAACTCGTCTTTACTCAGCAGCCCTCACAAGGGGGCATGGGCCGGTGCTGCGGACCCGAAAAGACAACGTGCCAGAACCCGGGCGTGGCGCCCGACGTCTGTGGCAGCGGGCCCAACGAAATGTGCGGTGACGTGCGGTTCACGCCTCTCAACGTTGGCGCCTACAGCGTGGGTCCGGGCATCGGCCGGCCGACCCCAGAGGTGATCGCTTTCAACAGCGGCGGCATACCGATCAACATGGCATGTCTGCCCAAGCCCATGCCGTCGTGCATGTACGCAACGGTCATGTGCGACGGCGAACTGGGCGGAGTCAACTGGGGGAGGGACTGGGAAGCTCCGGTTCCCAACGGAAGCCAAACATGCGGAGCACCCGATCGGCCGGCCAGCGGTAGGCAGGTTCCGGAGTTCTGCGAGTACGCGAATGAAATCGTGCAGTGCAAGGGCGGCCCTGGTGGTGGATGCGGCCCAACGGGTGGTGGTGACACGATTAAGGGGCCCGCACGTCCCGGCGGATCCGGCGAACGGCCGGACTGCGAAGGTCGATGCATCGGCTGTGAGTCTGGCAAGCCACATCCAGACGAGAACTTCCGGCCACGCCAGTGTGCCCTCTACACGCCGGGCCCGAGCACTCCCGGTGGCGCGCCGGGTCAACCAGGATCCGGTGTGTGTGACTCGACGCCGAACACGGCACTCGTCGAACAAAGTCTCATTCACAGCCTGGTTGGCACCAGCACCGAGTGTCAGAGCGGTCACAACGGCATCCAGTTCTGCGCAAAGTGCACGCCTGGCGGCAGTTGCGACTACGAAGTCAAGCGCGGTCCGAACCCGATCGCCGCCGACACTCCGAGCGCCGGAAGCGGAACGCCGAGCTGCAACGGGAGCAACACGTCCAGCTGCACGCCGCCGGCGAACCCTTCGGGAGGGGCTGGCGGGGGGACCGGCGCCGCGGGTGGAACCGGCGGAATGGGCGCCGGAGCAGGTACTGGAGGAACTGGTGGGAGCAGCGCGCAGCCCCTCCCGCCAAATCAGCCCGCATCGAAGCCGAGCACCCAGGCGCCGCCGTCCAAGCCCACCCCCGCCCCCGCTCCTGGTGCCGCACGGCCCAAGGAGAAGGACTCCAACAGCGGCGGACCGCAGAACGACACCAAGAAGGACCCTGCGAAGGGCGCCGATCCCGTCGTTCTCAGCAGCGGCGACTACGTCATTTCTCACACCGACCTGTCCTTCCCAGGCGCGGTCCGGTCGCTGGAGTTCACTCGAAACTACAGCTCTCAGACTGCACAGCGCTCTGAGATGGGCAGCAACTGGACGCACAACTGGGACGTGCGGCTGATTCCCCTCAATGACACAAATCGGCCGAACTGGGTCGATCCCTTCTGTGCCGGATCTCCGGGCGAGACGACGTGCCTCATGCTGCATGTTGGCGACAGCACGCGCCTGTTCGTCCGCGATCCGACGACCGGCGTGTACATGCCGCAGGCTGGAGTCAGCGCAAGCGTCATTCCGCTCAACAATGCGAGTGGGTGGTTGATGACCGGCGTCGACGGGCACAACCTCCTCTTTGACGCCGACGGTTACCTGGCCCGAGACACGGACCGCTTCGGCAATGCGTTCTCTGTCGAGTACGAACTGAACGCGGCGGGGCGGCTATGGAAGGCGCTCTGTCCGAAGGAGCCCGTCAAGTACGTGTACGAGCCGGCGAACCCGTGGGGCGCGTCCTTCGAGTACATCTACCCGGCGGGCGCTTCGGGCGTGTACCACTGGGGCACCCCACAGTGCGCGCTGCTCAACGGCATGGTTGGCGTCTCGAACGCGATGGCGCCGCGGCTGTGGGATCCGCTTGGCGGCTACGACTTCGATTTGACCGGGGCAAACACTCCGGAGAATCAGGCTGCGCGAGATCTCATCAACTTCTACGAGGGCTACAACGTCTCTGCTGGACCACACAAGCGGCGGCTTGGTTCGCCGACACCCTGGGGTCAGCGCGTCAAGCGCGTCAAGCGCGTCTTCGAGGTCGCGACGGTCTCGGAGACGACTGGTGTGCCGACCTCCACGGGCCGAGAACTCTCCTTTGAGTACTACGCTGACACCGACTTAACGCCCGTCGGCGGCAGCACCCTGCGCCGAGCGGGGCTCCTGCGGCGCGTCAGCGGTCCCGGCGGCGGACAGGTGACGTTCAGCTACGACGCGCCGACGGCCGCGGCTCCCGCGGGTTCACCCGAATGGCTCAATGAGGCGTTCTTGACTCGCGCTGAGCGAACGGTCGGACCGGCTGCCAGCCTCGACGCCGCCAGTGGGCGCACAAAGGTCTACGTCTACGCGTGGTCCGTCAACACACTCGCGGCGGCGGAGCTCGCGAACGCAGTCGCGCGCTACGAGAAGTACCTCAAAGACATCGTCAACTGCACGTACACCACAATCAACCACTGCGGCCAGCCTGCCGGACTTGGATTTCAAACATGGAACGTGCCGATCGAACTCGAGGAGTACGAAGGGAATTTCCGAGCAGCGATCGCGGACAACATCATTCGAGTCGAGACGCATGCGGCGACGATGCCAGTCATCGATGCTGAGTCGCTCTACGAAACGAGCGTGTTCTCGCCCAACTTCGATCGTGTGACGAAGCAGCGATGGGGCTCGACGCTGGCGAGCCCCACGCCGGCCGCGCCAGGCTTCATCACCACGCTCCCGGAGGCGACGTTGTCCTACGTCGAGTCGACGCCCACGCCAGGGGGCGACCTCACCTCTGACTGGCTGCCGACCGAGATCGCCTCTCGGTACGCGCTCGAGGACTCCGACAATGCGCAGGTCGCTGCCGCCACCATGCGAGGTCTCTTGCTTCCGCCACGGACCGACGTCCAACTCCAAGAGACTCCGCCGCTCGGTCGGCTCCCGCTCATCGCCGACGGAATGAGCGTGCCTGCGGTCGAATCGAAGCCCGCGTGTCGTCTAGCCATGCTGCCTGAGCGGCGGGCGAGCCTCGCTGGCTACAGGCCGTGGCTCGACTACAAGGACCCTCCGCTCCCGACGACAGGTCCTAACGTCAAGCTCATCGCCGACGGCGTCGATGCGAACATGGCGCTGAAGCGGAGTCGCCTGTCCTGTGAGCGGCTCGCAATCGCGCAGACGTGGGACTCGACGAGCAACGACCTGAGCTACACGTGGATAAAGGGCCCGGACGGCCGGTATGTCGTCACGCCGGTGACGCACCGTCGTAGCGTGCTCAACGCCAACGCGAACCGCATCTGCTCTTGGACGAAGTTGGTGGACCGCGACGGAGTGCACCACGTCTATGGGCTCAACTACCAAGGTCGCCAACTCGTCGACGCCGTCCGGTTGATGGTGAATGGGCAGGCGAGCTGGCGGTTCGCCGAGACGCTCTACAACGCCGACGGGAACGTCCTTTCTCAGCGCCGCACGAAAGCGCAGGGAGTTGCATGGACGCCGACGTCTGGCGACACGCTCTACCAATACATGGACGTCTTGACGAACCCGACAACCGGCAGCCAGACCGACCCCATGCATGCGTACTGGCTGCGCCGGAGCAACCTCGTGAGCATCACCGAGCGTCCGGCCGGCGGTTCCGTCAACGAGACGACCGACGACGGGAGCGGAACAGAGAGCACGACCGGTCGCTACGTTGAGTACGAGTACGAGCCACTCTTCAACCAGGCCTTCCGCATCACTTCGGGCTACCTCAGTACCGCCGGGCTCAAGGTCCCGCTCAGTAGGACGACACTTACGCTCGACTACCAAGAAGCGAGCGTTTCAGCGGTAGCGGGGGTGCTTGGCCGACTTCGCCAGCTCGGCTACCGCTTCCCACTCAACGGAGCCGGACAGCTCGACCTGGCGGCCGCGGCGAACGGGGTCCCAGTGCCGTTCGGCGTCGGCGACGTGAACGGCGATGGCATTCAAGGCGGCACACTCGCGGGGCTGCCGGTCCGCGTTACGTATCAGGATCTCGCGACAGGGCTGGCGGAGGCGACTGTCTACCGTTGGAACCCGACTGGTCGGCCGTACTTCGTCCAGCTCCCCAATGGTTCGAGTATCCACACGCGCTTCCTCCCCAAGGGCGCGCTCAACGGGACTGGCACGGTCCTGGGCACGGGCTTCGTCGCGGCGGTGCACTATCAGCCCTCGAAGACCTACCCGCTCAACGACGGGCCAGGACGCTCGCCGTGCGCCGCGCTGGCTGGGCCCTACCAGTGGCTGTTGCCGTCAACCTGCTCGCCGGATGGCCTTCAGGCTCAGCTTGAGTCGCAGCTCCACTTGCCGAGCGAGGCAGCCGCGGCGATCGCTGCCCGGCAGGCGCTTCCAGGCGACGGCTTCGACGGAACGACACGCTACGAGTACAACGCGGCCGGGGGCGTCTCCCGCGTGTACTGGCCTGATGGGAGCTACGAGGTGCACACCCGCGATGTCGACGGGCGCCTGCTGTACTCACAAGAGTGGGACGGCTCTTCGATCCGCGGGTTCCGCTACAACGAGTATGACGCGCACCGACGGCTTCGAGCGACGCAGTACTGGGACGGCGTCACCTACGCGACCCTGGATCAGCGGAGCTGGGAGTATGACGAAGAAGACCGGGTCATCTACGAGTGCAGAGCGAACGACGGCGTCGGCTGCCACCGCGGCCAGCATGGAGAGCTGCCAACCTCAGGCACGTCTGCGACGTCATGGTTCAGTCCCGAAGGCCACCTCATCGAGACGATGGACGCCGACGGTTACCACACCACTTACGTTCGTGACGAGCGCGGCTGGGTCAAGCGCATCACCCGCGACGGCGGTGGAGCGACCGCCCGCGTCGAGGGTTTCCAGCACGACGACGACGGCAACGTCGTCTCGGCGTGGGCCGGTAGCGAGACGACGGCTCTCGCCACCGAGACGCGTAGCTACGATGGCTACGGCCGGCTGGACGCGATCACCGACGCCCAGCAGCGCTTCATCAAGCTCCATCACTCCAAGCGCGACCTGCTGGTTCAGGCGCGCGTCCGCGCCAGCCCCGCCGGGGCCGAACTCTGGGAAGACCGCTACGAGTATGACGCGTTTGGCCGAGTCCTGCGCGAGTACACCAACGAAACGCTGATCCGGGAGGTCTGGCGGCGTGCAGGAGGGCAGATTTGGAAGAGCCGACAGATCGGCCAGCGGCCCCAGGTCACGACGTACGACAACGATGGCACGGCCGTGTACTCCGAAGACGAGTCGGGCGAGCAGATCGCGGTCGTGACCGGAAGTCCCACTTCGAGGACGGTGACGTCATCGACGATTTCCAAGGCGGCAGGCACGGTGCGTACGACGAGCCAGGTGCTCATCGTCGACGCAAACGGCGCCCCGCTGAGTGCGAAGGAGACGGGCGCCGCGACTGGCGAGGCGCGCCTGACGCGTACGTCGACCTACCAGCGCGACGCGCTGGGACGCATGAAGCAGAGCGTCGATGCAGACGGCGCCACCAATGAATTCGTGTATGACGTCGGCGGGCGACTGGTGGTCAAGCGGGAGCTCACGCCCGCAAGCCTCGCCACCACCACCTACGCGTTCAACAGACGCGGGCTCCTCACCACGTTGACCGACCCGAACGGCGAGGCGACGACGACAAGCTACAACGGCTTCGGTGAGCCCCAGGCGCGAACGTCGCCTGGCGCGCCGACCATCACGGAGTCCTGGGCCTACGATGTCCTGGGCCGTGTCGTCACGGAGACGAGAGGACCGACGACGCGTCACTACGACTATTCGTCGCTCAATCGACTGGACCGGATTCGCGGCCTCGAGACGACGCTCCGTGACTTCCTTTACGACGATCTTGGACGCGTCACGCGGGCCAGGCACCACAACTTGGGTCTGGCGCCAATCGCGGCGCCGGACAGACTGGTCACGAACAACTTCACCTACGACGCCCTGGGGCGACTCGCCAGTGAGTCGATGCAGATCGGCGTCGGCGCGACGCGAACGACCTCGTCGACCTGGTCGCAGCGAGCGGAAGCCCACGCGCCATTCACGCGGACGGTTGGGCGTGGGGGGCTGGGGCAGCACGTCGAGCAGTACGACTCGCTCGGACGGCTCAGTGTCCTGCAGCGGGCAGCCACCACGGCCACCACCAGCACGACCTTCCAGGGCGCGTACCCGACGACGTTGAACTCCCAAGTCAACGGCGGCTCCACTGTGTCAACGGCGGTCACCTTCGACGTGCTCGGCCAGCCGCTGCGATGGCACACCACACGTGGCGGGGACGCACTCGTCGATCTGTCAGTGCTGAGGGACAACGTGGGGCGAGTGGGCGCACGGGCTCGCACGACGACGACTGGCCTCGGCGGCCAGCAACTGAACGACTGGCGCGGCTACCACTACGACGTCGCCGGTCGAATCGAGCGACTGTACGAGGCGTCACAGCTCCCAAGCGCTGGTGGAGCTCAGACTCACACGCTGACGCCCGGCCAGATCGATACGCTGGCTGCGTCGGCGGTCGCGACTCGCTGGAACTACTCGCGCGAGGGGCGTGTCGGCAGCCTCCTGGCCCTCTCAGAGCATTCCGGCACGCTGCCAGCTCGCTTCCAGAACCCGGTGCGCGTCGCGGGCTACGAACTCCGGCAGTACGCCGCGAACGGTGGGCCCGCTCGGGCCGTCGACCATGACGCCGCGGGTCGCGTCGTGCAAGAAGGCAACCGAACGTACGTTTGGGATGACTTCTCGTCCCTCACCCGCGTCAACGGGCCCACGACGGAGTCTTACGCCTACGATGGGCTTGGCCGGGTTGCCGCGCGCTTCGATGGGGCCGGGCTCGTGCAGAGTTACCTGTACGACGGCGAGCAGATGGTGGCGGCGCTGAGCGGATCGGGTTCCGTGCTCTGGCAGGCGACTTGGGGGGCAGGCATCGACTCGCTGGTCGCGTTGAAGGGGCCAGATTCTGAGTACCTCGCTTTGCACGACGGTACGGGGTCGATTGGCACGCTCGTCGACGTCGCGTCGGGCACCGTCGCCGCCAGCGCGGAGTACACGCCCGAGGGCGTTCCGTTCTGGAGGACGTTCAGTACGGCGGGATACCAGACAGGCCAGTGCCAGGGCGCAAGCTGTGCCGGCGCGCTCGGTTTTCCGTTTGGCTTCCACTCTGCGTTCACCAGTTCCACGGGCCTCGTCTACTTCCGGAATCGCTGGTACTCGCCGGAGGCCAACCAGTGGCTGTCTCAAGATCCGGTCGGGCCCGTCGACTCGCATGACCTGTTTGCATTCAACCGATTCGACGCCATCAACTTCGTCGACCCATGGGGACTGGAGGCGGGCAAGGGCAGCACGGCTGGGAAGAGGCCTGATCCGTGCGCAGGACTGCAGAACTGCACTTCAGTTCACGACAAGCGGGTCCCGGAGGGGCCGGGTTCGAAATCGCCTCAGCAGCAGGTTTCGCAGTCCGGTGGCGCTAGCGATGGTGATCCGCCCAGCGACCAGACGCCGAAGTGCACCGGCATGCTCTGCGCCGGCCTTGATCCTGGCAAGACCGCCACCGACCAAGTGCTCAACTCCCCGCCAGGTGGCGTTCCGGGCACGACGCCGGCGTCGGGGCCCCAGGGGCCGACCCAAGCATGCGGCACCGGCTGCGTGTTCCTTGTCCCCGCAGCAGGGGCGGGCGCGAACGCCGCACTCGCAAAGGCGCTGGCTGGGGTCGGGATCGGCCTGCTCGGTGTCACGACAGCCTGCCTCGCGAGCGAGACATGCAAGAAGGCGGTGACCCAGCACAAGTCCTTCCAGCAGCAAATCGTCGAGCAGGTCATCAAGGACATACCGGTTCCGCCGAAGCCTGACGTGCCTCCAGGTGCACAGCCGGCCAACCAACCCGGCGACAAGGCCGACACTCCGCCGGCAGCGCCGGCGGTTCCGAACACGGCGAATCCGAACGACCCGGACGAGGACCCGGATAACCGCGCGGGCAAACGCAAGCCCGGCGAATCTGGCGGCCCGGGGGCGGGCAAACGGTTCTCGGACAAGACGAAGGACGCCGCCGAAAAGGAGGCAGGCGGCAAGTGTGTATTTTGCGGGAAGGATACGACTCGAGCGCGAGGGCCACGGCAGCGGAATACGGACCACGCCCAGCCAAAGTCGCAAGGCGGCAATAACTCACTGGACAACGCTCAAAATACCTGCCGTACTTGCAATCTCGACAAGGGTGCGCGTTCGACGGCAGAGTACCTGAAGTACCTCTTTGGCGGGGAATGAACGTGGACCATCGAAGTTCGTCGGGCGCCCTAGTGAAAGTCCTCTTCGAACTTGACGAGGCTAGTTGGCACGGGTCGTCAACCGAGACGCTTTGGGCGGAGCGGGTGGATGCGCTTCGGTTTCGGCTCAGGAACGTCCCGTTCTTTGTCTTCGGTGTTAGTTTGAACGATGTCGTGCTTGCCGACACCGCTTCGGGGATGCCGAGGTTCGAGCGGGTGGTCGCTCGCGGAGGCCACTCAACGTACCGAGTAATTCTAAAGGCGGGTTCACCTGAGGAGTTTTCCCAATCGAAGTGGAATGAGTTGGAGTCACTCGGTTGCACCTATGAGCAAGGGCCAGGGCGGTTGAGAGCAGTTGACGTTCCAGCCAAAGCGGACATTCACCGAGTCTACGCTGTGCTCGAGGAGGGCGAGCGCGCGGGTGCCTGGGATTTCGAGGAGGGCCACTGCGGACATCCCGTGCCAACGTGATTGGATCTCTTGGTTGTCTTTGGGGGGCAGGCGGCGCCGAACAAGATCGCCTTCGATCGCGACTGCTTCTGGGACATTCCCGCGGATGAGCGGTACGACAACTTTGAGCCGCTCGGTAGCCCGACACTTGGTCAGATTTCCGAGGACATCGAGCGCCTCAGGCAGAACTCGGCCGGTGAGTCAGAGCCAATTCAATACGCGCTCGTGTGGGTCGGCAACGTGCTGCGAGCGATTGGCTCGAGTCCGACGATGAAGGACTTCTGAAGGGCCGACTTCGGCACCCATGGGCGTACAGCACAGCCGGAAGCGTTCCTCGCACGCGGCGCGAGGCTGCTGCCAGGCCTGCGCCACCCAGCGACAAGGCCTTGCATCGACCGGTCTTCCATCGTCTGGTCGCGCAAACTCGGCCCGAGGGAGAACCGCAGGGCCATCCAAGGAGACCAGATGCGGACGTTCACGATCTTGGGGCCGCTCGTTTCGGCCGCAGCCCTGTTGCAGAGCTGCCAAGCCATGCCTGGCGCCGACGGGGCGGCGGGGCCGACCGGGTCGATGGGCGTCATGGGCACCATGGGGACGACAGGCGCAGCCGGTCCAACGGGTCCATCGGGAGCAACGGGGTCGACGGGCGCCACCGGTGCGACGGGGTCGACCGGTCCAACAGGGGTGACCGGCGCCACGGGCCCGAATGGCGCACCCGGTCTCGCAGGAGCCCCCGGCTCGACTGGCGCAACGGGCACCACGGGAGCGACCGGCCCGATCGGACCGACCGGCGCAGTAGGGCAGGCGGGCGCAATCGGGGCCACCGGCGCGATCGGTCCCACCGGGCCAACGGGAGCGACCGGTGCTGCAGGTCCCACCGGGCCCGCCGGCGCCTCCCCGTTCCAGCTGAGCGGGACGAGCGCGATCTACACGGCCGGCAACGTCGGCCTGGGAACGCCGAGCCCGGGGCGGACGCTCGACGTCAGCGGCGCGGCGCGCGTCCAGGGGCCCACCAGCCCTGTGTTGGAGGTCAACGCCTCGGGCACGGGGTACGCGCTCATCGTCTCGAACACGTCGAACGACTCCAGCAGCCGAGGCCTCGATGTCGGCACCGCCGCCAACCAGGGCGGGAACGCCCTCAACGTCCGCAACGGGACCTTCACGACCTCGATGCAGGTCGACTACGCCAGCTCCAACGTCGTCGATGACGCCATCTTGGTGGTGCGCGCTCCATGTGTCGTGTCGATCCCGACGGGGCCGCCGCTGACGCCCGGCGCGCACATCTGGGTCGTCAACGGCTCCGGCGCTGTGGTGACGATCACCAACACCACCGTCGGCGCCTTCAACGTCAATCCCAGCCGAGCCGTTGAGCTGCTGTATGTCCCGTCGGTGTCGAGCGCCAACTGGGTCCCGGCGCAGCCCTGACGGCCAGCCGGTCACGGGCCACGGTGCTGGTCAGCCGTTGATGGAACCTGCTGCGCGGAGCGCGCGTGCGGAGCAGACTTCCCGCCCATGCCTCCTCCGCAGCTTCGGCGTCTGCGCACCGCCTTCACTGCCCCCGCTCCGATACGCCGGCCCTCAAGTCCGATCACGACGATCCTCGCCCTGCTCCTCGCCCTCAACGCGCTCTTGGGCTGCGGCGAAGACAAGTGCGCCGGCGTGCGCTGCAGCCCCGGCCGCGTCTGCCAGCCCGGCAGCGGCGCCTGCGCGGTGCCTGACGCAGGCCTGTAGCGCCGCGGCGGTTCGTTTGCTCGGCCTGGGGTGGCGTGGGAACGTGCGCGCGCCGTGCTCCGTGAGGCCTTTCAAGATCTCAACCGGCTGCGCCAGATCGCGGCGATCGCCGCGAGGCACGGCTTTGCCGACTGGATCGAGCGCTCCGGCGTGTGGGCGCGCGTCGGCGGCAAGCAGGACGTCGCGGTCGACGAAGCCGCGCGCAAGGCGTCGGGCGCCAAGCGCTTCCGGCTCATGCTCGCCGAGCTCGGCCCCACCTTCGTCAAGCTCGGGCAGGTCCTGTCCACCCGCGCGGATCTACTCCCAGCGGCCATCATCGAAGAGCTCTGCACGCTGCAGGACCAGGTCCCCCCGGCGCCGTACGAGCACGTCCGCGCGCAGATCCAAGCCGCGTTCGGGCGCGACCTGACGGAGCTGTTCGACGAGTTCGACCCCGAGCCGCTCGCCGCGGCGTCGATCGCCCAGGTCCACCGCGCCAAGACGAAGGACGGACAGGAGGTCGTCGTCAAGGTGCAGCGCCCCGGCATCGCCGAGCAGATCCGCGGCGATCTGTCGGTGCTGCACTACCTGGCGCGGCTCCTCGAAGCCGTGATCGAAGAGCTCGCGGTGTACAGCCCGACCGGCATCATCGAGCAGTTCGATCGCGCCGTGCACGAAGAGCTCGACTTCCTGTCCGAGGCCGCCAACGTCCGCGCGTTCCACAAGAACCACGTCGACCGCCCGGGCCTGAAGATCCCCAAGGTGTACGACGATCTGACCGGGCGCACCGTGCTCACGCTCGAGTTCATTCGCGCGCCGAAGCTGTCCCACGCCAACTTGGACGAGCGCAGCCGCCACGCGCTGGCCAAGACCATGCTCGAGGACGCCTTCAAGCAGCTCTTCGAAGACGGCCTGTTCCACGCCGATCCCCACCCGGGGAACCTGCTGGTGCTCGACGGCCCGGTGCTGGCGCTGATCGACTTCGGGCTCGTCGGGCGCGTCACCCGGCAGATGCAGGACACCCTCGTCTCGCTGGTGCTCGCCGTCGCGCTCAAAGACAGCGAGTCGGTGGCCCGCATCCTCTACCGCGTCGGCGCGCCGGACAGCCGCACCAACCTGCTCGCGTTCAAGAAGGACATCGACGAGCTCCTCGGCGCGTACCTGCCCAGCTCCTTGGGGCAGATCGACAGCCGGCGCCTGGTAGGCGAGCTGCTCGACCTGGCCGTGCGCTACCGGATCCGCGTGCCCAAGGAGTACGCGATCCTCGGCCGCGCGTCGGTCACGCTCGAAGGCGTGCTGCGCTCCCTCGCGCCGGACCTGCCGATCGGCGAGCTCGTGCTGCCGTACGCCAAGAAGCTCCTGGCCGATCGGTACGATCCCGCCCAGCTCCAAGGCGAAGGCATGAAGGCGCTGCTCCGGTTGCAGACCGCCGCCACCGAGCTGCCGCTGCAGCTCCAGCAGATCCTCCTCGATCTCGAGGCCGGCAAGTTCACCGTCACCGTCAAGGCCGAGCAGATGGAGTCGCTCAACGACAACCTGCGCGCGCTGGCCGTCGTCACCTTCGCTGGCCTGTGCGCCTGCGGCTTCATCATCGGCACCTTCATCGCCTTCGCGCAGAGCCCCTGGCTCGTGTTCGGCGTGCCGCTGCTGGGGCTCTTGGGCGTCGCCGCCACCGTGTTCTTGTTCAGCACCGCCGTCGTCCGCCAAGCCTGGAGCGGGCTGCGCAAGGTCAGCCTGACCCGCTTCTTCGGGCGCCGAAGATCGTGACGAAGGGGTGACGGACTTCGCGCTAACACCCTCAACCACATGCGCCGAGCGATCCTGGGGCTGTACACGTACGTCGAGTTCTTCCTGTGCGCGGTGCTCTTCGTGCCGCTCATGGGCCTGGCGACGCTGCTGACCAAGCCGGATCCAGGCCGGCGCATTCGCGGCCGGTGGATGCGACGCTTCGGGCGCGTCACGTCGCGGCTGACGCCGATCTGGCGCTTCTCGGTGGAAGGCAAGGGGCCGCCCGACATCTTCGAGCGCGGCTACGTGGTGGTTTCCAACCACCAGTCCACGGCGGATCCGTTCCTCCTGTCGTTCTTGCCCTGGGACATGCGCTGGGTGTCGAAGGAGTCGATCTTCAAGCTGCCGATCATCGGCTGGCTCATGAAGTTCAGCGGCGACATTCCGCTGCGCCGCGGTGAAGCCCAGTCCGTCGTGCAGATGCTGAACACTTGCAAGGAGACGCTCGCCGCGGGCATGTGCATCATGATCTTCCCGGAGGGCACGCGGTCCGCCGACGGCAAGCTGCTGCCGTTCAAGCCCGGCGCGTTTCAGCTGGCGATCGAGACCCAGTCGCCGATCCTCCCGGTGGCGCTCACGGGCACGCACGCGTGTCGGCCCAAGGGCAGCCTCTGGTTCGGCGAAGCCAAGGCCGTCGTCCGTGTCCTCGAGCCGGTCGAGACCAAGGGCCTGACCCAGGCGGATCTCCCCGCGCTCACCGAGCGGGTGCGCGAGTCGATCGCCAAGGCGGTCGCGTCACTGGAACAGGCCTACCCGCTGCCGGCCGGAGCCCGCACCGAGGAGCTCAGCGCGCGGCCTGCTCAGCCGTGAGCCAGCGCCGCACCGTGGCGTGAGGCTGCTGCGAGAGCAGCGCCTTGAGCGCGTTGGCGTAGACCCGCTTGACCTCGTGTGAGCCGCGGCTGTCGTACTCGGCGGCGAGCCGCTCGAGCTGGATCTTCCCCAGTGCGCCGACCGGCGCGTTGCGCGCGACGCCGAACGGGTCCTTCGTGATCAGCCGCTCGAGCACTGCCACCGACACCGCGGACGGCGGCGGCGGCACCAACAGCTTCGGGCTCTTCGCAGGCGTGACGGTGTTGTGGGCGAGCGGTCTCATGGCACTGGGGTTATCGCGCGCCGCCGACGGTCAGATTTGACGCACTGTGTGATCGTTCTTCGCGGGCGTCCCCCTGGTGTGCCGGTGCACCTGCGGTTTCCAAGAAGGCGAGAGCCCCAACGCAGAAACGGGCCACGAAAGGCGAACGCCGCCGCCCGCACACGGCGAGCGACGGCGTCCTGTTCCACTTCACCAGCCCTCGGGAAGACCGAGCTCAGCGGTTTCCGAACGGGTTCCAGGTTCCGTTGTCACGCTCGCGGGCGATCTTGTTGAGCAGATCGGTGCGCGCCTTCCCAGCCGGGAGCAGCTTGGCGATCGTCGACGCTTCTTCCCAGCGCTGCGCGGTGATGGCCTTGTTCGCCACCGACACCAGGCGATCGACGATCTGCCCAGCGACCGGCGAGCCCGCGGCGCTGGCCGCCTGGAGCACCTTGGCCAGCTTCTGCGCCGACGCCATGCGCCCGGACAGCTCGTTGGCCGCCTCGGCCGCGACGTCGAAGGACTTCGCCGCGGTCGCCTTGTCCGCCAGCTTGCCCATGTACGCTTCCTTGTCGGCTTCGACGCGCATGGCGCGCACCAGCGTCTGGGCGATGCGCCACTTGGACGTGTCCATGGCCTTGTCCGCGCCACGCTTGCGAATGTCGTGGCAGATCTGCACCGACGACATGAGCGCGAGCGTCGGCTGGATCTCGTCGAGCGCGCCGCTGGCCAGGGCCTTCTCCGCCAGCCGCTTCCACCCGTTCTGGCGGTCCGGATCCGGGAAGCGCCCGGCGACCTCACGACCGACGGCGTAGTTGCCGTTCTCCAGCGCCTTGTCGAGCACGCGCACGCGCAGGGCCTGGGCTTCGGCGGGCCGCATCTCGTCGGCGATACGCAGCACCAGATCGAGCTTGTTCGACGCGAGGGCTTTCTCGATCACCTGGTTCTGGATCCGCGCACGATCGTCCGCGCCCAGCTCCGGCGTCAGCTCGAGCGCCGTCTCCAGCTCGTTGAGCGTCAGCGCCTTCTCCGCCACCTTGGTCAGCTGCGCCTGCTTGTCGGCCTCGACGGTGATGCTGCGCGCCGCGTCCGCCGCGGGGCTCAGCTCGTTGTTGGCCAGCGCGCCGTCCACCACGCGAACGCCCCAGCCGTTCCGCTCGGCTTCGGGCAGGGCGCTGGCGGCGTTCATCGCGTCGGACCACTTGCGCTCCCCCAGCGCGCGCTCGGCGATCGCGTTCGACAGCCGCCGCCGCTCGCCGGTCTCCAGCAGCCGCGCCGCCGTGGCCGCGTGCCGCAGGCTGCCCTGGGCGAGCAGCTGCTCGGCCACGGGCAACATGAGCCGGTGGCGATCCGCCTCGGGCAGCGCCTGCGCCGCGGCGAAGGTCGCCGGGTAGTTCTGCACGCTGAGTGCCTTCTCGACGATGCGGGTCAGCGCGGCGTTCTTCTGGTCGGTGGGCAGCAGCGCGGCGCCGGTCTGGGCGACGTCGAACTGGTTCTTGCCCAGCGCCCCTTCGAAGGCCTGGCTGGCGATGCGCTGCGCGGCCTCGGTCGGCAGCCCCTTGGCCACGTCGATCGCCTCGGCGAAGCGCTCGAGCGAGAGGAAGCGGTCGCCCAGGCGCGTCATCAACGCCGCGCGCCGGTCGCCGGTCAGCTCGGCCGCCGCCGCCTTCACCTCGGCGAACGATCCGCGCTCGAGCGCCGTGGAGCCGATGCGCTCCATCATGTCGTCGCGGGCCGGGCCCGTCAGCTCGGTCGCGAAGCGGCGCGCCTGCGCGAAGCTGCTCGCGCCGAGCGCCTTCTCGGCCAGCCGGGTGATGAGCGCGGGGCGCTGCTGCCAGTCGAGCAGCGGCACCATGCGGTGCGCTTCGTCGAGCTCACCGGCGGCCAGGGCCATGTCGAACGCCCGGTGCACGATGCGGCCGCGCTCACCGACGCCGAGCGTCTGCGCCAGCGTCACCGCTTCGCCGCGGCGCCCGTCGTTGAGCAGCGCGTCGGCGTAGCGGCCGAGCAGCTGCTCCCCCTCGGTGCCGCCGAGGACCCGAGCCGTCTCCTTGGCTTCGGGCAGGTTCCGGCGTTCGATCGCCGCCGCGCCGATTCGGAGCAGGGCGCGCTGGCGGTCGTCGCCGACCAGGCTGACCGCCGAGTTCCGCGCCGCCGTCAGCTGCCCCGCGGACAGCGCGCGGTCCACGACGACCTGGTGCGCGCGCTGGCGCTGGTCGCCGCTGAGCTTCTCGGCGGCCATGGTGGCCACGCCGAAGTTCCCGCTGCGCGCCGCCGCGTCCGACAACTTCGACCACTCCGGCTCCTGGCGGAAGTCCGGCATCTGCTCGATCGCGCGCGTCGCCACGTCGTACTGGCCGCGGGCGATCGCCTGATCGCTGACGCGATCGAGAGCGGGGCCGCGCTCGCGGTGGTCCATGAGCGCCGTCAAGCTGAGCGCTTCCGCGAGCGCCGCCTGCGTCAGCGCCATGTCGAAGGCTCGACCGATGACCCGCTGCCGCGCCATGGGGCTCAGGTTGCGCACCAGCTCCACGGCTTCGCTGCGCTTGCCCTGGTTCAGGTAGCGCTCGGCCAGCCCCGACAGGAGCTGTTCCTTGTGGGGGCCGCCCAGCGCTTCGGCCGACGCCTTGACCTCGTCGTCCAGGCCGCGCTCGAGCGCTGTCCGGCCGATGCGGACCAAGTGCTGCTCACGCTGCGGTCCCGTGAGCTGCAGCGCCGCCAGGCGCGACTCGCGGAGCTTGCCCGCGTTGAACGCAGCGTTGCTGATCGCGTTGAAGGCCTGCTCACGCGGCGCGCCAAACAGCTTCTCCGCCGCCTGCGTCGCCTTGTCGAACTGGCCGGCGGCCGCGGCGCCGGAAGCCAGGCGCGTCCACAGCGCGGGCCGGTGCTGCTCGGGCAGCCGCTCGATGGTGCCCCGGGCCACGTCGAAGTTCTTCGCGGTGATCGCCGAGTCCGCCAGGCGCGTGAGCGGCTCCACCTGATCCTGCGGGTTCAAGTAGTCGAGCGCGCGCAGCGCTTCTTGGTGCTGGTTGGCGACGAACGCCGAGTCGAACACCCGGCGCGCCAGCCGCGTGCGCTCCTGCGGCCCGAGGGTGGCGGCCACGTCCAGTGCCTCACCGCGCCGGCCCAGATCGACGAGCTTGTCGCCCAGCCGGCCCAGCAGCTGATCGCGCTCGAGCCCGCCGAGCTGCTCGGCGACCTGGCGGACGACGGGGAAGTTGGCCTTGTCGAGCGCGGCCTGGCCGATGTGGTTGAGCCAGCGGTTGCGCTCCTGCGGCACCAGCTGCAGCGCGGCCTGGAGCGCTTCGTCGAAGCGGCTGGCGGCCGCCGCGTGCTGCGCGATGGCGCCGTACGCCTGGTTGCGGAGCGGGCCGTGGAGGCCGCTGGCGGCCTGGTTGGCGACGGGGAAGTTGTGCGCCTGCGCCGCGGTCTGCGCGAGCTTGAGGTAGTAGGGCTGGCGGCTGCCGTCCTGCAACATGCCCAGCGCACGCTGCGAGACGTCGAACGCGCGGGAGCTCAGCGACGCTTCGAACACCCGGCCCACGACGGCCTGCTTGGTGTTCGGATCCTGCAACTGGCCGGCGACCTCGAGCGCCTGCAGCAGCCGGCCGCCGTTGAGGTGGCCTTCGATCTGCTGCATCAACTGTCCGTCGTTGGGGCGCGTGCTGCGGTCGAGCAGCTCCTGCAGGCGGGCCTTCTCGGCCGGGTTGGTGATGCCGGCGATCGCCTCGCGCGCTTCGTTGACCTGCCCGCCGCGGATCGCCGTCTCGGCGATGCGGGCGAGGAGCGGGTTCTTCGACTCCGGGCGCTGGATCAGGTTGGCGGCGGTCAGCGCGGTGCGCAGGCCGTTCGGCTGCGCCAGCGCGTGCTCGGCGATCTTGGTCAGCCACTGGCCGCGCTCGGGCGTGGTGATGGCAGCGGCGGCCTGGATCAGATCGGCCACGTTCGGGACCACGCGCAGGCCGTGCTCGACGATCATCGACAGCGCGCGGTTGCGCTCGCCCTGATCGGGAATGCGCATGGCGAACTCGGTCGCGCGGGCGACGTTGCCACGGCGCAGCGCCATCTGCAGGCGGCGCATGAAGAAGCGCTCGCGATCCTCCGGCGTGCGCAGCTGCCCGCCGACGTCCCAGCCGCCGCCGCCCTGCGCCGAAGCGATGTCCGCGATCTCCTCGAGGACCCGCGTTCGCTCCGCCGGGTTCTGGATCTGATCCGCCGCGCGCAGCGCGCCCTGGAGATCTCCGCGACGGGCGAGGTCGACGGGGCTCGGGCCCGCGGGGGTCGGCGTCGGGGGAGCCGGCGGCGCGATCGGCGGGGCGAGGATCGACGGGTCCCCAGTAGGCG
>JALHOS010000084.1 GCA_022842905.1 Myxococcaceae bacterium | reverse complement strand
CCCTGGCCTGCGGAGCCGCCGGCGCCCGCCGTGCCGCCGAACCCGCCCAAGCCCAAGCCGCCGTCGCGACCTCCCGCGCCGCCCACACCCGCATCCATGCGAATCGTCGCCGTCCCGCACTGGCACGCGCTGACCACGGCACACAGGCCCAGCCACCACACTCGTCGACTCATCATGTCTTTGGACTCCAGCGGTCTTCGCTCCCGGGACGCGGGCGGGCCTAGACCACCGGCGTCCCGTCGAGGTCAAGCCACCCGACAAGTCCTTGGCTTTCTTGCGGCCCCTGGGTTTGAGGACGAACATGGCAGGCCTTCGGCATGAACTCCGCGGACCTGCTCACCGCCGTGCGGCGAACGTTGGGGCAGCTGTCCGCCTTCAACGAGATTGCGCGCGCGCTGACGTCGACGCTCGACGTGTCCGAAGTGCTGCGCCTCGTCATGGCCAAGGTCTCGGAGCTGCTCCAGCCGCAGTCCTGGTCCTTGCTGCTGCTCGGTGACGACGACCAGCTCTACTTCGAAATCTGCGTGGGGCCGGCGGCGGACAAGCTCAAACACCTCAAGGTGAGCACGACGGAAGGCATCGCCGGTTCGGTGTTCCGCAACCAGAAGCCGCGGCTGGTGCGCGACGTGCTCACCGACCCCGACTTCGCCTCGCGCTTCGACACGCAGGCCGCCTTCCGGACGCGCTCCATCATCGCCGTGCCGCTGGTGGCCAAAGGCCGGACGTTGGGCGTCATCGAAATCGTCAACGGCGACGGCGCGCGGGAGTTCACCGACGACGACGTCATGGCGGTGTCCGCCATCGCCGACTACGCCGCCATCGCCATCGAGAACGCGCGGGTGTTCCGCCAGGTGCAGGAGCTGACCGTCATCGACGAGCACACCGGCCTGTACAACGTGCGCGCGCTGTCGACGCACCTCGAACGCGAAGTGGCCCGCGCCGCCCGCTTCACGCGGTCCTTCGCGGTGCTGTTCCTAGACCTGGACGACTTCAAGGCCGTCAACGACACCCACGGGCACTTGGCCGGCAGCGCCACGCTCAAGGCGGTGGGGCAGCTGCTGCAGGCCAGCATTCGCGGCGTGGACTTCGCGTACCGCTACGGCGGCGACGAGTTCGCCGTGCTGCTGCTCGAAACCGACGCAGTGGGCGCGCGGGCCACGGCAGAACGAATCCTCCAGGGCTTCAAGACGCTCTCGCTGGACCTGCCGGGCGTCGCGGTGAAGCTCAGCGCGTCCATCGGCGCGGCGACCTTCCCCGACGTGGCCACCACACCCACCGGCCTCATCGCTGCGGCGGACCGCGCCATGTACCAGGCCAAGCGGGAAGGGAAGGGCCGGCTCGTCTTGGCGCCGGCGCTGAGCGGAGCGCCGCGGTAACGGCTAAACCCGCGGCCCATGACTGACACCTTCTTGAAGCAGCACCCGAAGTGGCGCGTGGAGCAGGGCATGTTGGTGCGCACGTACGAGGCGCCGGCCTTCCTCGACGGCATCGCCTTCGTCACCGAGGTGGCCCGGCTCGCCGAGGCCGCCGACCACCACCCCGACATCGACATTCGCTGGCGCAAGGTGACGCTGCGGTTGGTGACCCACGACGCGGGGAACACCATCACCGCGAAGGACACGCAGCTGGCCGCCGAGTGCGACTTGGTGTTCGCCGCGAAGTGGGGCGGGTAGAGCAGCGGCGCTCAGGAGAGGCTGTGAGCTCGTGGCTGGCATCGGCGGGCGCACGACGCGGGGCCAAACTCACCGCAAGGGACACCCGGCCCGTCGCGAAGTGGCCGGGGAGACCAGCGGCCTCCTGCTCAAGCCGTGACTTCGTCGCTGCCGCTCTGCAGCGCGGCGCTCAGCCGGCCGAGCGCGGTCCAGTACAGCACCACCATGGGCAGCCCCAGCGTCAGCGACACCAACGACTGCAGCGCCTGCGGCGCCTCCAACGCCAGCAGCGCACACTGCAGCAGCCCGTTCGCGACGAACAAGATGAGCGGCAAGCGAAAGCGCTCTCCCTCATCGAGCGCGTTGACGGCGCCGGCGAGCAGGAGCCACACGCTGATCAGCACGCCGCCCGCGGCTACCCCCACCAGCGCGCCCGTCACCTGCCGAGCGACGTCGACGTACAGCCCAAAGAAGCTCCGGTCGACGCGGACACCTGAAGCCACCCGCCCACGACGCCGAGGCAGAGCGCCAGTGCCAGTCGTCCCCACAGCCCGCTGCCCTTCGGAGCGTTCGCCGCCACCATGCACAACCCCAACGCCGAGCCCAGGCCGCAGAGCAGCAGCAGGCCGAGTCCTAGCGGGGCGAGCGACGGCGCGGCGAGCAGCACGGCCGCGGCCACGCCGACGATGATGACGAAGCGGTGGAGCTGCAGACCGGCGATGAGCGCTGACGTATTCATGAGGGGCCTTTCAAGCGTGATGGGGTGAAGGAACGTGCCGCTGGTGGGCGGCGTCGTCCCTTCATTGGACCCAGGCCCGCTCTTCCGTCACGGCTCGCGTTCTCTTGGGGCGAGCGAGGCGCGGGTGGAGCTGCGGCTCGAGCGCTCCGCAGCCGAGGGCCGCTTGGTACTCCCGACCGTGCCGGCCAGGACCACGCGCAGCCCCCAACGATCCGTCACGGCTCGCCTCGGTCTGCGAGGCGCGGGCGGACCCTGCTGCTCGACCGCTCCGAAGCCGCCGACGGCCTGGCACCGCTCGACCGTACCGGCCGGGCCCACGCCGACGCCCAGCCCCCACCGATGACGGCCCTTACGCGCGGCCCGTCGAGTCGAGCAGGCGCGAGACCTCCGCCTCATCGAGCGGAACGAACGTGCCCTTGTCCGACTCGAACAGCAGCACCCGCGCGGTGCCGATGTCGAAGAACAGCCCGTGCAGCCGCACCTCCGCCTTGCGCTGCTGCACCGAGCGGTAGGTGGCGATGTGCTGGAGCTGCTGGAGCACGTTGCGCATGGCCAGCGCGTCTTCGGGGCTCGTCCCTGGAGGCACGGCGTCGTTCCGCAGCAGCGACGCCTCGGCGTGCACCAGCCAGTCCGTCAAGTTGGGCGCGACGGCCTTGTACTTCTGCCGCCCGTCCTTCACCGCGCGCATGGCGCCGCAGTTCGAATGCCCACACACGGCGATGTCGCGAATCCCCAGCACCTCGAGCGCGTACTCGATGGCGGACGCCTCGCTGACGTCGCCCACGCCCTTGCCCGCCTCGTCCGCGGGGCCCACCAAGTTGCCCACGGTGCGGACGACGAAGACTTCCCCCGGCTCCGCGCTCGAGAACAGGTGAGGCACCACCCGCGAGTCGCTGCAGGTGAACAACAGCACCTCCGGGTTCTGCGAGCCCGCCTTCTCCGCGAAGAGCGTCTTGAGCGGCGGGGCCAGGGTGCTGTGGAAGTCCACCAGGCTGCGAAGGAGTCGGCGCATGGGCCCTTCTCGTGACAACTCCCTTGAAAGGCAACGGAGTTTTTGGCCTTCCCGTAGCGGAAAACTCCTCAGAGCGTCTTGAGGTACGCCACCAGGTCGTCCACCTCGGCCAGGCTCAGCTGCGACGTCGCGCCGTGGCGGTCCGCCTGCTTGCCCTCGAGGATGCGCTCCTTGAGCGTCGTGGCGCTGCCGTCGTGGAGGAAGGGCGCCGTGCGGCCGATGCCCAAGAGCGACGGCGTGTTGAGGCCCAGCGGCAGGTACTTCATGTTGTCCGGCACGTCGCCGGACTTCACGTAGGTGCCGACGTCGTAGAACTTGTTGTCGGTGTGCGCCTGGCCCGAGTGGCAGGACGCGCACTGCGCCTTCTCGTAGACGGCCTTGCCGCGCTCCAGCACCGCCGCGGGCGTCGTCTGGGCCAGCGCGTTGTCCGGCGGCCGCGTCTGGCGAATGAAGGCCGCCATCTGCCGCTCCATGTCCGGCGTCGGCGCGGCGCCGCCCATGCGCTCCTTCACGGTGTGCGTCATGAACTCGAGCAGGTTGTTGAACTCGCCGTTCCAGTGCAGCGGCGACGTCTCGAGCACGTGGCGGCCGGCCAGCGACGGCGTCTGCCGCGGCCCGTCGGGGAAGTGCCAGACGTGCCCGTCTTCGCGGCCTTCGAGGTGGCAGCTCGCGCAGGCGATGCCCGTCTTCGGGTCGTTCATGCGCGGGTCGACGGCGCTGAAGAAGAGCTTGCGGCCCAGCGCCACCTCAGCCGGCAGCACGTCGTCGGCGAACTTCGTCGTGCCCACGTTGGCCAGCCGGCCGCTCGGGTCCATCTCGAGGCGGGACACCGAGTGGTCGAAGGCGTTGAGCACCCACGCGCGCCGGCCGTCGTGCGAGACGACGACGCCCGTGGGGCCCGCGCCGACGTTGACCACCTGCTGCGAGTCGTCGATGGGGCCGCCCGAGCGGAAGTCGACCGCCGAAGACCTGGCCGACACCGGCCCGCCCACGCCGCCGTTCTGCGGCACGGTGGTGGTGCTGACGATGGAGACGTTGTTCGACTCCTGGTTGGCCACGAAGACGAAGCGCCCAGTGGGGTCCAGCGCGATGGCCGTGGGGCCCTGCACCGGCACGCTGCTGAGCCCCGAGCGGAGCGCCATGGGCGGCCGGTCCGTCGGCGTCTGGCCGCAGGAGCCGACGTCGTCCACCTGCGGGCGCGCCGCCGAGTCGAACGTGAGCAGCGCCGGTGCCGCCGCGGAGCCCGCACCACACGAGCCACCGCCGTAACCCACCGAGCCGCCGCCGACGTCCGAGCCCAGGTCGGGCCGCACGCCTTCATCGAAGCTCGGCGAGCCTGGGAAGCCGCCCTGCTTTTCCTGCGGGCGCACGTTGAGCAGCCCATCGGACGCGAGCCGGCCGGTGGCGTACACCTGCTGGCCGTCGGGGCTGACCACCATGGCTTCGATGCCGCGCGCCCGGAACGTCGCCGTCTTCCCGAAGCCGCGCGGAGCGGAGAACGACGGCTCCGTCGGCCCGCCGAACGTCTGGTTGGTGGTGGCGGTGAGCCCCAGGCTGCTCCGGTTGAGCTGGCTGAACAGCTCGCTGTCCGACTTCGTCACCTGCCGGGTCGACAGGTCCACCACGACGACCTCACCCTGCTTGTAGAGGCTCACCGCCGCCTTGTTCCCCGGCAACAGCGCGATGGCGTGGGGCTCTTGGCCCACCGGCGTCTCCCAGAGCACCGAGAGCGAGCGCACGTCGACCGCCGTCAGCGTGCCCACGTCGGGGTCGGTCTTGCTGGCGGCGCTCACCACGTAGAGCGTCTTCTGGTCGAGCGAAAGCGCCAGGCCCACCGGCTCCACGCCGACGTCGATGCGCGCGGCCTCGGTGGCCTCACCGGAGCGCAGCACCGACACCGAGCGGCTCATGCGGTTGGTGACGAACACCGTGTCGTCCGGCGCGACGAGCACCTTCTCGGGCTGGTCGCCCACCTTCACCTCGCGCAGCACGGCGCTCGTCTTGGTGTCGATGACGTAGACGGCGTCTCGGTCCGCGTCCGCCGCGAAGAGCAGCGAGTCATCCTGCGTCAGCCCCAAGCTCCCCGACGCCGAGGTCCCCGCCTGCTGCGCGCCCGGCCCGCACCCCAACATCACCGCCGCCAACGCCCCAACGAGTCGCCTTTTCATGCAGCCGTCCCTCAGATTCCTGTGGTGGTGAGCTACGCAACTACTTGAACTTTCGACACGAACCCGGCCGGTTGATGCCGCGCAAGGACTCTATTGCGAAGTCGGAGCCGATCGCGAGGGCCCCTCACTGGGTGGTCGCGGAGGAAGGCAGCGCGGGCTCTTCCCGGTGGTCGTGGCCAGCCCCACCGAAGGTGCCCACCCACGGCGCGCGGGACGGGCTGAGCAGCGGCGTGGGGAGGCTGTGGAAGGTGGCTGACGAGCCGGCGAAGGGCGGGTCACACTTGCCGCACGCGAGCATGCCGTTGGCTTCCCGGGAGTCCTCCATGATGGCCAGCGAGCCGTTGGCCACCTCGAAGAGCTGCGGCGCGCTGCCGAAGGCGTCCGCGAGCGGACAGGTGAAGGCCTCGGAGCCGTCGCGCACGTTGACGGCGTACAGCGCAGCAAGGCCCCCTTCATCCCGAGTGAAGGTGAGGGCGACCGTCTCGGTGCCGCGGGAGGTGCGCCAGGAGGCCAGCCGAATCTGGTCGCTCCAGAACGTACGGCCCAAGGGCAGTTGGAGATGCCAGCGCCGCGTGCTCTGGCCGGCCTCGAAGCCGTCGAGCGCCGTGCCTCCTTCGAGCGGTGCGGGCACCAGCCGCGACTCGGCGACGACGACGCGGCCGAAGGGCTCATTGAGCAGAAACGCCGGCTGCCCCGAGGTGGCCAAGAGCGCCAGCCCGCTGTTCTCGGCGTAGAGCAGCCCGCGGGCGACGGCGAGCTCCCCGCCGAAGATGGTGGTGTCCGTGCGCTTCCAGCGGAAGACGCCGTCTGGCGAGAAGGACATGAAGAGCGTCGGCTTGTCCGGCTTGAGCGGCGCGCGCTGGCTGATGGTGGGCGAGAAGGCGACGTAGAGGTTGCCCAACGAGTCAGCGACGACGCCGTAGGGGTGAGGGTGGCTGCACTGGTCGAGGAGCGGGTCGACCACCTGCTGCGCGCGCACCAGCGTGCCCTGGGCGTTGAGCACCACCAGGAAGTACACGCGGCAGTTGGTCGCGCCGGTGCCGGCGCTCTTCGGGTAGCCCTCGAACAGCGCGGCGATGCGGTCGGAGCTCTGCACCACCAGCCGCGCCATGAAAATCGTCTCCGACACGCGCAGGAAGTCATCGCGCGAGCGCACGTCGAAGCTCCACATGGTCCGGCCCGTCGAGAGGTCGACCTGCGTCACGCGGCCGTTGGGGCTCGCCGGGTAGTCCGCGCAGACGGCCCGGCCGTTCCACAACACGCAGCGTCGCCCCGCGCCGCTCGGCGCCCGCACCGGCTGGCTGCTGTTGGCGCGGAAGAGCAAGGGGCTCTGGAAGAAGCTGGCCAGCGACAGCTCCCCCGTCTCCTCGAGGACGAAGTCGTGCTGCGCGAAGCTGCCGGCGTCCTGCGAGCTGAGCGCGGTGGAGTCGTAGCTCCAGCTCGGCGTGAGCACGGTGCTGTCGCCGGCGCGCACGCAGGTGTCGTTGACACAGCGCCCTTCTGGCGCGCAGGGCGAGGCCTCGGCGCACAGGAAACCTTCGGGAGGGTCTCGCACCACGCAGCTCCCGGCGATGCACACCTCCGCGGCGCGGCAGGTCTGGAGCGCACCGCAGCTCGTCCCGTCCGACGCGGGCTCCAGGCCGCAGCCCGTCTGGGGGTGGCACACGCCGACCTGGCAGCGGCCGTCGCCAGGGCACGGAGGCGCCGGCAGGAACTCGCAGCCCGTCAGCGGGTAGCAGACGTCCACCGTGCAGGCGTTGGCGTCGTCACACGTTCGAGGCGTGCCCACGCAACGGCCACCTTGGCACGTCGCGCTCAAGACACAGCGAGAGCCCGGATCACACCCAAAGCCGTCGGGCTGATCTGCTTCGACGCAGCCCTCCTGAGCGACGTCGAACCTGGCCATCTTGCAGCCGTCGCTCGGCGCACACGTCGGCAGCGGCTTGGCGAGCGAGCTGAGCGAGAGCTCGGCCACCTGTCCTTCGAGGCCCAGCGCGCGCAGCGTTCGCTTCACTTGGCCTGGGCTCTTCGGGGCGAAGACGACGCGGACCTTCACCGCACCCGGCGCGAGCGTCGTCGGCAGGCCCTCCACCGTGAAGGGGAGCGGGGCGTCGCCCATGGTGTCGAGCCCCTCGAAGCGCAGGTCCACCGTGGCGCGGCCTTCGTTGATCAGCTCCACCTCGCGCTCGATGGGCGCGGCCGTCACGAAGCGCTCCGGCAACTCCAGCGCCGCTGGTTCGAAGCGCAGCACGCCCTGCACCGCCTTCACGCCGCTCTCACGGCACGCCGAGGCGCTCACCAACAGGAGAAAAAGGGAAGCGAGGGCGCGCACGGAGCGCCAGCATTCTGGCATGGCGAAGGGCACGCCGTTCTGAACAAGCCAAAATCATGCACAGCCGCTTCGGCGACTCCTGCTGAAGAAGAGAGTCATTCTTTTAGGAGCCGTAGCAGTAGGGCCTGTGGACGCTGTGGAGAGTCGAATTCCACAAGAAGCGCCAGTGGTTGTCTGACTTCTGCCTGTGGACAAACCACGGAGTTCTCCACCGGGTCCCACATGCGTGGCGCTTTGGCAGAGTTCCCCACATGGACTGCCAGTCGACTCACAGGAATCCGACTCCACTTTCCACAGGCCTAGAGTGCCGCCGGTCATGAGCGCGGTGCAGCGAATCGGCAAGTACGACGTCCTCACGCAGCTCGCCAAGAGCGCCATGTCGGAGGTCTTCCTCGGCTGCGCGAAGGGCCCGGGCGGCTTTCGCAAGTACGTCGTCATCAAGAGGGTGCTCACCGCGGTGGCGCAGGACGACGAAGCGGTGCGCATGTTCCTCGATGAGGCCCGCGTCACCGCCGGCTTCTCGCACCCGAACATCGCGCAGCTCTTCGACTTGGGTGAAGACGCGCACGGCCTGTACCTGGCCATGGAGTTCATCCCCGGCCAAGACCTGGCGCACGTCGCCCACCGCTGCGCGGTGAAAGAAGAGGTACTGCCGTACGGCTTCACCTGCGCCGTCGCGTACGAGGCCGCGCTCGCGCTGCACTACGCCCACGGGTTCACCAAGCCGTCGGGCGAGCGGGTGTCCGTCGTGCACCGCGACATCGCCCCGAAGAATTTGATGGTGTCCTACGAGGGGCAGGTGAAGCTGCTCGACTTCGGCATCGCCAAGGCCCAGGGCGCGCTGTCGAAGACGGCGGTGGGGCAGACGAAGGGCACGGCGGGGTACATGTCTCCCGAGCAGGTCCGCGGGCAGCCGCTCGACGGCCGCAGCGACGTGTTCTCGCTCGGCGTGGTGCTCTGGGAGCTGTGCACGGGCCGACGGCTCTTCGCGGCGGGCTCGGAGCTCGAGGAGCTCAAGAGCATCCTCACCAAGCCGGTGGAGTCTCCGCGCAGCGTCGAGCCGACCGTGCCCGAAGAGCTGGCCGACGTGGTGATGAAGGCGCTGGAGCGCGAGCCGAACCGGCGCTTCGCCTCGGCCAAGGAGCTGGCCAAGCAGCTCGAGCGGGACGTCGGGGACCTGTTCTTCGACGCGGACCTCCGCGGGCAGTTCGTCCAAGGGCTCTTCGCCGAGCAGCAGCGCACCACGCAGCAGCTGTTCGAGCTGGCGGACCGAGAAGACCCTCGGGCGCTCGACACCGCCCTCGAGGCGTTCAAGCGGCAGAGCAAGGCGGCGGCGGAGGCCCTGGTGGACGTCACGCCGCTGCCCAAGCCCAAGCGCGTCGGGCGGGCCAAGCCCAAGCAGCGCCTTCCTTCCGCGTCCGACGAGCGCCTCGCCGAAGTCCAGCAGCAGCTCGAGCAGGTCGCGGCGCCGACGGCGGCGAGCGACAGCCCGTCCTTCAGTCCGCTGTTGCTCGTGACGGTTCTGCTCGGGGCGCTGCTGCTGGTGGGCTTGGGGTTGTTCTTCGTCTCGGAGGAGGACGACGCGACGACTCCAGCGCTCGGTCCCGAGGCCGCCGTGCCCGCCGTCTTGATGCAGCCGCCCAAGCTGCCGAGCTCCGCTCCTCCGGATGCCGGCAGCGCCGGTCCACGCCGGCCACCGGGTGAAGTCACGCTGGCCTTGTTTCCCGAAGCCACCGTGTACCGAGGCATGGCCAAGCTCGGCAGCGGCACGTTGGTGAACCTGACCCTCCCGGCGGGCACTCACCGCCTCACCGTGGTGGGGACCGACGGCGTGCAGCGCTGGTTGTCGGTGCCCGTGGAGAGCGGGAAGAAGACGCTGCTGAAACTGCAGGTGGCCGACCTACCCAAGCAGTAGAGGGACTCGTGTTCACGCTCTCCATCTTCCTCGTCGCCCTCGCACAGCCCACCTCGGCCGAGGAGTTGACGCCACCGCCGCTGGTGAGCGCGCCCACGACGACGCCCGTCGCCGAGGGAGGTCCGACGCTCTCTCCGACGCGGCAGGAGCGCTCAGCGAGCCTGCTCGACGACTCACCCCGAGGCCGGCGGCTCAAGTCGCTGCTGCCGCTGCCGGGTCCGAGCCTCGTCGCGCGCGCGTTCACCGCCACCCTCGGCACCGGCCTGGGCGCGGGCGTGTCGATGCTCTTGGTGTTGGGGTGGGCGGCGGGCGGCGGCGGGTTGGGTGGGGGCACGTCAGCGGCGCTCGACCTGCTCTTTCTCATCGTGCCCGTCGTCCACGCGCTGGTGTCGGCGGGGACGGCGCTGGGCGCGGCGTTCTTCGGCGCCGACTTCGATCGGGAGTTCGGTCGGGCGCTGCCGGTGGCCGTGGCGGTGGACGCCGTCGCGTCGCTGGTGCTCTTCGCGTCCTTCGCCATTGGGTTGTGGGCCGTTCCCTTGGCGTGTCTGGTCGCGGGTGTGGCCACGCCGCTCTTCATCGAGCTGGCTCGATCCATCGAGAGGCAGCATGAAGAGCGCCGACTGGGCGTCGTCTTGACGACGTTCTGAAGAGAGCGACGCGCAACCGAAGGTGCACAGGGAGGCAGGACCGTGGCGGACAACGACTCGCGGCAGGGGAAGTCCTACTTCAACAAGGCCATTCTCGATTGGACGGCCGCGGTGCACGCGCCGCACGACGCGGGCCTCCAGCAGGCCTTCGACGCCCCCGCGCGCCACGGTCTGCCGCCGATTCAAGTGGCGCCCAGTGAAGGGAAGCTGCTCGAGCTGCTGCTGCGCCTGGCGCAGGCGCGGACCGTCGTCGAGCTCGGCACGCTCGCGGGCTACTCCACGCTGCGCTTGGCCCGCGCGCTCCCTGCGGGTGGCAAGGTGTACTCGCTGGAGTCGGACCCCAGGCACGCCGCCATCGCCCGGGACAACGTCGCCGCGGCGGGGTTGTCGGCGAAGGTCGAGGTGCTCGAGGGCAAGGCGCTCGACGTGCTGCCGTCGCTGGAGGCCAAAGGACCGTTCTGCGCGGTGTTCATCGACGCGGACAAGGAGAACTACGACCGCTACGGGCGCTGGGCCGCGGCGCACGTGCGCACGGGTGGGCTGCTGCTGGGCGACAACGCGTTCCTCTTCGAAGAGCTGCTGGACGACACGCCGCGCGCTTTGGCCATGCGGCGGTTTCACGAAGAGGCCCGCGCGGCCTTCGACACCGTCTGCATTCCCACACCCGACGGCATTCTGCTGGGGGTCAAGCGGTGAGCGTGGCGGGCGCGCTGCTCGTGCTGGCGCTGGGCGGGACGCCGAAGGTCGGTGACACCGTCCTCGCGCCCGTCACTTCCGTCGCCGACTACGGCTGCTTCGTCAAAGGACCCGGGTGGGAAGGGCTGGTCCACGTCACCGACCTGTCCTGGGCGAAGGTCCGCGGCACGCAAGACCACTGCGTGAAGGGCCACACGCTGGAGCTGTCGGTGCTCAAGGTGGTCGCGCCGGGGCGGCTGGGCTTGAGTCGAAAGGCGCGGCTGACGGACCCCTGGGGCTTGGCGGCGAAGCGCTACGAGCCGGGGAAGCAGGTGCGAGTGCGCGTGGTGCACGTCGACGAAGACGGCGCCACGGTGGAGCTCGAGCCGGGCGTCGACGGGCGCATTCCCCTCGTCGAGTTCGCGCGTGGGCCCTTCCCTCGGCCGCGGGACTTCCTGGACGCGAAGGTGGTGGACGTCGATCGCGAGAGCCGCGCGCTGCGGCTGACGCCTCTGCCCAGCAAGGGGCAGGTGAAGGCCCACGTCGTCGAGGCCATGAAGGACGTCGGCGAGGCCACCGCCCGCTTCAACGCCCAGGCCGATTCACTGCGGCCGGTCGTGAAGAAGAAGCAGTCGCCGGGAGACGGCGCCGAGGCGCTCGACTGGCAAGCCGCGCAGCTCACCGAAGCGCTGGGTCGGCTGGCGGTCGCGGACGGGTTGACGGCGGAGGAGCGCAGCACCGTCGAGGCGGCGCTGCGGCTCGTCGAGCCCGGCGTGCTGCCCGTCGAGCTCGAGCGCCTGAACGCCATGCAGGCCTCGCTCAAGGCCGTGGTGGGGCTGTTTCACGTGCTGGAGCTGCGCTTCAAGCCGGCGGAGCAGCGCCGGCCGACGACCCGGGGGTTGTGACCAAAGTGAAGGTCGTTTTGACGTTTGGTCAAACCAAATGTCAAAGCGCCCTTCAGTCCATGCCTGACCAGATCGGCTCAGGCATCACCTCCGGCTGCGGCGCTGGCTGCTTAGGCTGCGTCGGTCGCACCGGACGGCTCATGCGAGGACCGGTGGGGAACGGCAACGTCGTGGGGTTCGACGGGCGGGGGGTCTGAGCCATGGTGGGTGTAGGAATAAGCCCCACGTGTCGGCAAGGCAAGCCCGCCGCTGTGCACGACCGTGCAGGGCGCTGCACAGGGGAGGGCCGCAACGCCTGAGAAATCGTTGAGATTACGAGCCAATTTCCTGGCGCAGGGACTGAAGACGGTCCGGGGCATGTGCTTCCTGCTCACCGCGCTGCTCGCTGCCTCGCCCGTCACCGTGACGACCTCCGTCGAGGCCAGCAGCCACGCGTTCGACGTGAGCGGCGTGGTGGCGCAGCCGGTGTCGACGTTGAGCCTGGTGGCGCGCAGCGTGGGCCAGCTGGTGAAGCAGGGCTTCGAGGCGATGCCGGCGTGGCTGCGTGTGCCGGCCGGCGTGGTGGCGCTGTTCGGCATGCAGTGGGCGGGGCAGGGCTGGCTCGAGCAGGCGGCGGACCCGTACCGGGCGGCGCGGGACTTCTGGGTGCGGGGCAGCGTGCCGGCGCAGGGGCCGTCGCTGGCGCTGGCGACGTTCTGAAGGCTGGCGTCGTCCGCGTGGCGAGGAAGGGCGGACCGCTGCACGCCCGCCCAGGGCGCTGGCTTGCGTCCGCGGCCTCCCTTCCGCTTACGTGCGCCGCGGCGTGGCCCACCGCAGCGAAGAGGACTTCTGGCTGGCCGTCGCTCTCGAGCCCGAGAACCTGGAGCTGCGCCGCGTCTTCGGTGACTGGCTGCTCGAGCGCGGCAACCGCTGGGGCGAGTTCATCGAGCTGGAGCTGGCAAAGTCGCCGTCAGCTGAGTCGGCGGTGCGCAAGGCGGAGCTGCTCGCCACGTTCGGCACGTCGTGGCTGCCCCGCGGTGTGCGCGACTGCATCGACCGCGGCCGCGTCGGCTGGCTGCACGGCTTCCCGTCGTCGCTGCGCATCACCTCTCGCCCGGGCGCCGAGGCGGTGCGTCTTCACCCCGTGTGGACGCTCGTGCACGAGCTGTGGGCGCCGCCGACCGCGCTGCTTGGCCACTGTGAGCAGCTCCGCGCGCTCTTCGACATCGAGCCTGCGGACCTGCACGGCCTGCCGGTGGAGCGCCAGGCCAACCTCGAGCGGCTCGGCGTCGTCATCGGCTCGGCGCCCGTCGACTTCTCGCCGTTTCGCCTCACCGGGCTCAGACACCTGACGCTCAGCCCGCAGTGGGGCGCGCAGAACCCGCGAGACGCCGCCGGCTGGTACGACGACCCGCCGCTCTACAACGAGCCCTGGCAGCTGCGCCCGGCCGCGCTCCGCTGGCTGTGGAGCGCGCCGCTGTGGCGCCAGCTGTCGACGCTGTCCCTCGAGGTCGGCTGGGTGAGCCCCGACTTCTTCGCCGAGCTCCAGCAGGTCGAGCTGCACGTCGACGCGCTGAGGCTGCTCCCTGCGCGGCAGGGCAGTCCGGCGAGCTGGGCGCTCAGCCTCAAGGCCACGCGGCCCGGCCGGTACACGTCGCTCGAGATCGAGGCGGGTGAGGACCGGACTGACGTGCAGGACTTGACCGCGCTGTTGTCGGGCCTACCGGCCAGCACCTTCGAGCGCCTCGTGCTGCCGCCGCACGTTTCGAAGAGCTTGGCCGGGCTGCGCTGCTTCCAGGGGGCCGAGCTCCTGAGGCGCTGACGCTGCTCACGCGTGTGGTGGAAACTCGCTTGGCCGGAGTTTCCTCACGGGGTGAGAAGCGCCGTTTGGCTGGAAACAGAGCAGACAGTTTGTTTCGCGCCCGGAGGCGTCGACGGCGCGACAACTCCAGGCTCGATGTCTTTTCACCACGCGCTCGGCCGGCCGCCCGCGCGCCAGGAGTGTGGCCCGTGAGTGCTCAGTTCTTCCGCTTGTCGACGGCGTTGACGCTGGGGGTGTGCCTGGCGGCGTGCCCGGATCCAAACCCGCCGTGCAAGGTGCCGGTGGACTGCCCGGCAGGGCTGCTGTGCGTGCAGGGTCGTTGTTTTCCTCCTTCCGACGCAGGCGTCGATGCGGGCCGCGCTGATGCTGGGGGTGGAGCGGGTGGCGGAGGTGGCGTCGCTGGCGGTGCGGGGGGCATGGACGCTGGGGTGGATGCGGGGGCCGACGCCGGAGTTGATGCGGGTCCGCTCGATGGCGGTGACGAGGACGGCGGCGAGCTCGACAGTGGGCTCGGCGACGGCGGCGTGCTGCTGGGTGACACCTGCGACAACCCGCAGCCTTTGACTGGGCCGGGCACCGTCACCGCGACGACGCTCGGGTACACCGACGACATCACCTTCATCGAGACGGTGCGCTGCCAGAACGGCTCGCCGCAGGACATTGGCAACGTGCCCGACCGGGTGTTCGCGCTCACGGTGCCGGCGCAGACGCGGCTCGACGTGCGGGTGACGCCGACGCCGGACGCAGGGGACGACGGCGGTACGCTCGACGCCATCGTCAACATCCTCACCGGCGTGCCGACGTTCTGCGGTGACCGTTTGGGCCACGCCGAGTGTCTGGTGGCCGGCGGTGATGACCCCGACGAGGCGACGTACACGAACGGCGCGGCGGGCCCGGAAGACGTGTTCATCGTCGTCGACGGCTACGGCCCGGCGGTCATCGGCCCAGGGAGCTACGCGGGCGCGTTCACGCTGACGACGACGCTGACGCCCGTGGTGCCTGGAGACGTGTGTGAGCTGGCGCAGCCCTTCGATGCGGGGGTCGCGTTGATGGCGCAGGGGCTGGGGACGGGCTTCACCAACAACTACATCAACACCGGCGTCAATGGCTTCTGTCGCTTCGGCACGGGCGTCGACCGCGCGTACGTCACCGAGGTGCCCAACGGGAGCACGCTGAGCGTCACCGCCACGCCTTCGAGCGCGCTCGACGTGATGCTGTCTCTCTCGCAGGACTTGGTGGCCTGCGCGGCGACGCGCTGTGTGGCCAGCGTGGACCAAGGCGGCACCGGTCAGCCGGACACCGTGCGCTGGACGAACACGTCGGGCAGCCCCAAGCAGGTCGGCGTGGTGGTGGACGCGTACGGGACGACCTCGGGCACGTTCAGCCTGCAGGCGACGCTGTCCACGCCCGCGCCGGGAGACACCTGCGCGAGTCCGTTCCCGGTGACGATGTCGGGCACGCTCTCGGCGCAGAGCACGATGAACTTCAGCCACGACTACAACCGCACCAACGTCATGGGCTGCCGCGGCTCCACGGGGCAGGACGTCGTCTATTCCGTGGCGCTGCTGCCTTCGCAGCGGCTCGAGGTGCGGCTGACCACCGCGGCGGACGGCATCATCAACGTCCTCCCGGGGCCCGCGTCGAACTGTACGGCCATGCCCGCGGTGGCCTGCTTGGCGAGCGCGGACGCGTTTGGCACGGGGTCGAGCGCTCCGGAGGTCGTCACGTATACGAACGGGAGCGCGGCGCAGACGGTGCTGGTCATCGTGTCCAAGTACAGCGACCCGATGACGCCGATGACGTACGACGTGCAGTTCACGTTGACGCCGTGACGGCCGACCTCATCGGGGTTCCGACTGCTCGACCGACGCGTCGTGACGGCACTCAGGCGCTGCGGCGTGTGGCGGGTGTTCGCGCTCGAGGGCTCGGCGTGGCGTGGACGACGCGTTGAGGGCACTCCCGCTCTGCGCCGTGCTGCCGGTGCTCGCTGCTTGAGGGGCTCCGCGCAACGCCGCCGACGCGTGGTGAAGGCACTCAGCGCTACGCCGTGTGGCAAGTGTCCGCGGCTCGAGGGCTCCGCGTGGCGTGGAGGACGCCTTGAGGGCACTCCCGCTCTGGGCCGTGCTGCGGGTGTTCGTGGCTTGAGGCTGGATGCGGCGATCGTCGATGGCCGGGGCGGGGAGCCTGCGCCACGACCCGTCGTGAAGGCACTCAGGCGCTGCGGCGTGTGGCGGGTGTTCGCGCTCGAGGGCTCCGCGTGGCGTGGACGACGCGTCGAGGCTGAATGCGTCGAGCGTCGATGCGGGCCGTGGAGTGTGCTCAACCGACGCGTCATGAAGGCACTCCTGCCCTGCGCCGTGGTGATGGTGTTTGCAGCCTGCGGGGCCCCGCGTGGCGTCGACGACGCGGGGATCGTGGATGCGGGGAGTCTGGATGCGGGGCGTGACGATGCCGGCCTGGTGGACGCCGGCCCGCCCGACGCGTCGCTGCCCGATGCCGGTGGCGGTGGCGGTGGCGGTGATGCGGGGGCGCAAGACGCGGGTGGAGGCTCGGTCGACGCCGGCAACCCCAGCCGCTTCTGGGACGGCGGCAGCTGCATGCCCAAGGACGACTGCCCATGCTTCAGCAGCGACGACTGCGCGCCCACGTTCACCTGTCGGTCCGAGGACATGTCGGGCACGCGGGTGTTTTGCGAGCCGGGCGCCCGGGGTGTGGGCGCGGTGGGCGCACCGTGCGTGGACGAGGCGTCGTGTCAGAGCGCGCTGTGTGTGTCGGGGCGTGGCGACGCCGGCTCGCGGTGCAGCGCGCTGTGTGAGACGGCGGCGGACTGTGCGCCGAGCGTGCCGCGGTGTGTGTTCCTGGCGTTCGCCGACCGGCGCATGTGCCTGCCGTAGCGTGGGCCGGCGTGGCCGGTTAGACGAAGCACGCCATGCGCGACGTCGTCATCTACACCACGGATTACTGCCCGTACTGTCGACGGGCGGAAGCGTTCCTCACGAAGAAGGGCGTGCCCTTCACGCAGGTGGACGTCACGGGTGACGACGCCGCGCGCGAGGCGCTGGTGGAGAAGGCGGAAGGTCGACGGACGGTGCCGCAGGTCTTCATCGGCGGGAAGCCGGTGGGCGGCTACACGGACCTCATCGCGCTGGAGACGGCGGGGCAGCTCGACGCGTTGCTCAACGGCTGACGAACGCCCGCGCGCGTCGGCTACTTCTCGTAGCGCCCGTCGACGTCGCCGTAGCCGCTGGCCTGGAGCACGGTGATGCCGAGCTTCTTCGCGGCCGTCGAAGTGTTGGCGAAGCTGTCCATGACTTCTCCGGGCGTCTGCACGGCGAAGTCGGCGAACATGGCGCGATCCAGGCTCTTCGAATCGACGGCTTCTTTCACGGCGCGCCACTGGCCGAAGTCGAGGTTGCTGGGCATGAGCCGAGGCACGTCACCGGCGGCGAACCACGCGGCGTACTCCTTGTAAAAGCCCAGGAGCTTCTGTTCGGACACGTAGAGGCCGGCCTGCTGGAGGTTGCGGACTTCGACGGACTCGAAGCCGAGCGCCTTCATCGTCTTGAGCTCGTCGTGGGTGAAGCGCTTCCAGCCGCCGTCGTTCCAGGCCTTGAGGCCGGCGCCGCCGTCGACGCCGGTCAGCTCGAGGCCGATGCTCGCGGCCGAGTCCTTGAGTTGCTCGAGCTGGGCCTTGTGGGCGCGGACGGCGTCGGGGTCGGAGCCCCAGCTCTTGGTGCGGGTGTCGTACAGGACGCCGGGGCCGCGGACGGACACGTGGAGGCGCGCGCCCAGGGCCTTGGCTTCAGCGACGACGGGGGACTTCGCGTGTTCGCTGCGCACGCCGTAGAGCAGGTCCTTGAGCGTGCCGTGGCGGGTGACGAGGCTCTTCAGCTCAGCGCGCAGGTCATGCTCGCGGTGGTTGGCGTGGAAGAAGCGGCGGGGCGGGGAGGGCAGCTCCGAGGAGCGCGCGGCATTGACGAAGCTGCCCGCGGGGGCGGGTCCTGGCTTGACGAGGAAGGCCATGGGGCGAGGGCGCGACCTTAGCGGGCGGGGCGGGTGCGGCCGCTAGCCTTTCCGAGGAAGGCGTCGTCGTGTCAGCCAGAAGCCGTTGACAGCCCGCGGCGGCGCGCGTGCGACGACGCGGCGCACTTCGTGGACCCCGATGGGAACGTTGGTGACGTGGCGAGTGTGGGTTCGCCGACGGAGCGGCGCTTTGCGTCAGGTGTAGATCCACCGGCGCACGTCGTAGCGGGCGACCTTGGCGCGGCCGCGCAGGGCGTCGTGCAGCGTCGTCGCCTCGGCGGCGGCGTCGAGCGTGGCGATGCCGCGGCGTTCGAGGGCGTGGGCCAATCGGCCGCCGGGCTCCACGATGAGCGGGGAGACGTAGACGACGTCGCGCTCGTCGAGGGGGAGGGAGCGCACCAGCGCGGCGCTGGCGTCGACGTGGGTGGGACCGAGGCCGGCGAGGAAGATGACGCCGACGGAGACGTTCGCGGCCTTGAGCGCGTCGACAGCGCCGCGGAGGCCGGCCACCGTCGCGGGCTTCTGGAGGAGGGCGAGGGTGGCGTCGTCACCGGACTCGGCGCCGAGGAAGACGCGGGAGAGGCCGCGGGCGCGCAGGGCGGCCAACTCGGCGGTCGACTTGTGGACGTCGAAGGCGTCCAAGAAGCTGGCGACGTCGGTGGCGAGGGTGGGGAGCTCTTCGTGGAGGACGTCGAGGGCGGTGAGGAGGTGGGGTTGGGGCAGCGCGAGGGCGTTGGCTTCGCCGAGGAAGAGGCCGCGGCGGCCGGTGAGGTTCGAGCCGAGGAAGGCGCGGGCCCGTTGGACGTGGGCGCGGAGCTCGTCGTGGGGCACGGCGCGGTGGCGTTGGCCTTTGTAGAGGGAGCAGAAGAGGCAGCCGTTGTACGCGCAGCCCTGGGTCGCCTGGATGACGACGGAGCGGTAGCGGTCGGGCGGGACGATGCCGACGGGCCGGTAGGCGGTGAGGAAGCGCGAGGACTCGGCGAGGAGGGCTTCGGTGGACCAGCTCGACAGGGGGACCGGAGCGCTCGGGCGCGCGCGCTCGACGAAGGCCACGATGCGGTCGTGAATGGACGTGGGTGAGGGGACGCGGACGTCTTGTTTCGAAGGGCCGCCGAAGCGGTGCAGGACGGCGCCGTCGAAGCCGCGCAGGTACGTGGCGTCCGAGAGGGTGGCGCGTTGCCAGCGGCCTTCGCCGTCGAAGTGCACGACGTCGCCGCTCTCTTCGTAGAGGGAGGTGAAGGGGGGCGCTTCGCCGAGGAGGAAGGTGCCGAAGCGGTGGGTGCGGTGGAAGCGTGGTGCTCGCTCCAAGTCGGACAGCATGGCGAAGGGGGTGCTTACTGCTCTTGAGGGGAAGCGGTTGGCACTTCCTCGGGGGCTTTCGCCCGCCTCCACCAGCTTCGGCGACTCCTCACGGTGGATCCGCACAGCATCGCCCTCCCGTCCAACGCCCTCCCCCCGGGGCCTCCTCACAGCCAAGTTGCAACTCGTCGCTCGGCATTCCTCTTCTCGGAGCTGCTCGGCTCGCCCCCTTCCACTTTCCTCCTTCACGACGTCCGTGCGAGTGGACCTCTCCAGTCGCGAGCCGCACGCACCCTTCAGCCGCGGCGCTTTGAGAGCCAGTGGACGGCCGACCATTTGGGTGAGTGCCCGCTCCGCGTCCTTGGGTGGCGCGTCAGCGGAGGGGAGCACTCGCAGCGCCTCCGCTGAGGAGAGATTCGCACGGCCGGACGGTTGGGCGAGTGCCCGCTCGAGGCCGTTGGGTGGCGCGTGAGTGAAGGTGAGGACGCGCCGGGGCTGATGAGGGAGTGACGGCTCGGATGGAGAGGTCCACTCGCAGGGCGTTCGCTGAGGAGGAAAGTGGAAGGGGGCGAGCCGAGCGGCTCCGAGAAGAGGAATGTCGAGCGACGAGTTGCAACTTGGCTGTGAGGGAGGTCCGGGGGGAGAGCGGTAGACGGGAGGGCGATGCTGTGCGGATCCGCCGTGAGGAGTCGCCGAAGCTGGTGGACGCGGGCGAAGGCCGAAAACAAACCCAGCCTTCCTCCCCTTGAAGAAGACGCCGCGCCTTCCTCGGCACGTGTGTCCGCGACCGCCGTCCGCGACCGCTACGGGTTCAAGTCCGTCACAGCGACCTGAAACATGCGCCCCGCCTGCACCGGGAGCGCACGTTGTCCCGGGAAGAACACCTGCGTGGCCTGCTGGCGGAAATACCCGACGTACACCGTCTGCACGGTCCAACCGAGCGAGCTCAGCGTGGCGAGCACCTCATCACTGAGGATCGGCGCCACCCGGTTGCCGGCATTGAGCGTCAGCTGCGCGGCCGGAACCAACCGCAGCAGCCCCGTCTGGCCGGCCGGTCCGCCCGGCGGCCCCGCCACGACGTTGACGAAGAACGTGTCGAACGTGCCGTCGGGAATGCGAACCTCCGTGCGGAGGCCCTGCTTTGGCCCGAAGAACGCGTTGATGTCCGTCACCCGCGGCGGCGCCGGAACGCTCACCGTGATGGTCGGCATGCCCATGGGCGTGTGCTCCACCGTCAAGGTATCGGTCGCACCGAAGGCGGCCTGCGCGGTCAGCCCCGTAATGGCGTACCGCGTGCCGTTGAACGTCGCGGTGCCGGTCTGCATGCCGCTGCGCAGGGTGATTGGCGACAGCCCCGCGTTCGACCGGAACGTGCTGACGCCGCGGTAAAGGTTCGTCCCGCTGCCGATGGGGAAGAAGCCCGCCTGCACGTCGGCGTGCGCGTGAATGAGGTTCGCCGTGACGCCCGGCGCGGCCAGGCTCAACATCGCCCCGGAGCGCAGCACCCGCGTGTTGTCGGACAGCATGATGGCATCGCCGCCCTGGCCGCACTTGATGACAGGGGAGAGCTGTTCGGCCGATTCGTTGCCCTCGAATTCGAAGCCGAAAATCTGCACGGGCGACGGGTGGTGCGCCAACTGGAAGTGCGCGCCCACCCGCGCCAGCCCGTCCTGGTCGCAGCGGTAGACGAAGGGCAGCTCCACGGTGCCACCGACGGCCACGGCCGCGAGGGTCGCTTGCTCGAGGCCTCCGCCGCCCTGCACGCCGCTGAACGGCTGCCCCACGACGACGGGGGACAGGTGCAGGACGGGTGACTGCGGACGCGTCAGCAGCCCGTGGTGCACGAAGCCCTCAGTCCCCGACGCGTTGCGCGCCACCACCTTGCCGACGAACTCCTGGGCGAGCGGACACTCCGTCACGCAGGGCAGGTCGAAGGACAGGGTGAGCACCGGCGGCGCGGTCTTCGGCGGGTTGACGTTCGCCGCGGCTGTTTGAGTCGGGGCCGCGACCTCCGCCGGCGCTTGCTCGGGCATGACCCGCTGGACGGCGCCGACGGTCGCGCTCACGAGCGCGGCTTCTCCCGTCGTGGGCGACGTCGTGGCGCCCGCGCGCGTCGGGTCGACGGCCCCGATGACGGTGTTCTCCCGGCAGTTCCCCGAGTACGCCACCGACAAGGCCTGGCTGAAGTCCTGAGTCCACAGCGTCACCGTCAGCGTGCCCGGCCCCTTCTCCTTGCAGCGCACGTCGAAGTCCGCCGTCTCGAGCTGCTGCGCGACGAGGTTCGCCGGCCGCGGCAGCCCCACGTCGACCGGCGAGCTGCTGGGGATTTCGACGGAACCCGAGGCGGCCACCACCCAGGACCCCACGAAGTACGGCATGGCCCCGCGCGCCAAGATGACGCGCCCACGCCAGGCCGGCTCACCGACGACGCGGTCGAAGGACATGGACCGCGGCTCCGGCTCCATGAGCACCTGCACGCCCTGCGCGCGCACGGCGCCCTCGGGGACGGTCTCGACGATGAGGGTGCTGAAGTGCTTCACCTCGACGACGCCGAGGCCCAGCTCAGCCCCTTCGTGGCCCACGGCCGCCACGCGCAGTGCCTTGGCGGCTTCGGTCCCGCCGTCGTCCGAGCGGAGCGACGCGCGCGTCAGGCCGTACCCCGCGTCGAGCGAGAGGCGACCTGGGCTGGGGAAGAAGAGGAGCGCGGGGCGTTCGAAGACCAAGCCCGACGGACTGAAGACGTAGCCGCCGTCGATGGCGCGGACGGTGATGGTGACGTTCTCGGCCACGCCGCCGTCGGGGATCCACAGCGCGGCGCGCCCGTCGTCGCTCAGGACCGTGCGCGGGGGACGGGCGAGCCCGCCGGAGCCGCCACCCGCGCTGC